>DASQOL010000080.1:0-27646 GCA_035644475.1 Gammaproteobacteria bacterium | reverse complement strand
TCGCCCGAGCCGTAGAGCGCGTGCAGGTTCTTGAGCGACGGATGCAGCGCGAACAATCCGTCGAGCTTGAGCGCGCCGCCGCTCGACGTCGGCGACGCGAGCGCGAGCTCGCCGCGCAGCGCCGCGTAACGCGGCTCGCCGTACGGCGGCGCCGCGGCGAGACCGTCGAGCGCGCCGCGCAGGATCACGAACACGAGCCGCGCGTCGCCCGGATGATCGGCGAGCACGAGGCGCGGCAGCGCGGCGGCAGCCGCGACGCACGTCGCGCGAGAGAGCAACGACCGGCGCGTGAGCATGGTCATCTCCTCTGGAACTCGGGGCTCGAGAGCAGCAGCGTGAGCCCTTGCGCCGCGCTCGCCGCGCGGGCGATCGCGGTGCGCGTGTGGTCGGTGAGCGTGGGGCCGAGCAGGTCGGAGGCGAGGGTCGCGGGGTTCACGCGGTCGCCGACGAACCGCCCGACGGCCGTGGCCCAGTCGATACGCTTCAGCAGCGCGGCGCCGCTGTCCCACTGCGCGTCGACGTCGGGAAAGCCGGCGGGCGATCCCGGCGTGTAAGGGCGCTGACCGAGCTGGTCGAGGAACGCGATCATCTGCTGCGGCTTGTCCGGTCGCTGGCCGAACGCGCGGTAGGTGGAGATCATGAAGTCCTGCGGCGACTTGAACTTCTGCGCGGACGCCGTCCACGGCTCGGGCGATTCCACGAGCACGCGATAGAGCGCGCCCAAGTCGCCGCCCGTCTTCGCGAACGACGCGCGCAGCCGCTCGACGAGCTCGGGCGCCGGGTCGTCGCCCGCGAACTGCCGCGCGAGCTTGCGCGCGACGAAGCGGGCGGTCGACGGGTGCGCCGCGAGGTCACGCAGCACACGCTCGCCCTCCGCCACGTCGCCCTCGCGGTAGGTTTTGCCGAGCAACGTCTTCGCGCCGGGCTCGTGCATCATGGGCCGGAACTGGAACTCGCCGACGGCGCCGCCCTCTGCCAGTCCCCGGGACGGCCCGGGCCCGCCGCCGATCGACCAACCGGTGATCACCTTGGCGAACGTCGTCACGTCCTGCTGCGTGTAGCCGCCGTCGACCCCGAGCGTGTGCAGCTCCAGGATCTCGCGCGCGAGATTCTCGTTGAGCCCGAGATCGCGGCCGCGGCGCGCGGCCATCCGCGCCGCGGGCGAATTCGGGCCCATCGACGTCTGGTTGTCGAGATACATGAGCATCGCGGGATGCTTCTCCACGGCGAGCAGCATGTCGACGAACTTGCCGGTCACGTGCGGCCGGATCGCCTCGTTCTCGAGCGTGCCGGCGAGCGCCGGCAGCGGCGGCTTGTCGGCGGACACGGCGAAGTGGTTCGACCAGAACAGCACGAGGCGCTCGCGAAACGGCGCGTCCGTGACGGCCGCGATTTCGTAGCGGGCGGTGGCGTGCTCGACGAAGTGGTCGCGAAACATCGTGCGATTGGCGCGCTGCGCGGCCTGCGCGGCTTGCGCGTCGCCGGACTGGCGAGCGGCGCGCACCTCGCGCTGCTGATCCTGCACGTCGCGCAGGATGTCCGCGGACCCCGACAGCGTCGCGACCTGCGGCGGCGGGCCGCGGTCGAGCTGGTCCAGCAGCCAGCGGGCCGGATCGCGGTCGACGACCGGCAGCTCGCCGGCACGCGCGCCGAGCCCGAATCGATTTGCCGCTATGACCGCCCGTTCGCCGACCATCTGCCGAGGTTACCGCGAGGCGACGACCGCCCCTAGTGAGCATAGACGCACGACTCGGGCGGAGGTTGACGCGAGGGAACGGCACCGCACCTGGTCGCGGCCCAAAAGACGCGCCCTAGTCGTGGCGGTGACCGTGCTCGCCGTGCTCATGGTCATGGTCATGGTCATGGTCATGGTCATGGTCGTGGTCGTGGTCGTGGCCATGACCGTCGGGGCCGTGCGCGTGGCCGTGCTCGAGCTCCTCGGGCGTGGCGGCGCGCACGCCGACGATCTCGATGTCGAACACGAGCGTCTTCCCCGCGAGCGGGTGGTTCAGATCGAGGTCGACGTTGAAATGGCCCACTTTGACCACGAGCGCCTGCCGGGCGCCCTGGTGCGTGTTCACGGCCACCGTCTGACCCGCCACGAGCTTGCCGGCGTTCACGAGGTGCTTGATCGGCACGCGCTGCACGGCATTCGGGTCGCGCAGGCCGTAGGCCTGCTCGGGCGGGACCGTGGCCGTGAACTTGTCGCCGGCCTGCTTGCCGGACATCTGCTCCTCGAGCCCCGGCACGATGTTCGCGTGGCCGTGCATGTAGACCACGGGCTCCTTGCCCGTAGAGCTTTCGATGAGCTCGTCGGCCGACTCGCGATCGCGCAAGCTGTAGTGAAACGTGACGACCGTGTCGGCGTCGACTTTGGCGGCTCCGGAGCTCATGAAACGTCCTCTAGCTAATTAGGGTCAGACCCCCCGGTCAAACGCTGGTGCCAGACCTCTTGGGTCAGCTCCCCGGGGGTCAGACCCTAGCACAACGCGCGGATCAGTCTTTGAGGGAGAACGGCGTGAAGTTCGTGCTCACGTCGTAGTGGTCCTCGTGCTCGTGACGCTTGAGCCAGCCGATGATCGCGTAGGTAGCCGGCGTCAGGACTATCTCGACCAAGACCTTGAAGGACCAGTTGAACGCGATCGTGCGGACGAGCGTCTCGCCCTGCCAGATGCCGAAGAACGCGATCGGATAGAAGATCACGCTGTCGACGGCCTGGCCGACGATCGTCGAGCCGATCGTGCGCGTCCAGAGCCACCGTCCCTTGGTCCAGACCTTCATGCGCGCGAGCACGTAGGCGTTGACGAAGTCGCCGGCCCAGAACCCGATGATCGACGCCAGTACTATCCGCCACGTGTTGCCGAACACCACCTCGAGCGCGGGCTGCAACGTGGCGTTGAACGGCTCGCTCGGCGTCGCCGGCAGGCCGATCACGACGAGCGACATCACGGTCGCGAACAACATCGCCAGGAAGCCGGCCCAAATCACGCGCCGCGCGCGCGCGTAGCCGTACACCTCGGTGAGCACGTCGCCGAAGATATAGCTGATCGGAAAGAAGATGTTGCCGACGCCGAACACGAGCGTCGCGCCGACGAGCGGCAGCGCGAACGGCAACGAGATCTCGGAGACCTTCGCCGTGCCGATCAGGTTCGAGCACAGGAGCACGGTGACGAATCCCGCGAGCACGAGGTCGTAATGCCGATAGCGGCGTACCGGCGCCGGGGACGCAGCGACTGCCACGGATCTTCTCCTCGCGCCGCGGCCAACCCCGGCGCCTTGCAAATCTTGTAATTGTTGTCGCGCTCTCGTCGCGAAACGCCAACAGTTGTCCGCCGGCGCCGCGCGGCAAGCCGGCTCCGGCCGCGGGGGCTGGACTCGGCACGACGATTGCAGGGCTAGCTTACGAGGGTTTGCCAGATCGGGCTATGAACGGAGGAAGAACCATGCTCACGAAATGCTTGATCGTCGTCGGCGCCGGGCTCGCGCTCGCCGCGCCCGCCGTCAACGCGCAGCTCGAAGGCTCGGGACGCGCCGTCGGCTCGCTCACCGGCATTACGCCGGTGCAGCACGTCCAGGGCACCCCCAGCGACGCGCAGGTCGGACTGGAGGTCCAGGCGCAATTGCGCCAGCAAGTACAGGTCGCGAACTTCAGCTCGCAGATCCAGCACGGCGTCGCCACGCTGCGCGGCACGGCCCATACGGACGCGGAGCGGCTCGAGGCGGAGCAGATCGCGAGCCGGATCAATGGCGTGACGCGCGTCGAGAACCAAATCGTCGTCGATGCGGGCCGCGCCGCCGCCGTGGACAACAATCACTCGGACGTCGACCTGTCGCTCGAAGCAGCCGTGCGGGCGAATCTGCGCAGCGAGCCGCGGCTCGCGGCCGCGGGCATCGACGTGACGACACGCACCAACATCGTCACGCTCACCGGCGTGGTGGCTTCGAACGACGATAGGGAGCTCGCGGGGCGTCTCGCCGCGCAGACGCACGAGGTCGCCGAGGTCCGCAATCGGCTCGCGGTGAGCGGGAACTGACCGGCGTCGACCTCGACCCAGTCGCCCCCTGACAGCCGGCCACGCGGGACGGCGCAGCGGCTGAAGCGCATCCGCCGGCGGTCGACGGTTGCCGTGCGGCGGCGCGCGAGCAGACAATGGCCCCTCGCCAACGAGGGGGAGCGCGCCAAGTGATCAGCACGCCGCGGGACGTAGCGGTCCCGTCCGAGACCGCCGAGCCCGCCGCCGCGCTGGGCCGCGCAACCCTCACGAAGGTCGCGTGGCGCCTCCTGCCGTTCCTGCTGCTGCTCTACATCGTCGCGTGGATCGACCGCGTCAACATCGGCATCGCCGACGCGCTCACTACGATGCGCGCGGACGTCGGGCTCAACGACTGGACGTACGGTCTCGGCGCGGGCGTGTTCTTCGTCGCGTATGCGTTCTGCGAGGTGCCGAGCAACCTGGTCCTCGCGCGCGTGGGCGCGCGCCGCTGGATCGCGCGAATCATGATCACCTGGGGCATTCTGTCCGTCGCGATGCTGTTCGCGCACAGCCCGCTAAGCTTCGGCGTTCTGCGCTTCCTGCTCGGCGCGGCCGAAGCCGGGTTCCTGCCGGGGATCATCTACTACCTGGGGCATTGGTTCCCGAGCGCGGAGCGTGCGCGCGCGGTGTCGTGGTTCATGCTCGGCATCCCGTTGTCCAGCGTCGTCGGCCAACCGCTCGGCGGAGCGATCATCGGGCTCGACGGCTTGCAGGGCCTCAAGGGCTGGCAGTGGTTGTTCCTGCTCGAGGGCGTTCCGGCCGTGCTGCTCGGTATCGTCGCGCTGTTTTTCCTCACCGACGCGCCCGAGCACGCGCGTTGGCTCACGGCCGAGCAGCGCGACTGGCTGTCCCGCAAGGTGCGCGCCGAGCATACGGCGGCGGAACGGAGTCACGGCATCAGCCTGAAGGCCGCACTGCTGCACCCGACGGTCTGGTTGCTCTGCGTCATCCTGTTCGCGTGCCAAACCTGCAGCTATGGGCTCACGCTTTGGATCAATCAGATCGTCAAGAGCCTGGGCGGGCTCACGAGCGTCCAGGCGACGCTCATCGTGGCCATTCCCTACGCGGCCGCGGCCGTGGGCATGGTCGCGATCGGCCGGAGCTCGGACCGAAGCGGTGAGCGCCTCATGCACGTCGCGGTTCCGAGCGCGATCGCGGCTGTCGCGTTCTGCGCGAGCGCGTTCTTGGTCTCGCCCGTGCTGGCCATCATCGCGCTGTCGGTGGCCGCGATCGGCGACCTCAGCACACGCGGGCCGTTCTGGGCGTTGCCCACGCGCTTTCTCGCGGGCTCGGCGGCCGCGGGCGGCATCGCACTGATCAACATGATGGCGTCGTTCGGCGGGCTGGTCGGACCCGCCGCCGTCGGCTTGGTGCGGAAGCTGACCGGCGGGTTCGCCGGCGGCCTGATCTTCCTAGGCATAGTCATGCTCGCCGGCGCGCTCGCGACACTGCTGCTGCGCAACGCGCGCGTGCTCGACGAATCGCCGTCCCGGCAGCCCTGACGCGCCGTTCTAGCGGGTCTCCGGAAAATCGAGCATGTCCCTATTTTTCGAGGACCTTCGTGTTCACCACGTTGATCGGGGTGCCCGCCGCGTAGGCGACGACCTGGTCGAAGATGTCGCTGAACTGGATCTCGTACTCGTCGCGCGATACGTAGGCGATGTGCGGCGTGCAGACCACGTTCGGTAGCGTGAGCAGCGGCTCGTTCGGGTCGAGCACCGGCTCCTTGTCGTAAACGTCCACCGCCGCCATGCCGGGACGCCCCGCGCGCAGCGCGCGCACGAGCGCGCCGGTCTCGATCAGCGGTCCGCGGCTCGTATTCACGAGCAGCGCGGTGGGCTTCATCCGCGCGAGATCGCTCTCCTTTACGATGCCGCGCGTCGCGTCGACGAGCCGCATGTGCAGCGAGATCACGTCGCACTCCTCGAAAAATGCCTCCTTGCTGCGCGCACTCGCGTAGCCGTCGGCCCGCGCCCGTGCGAGGCTAGGCTCGCGCGCCCACACGAGCACGTTCATCGCGAACGCCTTGCCGTAGGACGCGACCACGGAACCGATGCGGCCGTAGCCGTAGATGCCGAGGGTCTTGCCGTGGAGGCTAGTGCCGACGCCCATCTGCCACTTGCCCGCTTGCAGCGATGCCATCTGCTGCGGGATCTGGCGCATCGCCGCGAGCACGAGCCCCCACGTGAACTCGCAGGTGGCGTAGGACGGCGCGTCGGCATGCATGTTCGAGCAGAGCACGATGCCCAAACGCGTGCACGTGTCGACGTCGATGTGCGGGTACTGGCTGCGCTGGCTGATGAGCTTCAAGCGCGGCAGCTTCTCGAGTAGCGGCGTGCGGATCTGCGTGCGCTCGCGGATCAGCACGAGCGCCTCCGTGTCGCGCAGGCGCTCGGCGAGCCGGTCGGTGTCCTGAAGGTGATCGTTCCAGATCGTGACGTCGTGTCCCGCGAGCTTCCCGAAGCACGGCAGCGTGCGCAGCGTGTCGAAGTAGTCGTCGAGTATCGTGACCTTCATGCGGTGACCTGGTCAGGGTCGCGCGGGCTTGTCCCAGTCCTTCTTGCCTTCGTCCTTGCCCGCGACCGAGTAGAGCATCTGCGCGTTGCGGGTCTTCTGGAAGTCCTCGAGCGACTGGCCGCGCATCGCGGCATAGATGTGCAGGTTCGTCGAGCCGATCACCGCGCCGAGCTTCTCGAGCAGGAAGAAGATCACGCCGTAGCGGATCAACGCACGCCAGTCGCGGCGCCGCACCATGTCGCGCTCCTCTTCCGGCAAGCCCGCCGCTTCGAACAGCGGTTCGGCGCCGGCGAGAAACTGCTTGCGGAACGCGGGCTCGACGAGCCGGTGCAGGAACTCGTTCAGCCGAAATGCTTTCACACTGCGGTCGAGCGTGAACGGATACGAGCCATCGAGCTTCTCGACCCCGTCGAGCTCGCGATCCACGCGCCGCCGGTATTGCTCGGCTGTCTCCTCGACGGAATCGCTCGAGTCGTCCTCGAAGATCAACGTCGCGATCGGCGTCATCGACGGCAGGTAGTACGCCTCGTGCAGCTTCTTGACCTTGCGCGCGAGCGCACCGCGCATGATCAGCCACATGATCACCTCCGCGCCCTCGACGCCGCCGCGCTTCGCGTATTCGGCGATCGTGATGTCGGTGAGCTTCTCCGGATCCTTCTCGAGGAGTTGCATGAACTCCTTGTCCCACGGCGTGTTGTTGAAGCCCGCACGCTCGCCGTGCACCTGGTGCGAGAGCCCGCCCGTGCCGACGACCGCGACCTTCAGATCCTCGGGGTAGCTCAGGATCGCTTTACGCAACGCCTTGCCGAGCTTGTAGCAGCGGCGCGCCGTGGGAATCGGGAACTCGAGCACGCCAACCTGGAGCGGCACCACGGCGCCCGGCCAGTCCGGCTCGTGCGGCCAGAGCAGCGACAGCGGCGAGAACGCGCCATGGTCGAGCCCCTTGCCCTGGAAGTACGACAGGTCGAACTCGTCCGCGACGAGCCCCGTCGCGATGTGCTGCGCGAGCTTCGGATGGCCCTTGAGAGGGGGCAGCGCGCGCGGCCCGCCGCCCTCGTCCGCCACCGGGAATTCGGCGCCGACGCCGAGCGCGAAATGCGAGTAGTGATCGAAGAAAAACGACGTGACGTGATCGTTATAGATGAAGAACAGTACGTCGGGCTTCTTGTCCGCGAGCCATTGCTGAACGGGTTTGTAACCCTCGAAGATGGGAGCCCAGACGGGATCCTTCTGCTTGCCGGTATCGAGCGCGAAACCGATCGTCGGCGTGTGCGACGTGGCGATGCCGCCCACTATCTTGGCCAAGGGACTGCTCCTCGAGGGGACGAGCCGCAATTGTACGGCAGTTGGCGTCCGGCGCGGCCGCGGGCGCCATGCGCGGGGCTCATCGCGCGATGCCCCGGCGAATAGCCTGCGGGTCGTCGCACGATAGTGGTGGCGGCAATATGCCCCCCGCGTGACGCACTGCCGATGCCGCGCGCGTCGCACGCGAGTACAATCTGCGCGCGATCGCGATCCTGCGTGCGGCAACCGCGTCGTGCAGATCCTGGAGGTCGGCTGATGATCGAGACTTTTTCGATGGGCGCTTGCTTGCGGCCGACCGCGAGTAACGCGCGCGCGCGCAGCCCACTCATCCGCGGCTTAGGTTAGCCCCCGGATCGAACCCGAGAACCGCGACCGCTACTCTCCCCCGACGTCGTCAGCACATGGCATCCACTCGGAGTGAGCACACTTCTTTGGCGCGCGCGACGCTCGGCGCGCTCGGCGTGGTCTACGGCGACATCGGCACGAGCCCGCTGTACGCGTTGAAGGAGGCCACCGCCGCCGCGGGCGGCGACGCGGACAACTTCACCGTGCTCGGCGTGCTGTCGCTGATCTTCTGGAGCCTGTTCACGGTCATCACGCTCAAGTACATCGTGCTGATCCTGCGCTCGGACAACGCGGGCGAAGGCGGCATCCTGTCGCTGCTCGCGCTCGTGCAGCAGAAGCTCGGCACGACGAGCGCCTGGGCCGGCCGGTTCCTGGCGCTCGCGGCGCTCGGAACGGCGCTGTTCTACTGCGACGGCATGATCACGCCCGCCGTCACGATCTTGAGCGCGGTCGAAGGCTTGAAGCAGCTCAATCCGAACTTCGCAGAGGCGGTCATTCCGGTCACGCTGCTGATCGTCGCCGGATTGTTCATGTTCCAGCGGCACGGCACCGCGCGCGTCGGGGGGTTGTTCGGGCCGATCATGGTGGTCTGGTTCACGGCGCTCGGCATCCTCGGCGTGATGGCGATCGTCCGCCAGCCGGTCGTGCTCACCGCGCTGTTCCCCGGCTACGGGCTCGCGATGCTGGCGCAGCATCCGACCGTGTCGTTGTCGATCTTGGGCGCCGTGTTCCTGGTGCTGACGGGCGGCGAAGCGCTGTACGCCGACATGGGCCACTTCGGCAAAACGCCCGTGCGCCTCGCGTGGTTCGCGCTCGTGTGGCCCGGCCTCCTGCTCAACTATTTCGGCCAGGGGGCGCTGATGCTGGAGAGCGACGCGCCGATCGCGAATCCGTTCTTCGCGCTCGCCCCCGCGTCGATCCTGCCGTTCTTCCTGTTGCTCGCGAGCGCGGCCTCGGTGATCGCGTCGCAGGCCACGATCTCGGGCGCGTTCTCGCTGACGCGCCAGGCCGTGCAGCTCGACCTCCTGCCGCGCGTGCAAATCCTACAAACCTCGGCCGACGAGCGGGGCCAGATCTACGTGCCGGCGGTCAACGTGTTCCTATTCCTCGCCGTCACCGGCTTCGTGCTGGTGTTCGAGTCGTCCGACGCGCTGTCCTCCGCCTATGGCGCGGCCGTGATAGGCACGATGGCGATCACCACGGTGATGGGCGCCGTGGTGGCGAAGCTCTCGTGGCGTTGGCCGACTTGGCGGATCGTGGTCCTGTTCGGCGTCTTCATCCTCCTCGACATCGCGTTCGTGCTCGGCAACGCGACCAAGATCCCGAGCGGCGGCTGGGTGCCGCTGCTGCTCGCGTTCCTGATGTTCGGGGGCTTCGTGACCTGGCGCGACGGCCGCGCGCGCTTGCGACGCGAGCTCCAGCAGCGCGCCGTGCCGTGGACGGAGCTGCCGAAGCTGCTCGGCGAGGCGACGCGGGTGCCCGGCACGGCCGTGTTCCTCGTGAGCCACAGCGGCTTCGTGCCGACGGCGCTGCTCCGCAACCTCGAGCACAACCACGTGTGCCACGAGCACATCGTGATCCTGCATCTCGAGATTCTGCGCACGCCTCGCCAGGACCGCGCCTCGCGCGCGTGGGTGGAGGAGCTCCAGCCGAACGTGCACGCCGTGCGCGCACGGTTCGGCTTCATGGAGACGCCAGACGTGGCCGAGGCGCTGCGCGGCGCCCGGCAGCGGGGACTCCGGATCGTCGACGCCGACTGCACGTTCTTCCTGGGGTGGCACCTCGTGCGGGCGATCCCGCGGCCCGGCATCGCGGGATTCAAGGCCGCCATCTTCGCCTACTTGCAGCGGCGCAGCGCCCAGGCGGCGGAGTTCTTCCGCATGCCCACGCGGCGGGTCGTCGTGCTCGCGACCGAGATCGAGATCTAGGAGCGGGTCCGCTCCCTCTGGGGCTCCGGATCGTGCAGCGGCGGCAGCTCCGGCACGTGCGGCGGGGTCCGTTGGGGCTCCTCGATCAGGGGATCGGACTTCGGCGGAATCGGCTTCGGGGTTTCGGTCACGCTCGATTCGCTCGTCTTAAGGCTCGCGACGGGTTCGCGAAATCTGAAAAGCGAATCCAAGAACTGATGGATCGAGAGGCCCGCTCCGGCGCAGCTCCTCGGCCTCGCGGACGCGGCGGCCGCGTCGCCGCTGTTTCCGCGAGGGACACCGAGCAAGCGCCGTGCCAGCCGGTGGCGCGCTTCGCCCGCGGGAGCGCGCGCGAGCCATGGCACGGATGATGCAAATGGCGATCAACTTCGAGGAGCACGCATGAGCGTCAACCCACACCACGACACGCACCGCCACGCACGCCCCTTCCCGCCGCAGCACCAATCCCGGCAGCCGGGACGCGAGCACGAGATGAATCCGGAGCCGGAGATCATCCGCGAAGGCTACGTCGGCGCGTCGCGGCTCACGGGCCAGAACGTGCTGATCACCGGCGGCGACAGCGGCATCGGCCGAGCCGTGGCCGTGCACTTCGCGGCGGAAGGCGCCGCCGCGGTGGGGATCGTGTATCTCGACGAGCAGCGGGACGCCGAGAAGACCGCCGCGCTCGTCGAGGCCTACGGGGCCACCTGTGTCCCCATTCCGTGCGACGTCCGCGACCCCGAATGCGCCGACGAGGCGCTCGAGGTGTTCCACAAGGCGGCCGGCCGCAAGCTCCACGTGCTCGTCAACAACGCGGCCGCGCAATGGCCGCGCGACGACGTGGAGAAGATCAGCCTCGAGCAGCTCGACGCCACGTTCCGCACGAACGTCTACTCGTATTTCCTGTTCACCCAGGCCGCGCTGCCGCACATGCCGGATGGCGCAGCGATCGTGAACACGACGTCGGTGACCGCGTATCGGGGCAGCGCACACCTCGTGGACTATTCGGCGACCAAGGGGGCGATCGTCGCGTTCACACGCAGCCTCGCGGCGCAGCTCGTGGACCGCCGAGTTCGCGTGAACGGCGTCGCGCCGGGGCCGATCTGGACGCCGCTGATCCCGGCCTCGTTCGACGCCGAGCACGTCGCGGAGTTCGGCAAGAAGACGTTGATGCGGCGTGCCGGCCAACCCTCCGAGGTTGCGCCGTGCTACGTGTTCCTCGCGTCGGCCGACGCGTCGTACATGACGGGCCAGGTGCTGCACCCGAACGGCGGCGACTACATTTCGAGCTGAGAGACTCTGCGCCGACGGCGGTCAGCCGCTCGCGGGCCGGGCGTGCTCGCTCGGCGGTACGGCAGCGCCGCGCCGGTCGGCCACGGCTTGGGTGATCTCCGCGCCGAACAGCAGGATCAGCGCCGCGTAGTACACCCAGATCATGAACACGACCACCGAGCCCGCCGCGCCGAACGACGACGCGATCGTCGTCTGGCCGAGGTAGAGGCCGATCCCGTGCTTGCCCACTATGAACAGCGCGGACGTGACCACCGCGCCGAGCCACGTGTCGCGCCACTCGATCTCCCGGTCGGGCAGATACTTGAACATCAGCGCGATCAGCACGCACGACAGGCCGAACGAGATGGCGAGATCGAGCGCCTGCCAAAACGCCGCTGCTGACGCGAGCCGCGCGTCGAGATAGGTGTGCAGCGCGCCAAGCACGGCGCTGATCACGAGCGACACCATCAGCAAGAACCCGATCGCGAGCACGAGGGCGAACGACAGCAGGCGCTGCTTGACGAAGCTCACGATCGCGTTGCCGGGCTCCGCCTCGACGCGCCAAACCCGGTTGAGCGCGTGCTGAAGCTGGGCGAAGACCGTTGCGGCGCCTACGAACATCAGCGCGCCGCCGACGAACAACGACCACGCGCTCCGCTCCTCGCCCTGGGTGTGATCGATGACGGCCTGCGCGAGCATCGCACCCTCGTCGCCGATCAGGGCGCGCATCTGCCCGATGAGCTCGGTGTGCACGCGGCCGTCTGCGAAGAACACGCCGGCGAGCGCCACGGCAATCAGGAGCAGCGGCGCCATCGACAATAGCGAGTAGTACGCGAGCGCGGCGGCGAGCTGGAACGCCTCGTCTCCATAGAAACGCTGAACGGACCGAAGGAGCACAGAGCCCACGCCGCGCATCATGGGAAAGACGAGGCAAGGTCCATGCCACGTCCGAGGGAATGGCACACGCCTTGCAGAGTCGGCGGATGCCCGCGACCCACACCAAACCGAAGCGCGCGCCCCCCAAGCTGCTGATCGCGGTAATTCTGCTCGGCGCCGCGGCGCTGGCCGCGCGCGTCGCGGCGCCGGTGGTCGTGAAGCACTACGTGAACCTCGCGCTTGCCGACATGGGCGAGTACACGGGCAGCGTGACGGACGTCGACCTGTTCCTGCTCGGCGGCGGCTACCGCTTACGCAACGTCCGCGTCGTGAAGCTCGACTCGGGCCCCGCGGCGCCGCCGTTCATCGAGATGCCGACGATGGAGCTGTCGCTGCAGTGGCGCGCGCTGTTCCATGGCCGCGCCGTGGGCGAGGCCGTGATGTTCGAGCCCGTGGTGAACCTCGTGCAGGCGGAATCCACCACCGACAAGCAGCTCGGAACGGGCGTGAATTGGCCGCAGGAGGTCCGCGACCTGTTCCCGTTCAAGCTCAACTCGGTCGAGGCCTTGAACGGCCTCGTGACGTTTCGCGCGCCCGGCATCGCCACCGACGAGTCGCTGACCGTCCGCGACTTCCACTTGCTGCTTCACAACCTTACGAACGTGCAGGCGCGCGAGGCCGGTGCATTCGCCGACTTGGCGCTCGACGGCAAGATCATGGGCAACGCGCCGATTGAGCTTACGGGCAGGTTCGACCCGAACGCCGCGGCGCCGACCTTCGACGTCGACCTCACGCTCGAGGGCGCGCGGCTCGTGGACGTGAACCCGTGGCTCGATCGGTTCCTCAAGGCGGACGCCGAGAGCGGCGTGTTCTCGATGTACTCGGAGCTCGCGAGCGCCGACGGCCGATTCGAGGGCTACGTGAAGCCGATCCTCGAGGACCCGAAGTTCTTCGACGTCGACGAGGCTTCGCGCGGCCCGTTCCGCAAGGCGTGGGAAGCGCTCGTCAACCTGGCAGCGAAGATCCTCGAGAACCGCGCCGCGAATCAGGTTGCGACGGAGATCCCGATCAGCGGACAGTACGAGAACCCGCGCGTCAGCATCGTCGAGGCGATCGTGAATCTCTTGCGCAACGCCTTCGTGGCGGCATTCGCGCACTCGCTCGAGGGCACGATCACGCTCCGCGACGTGGCCGGGGACGTGCGTACGCTCGGCGGCGCCGGCGCGGCGTCGGAGCCGAGCGAGAACGAGCCCTGAATCGATGCGAACCTTCGTCTGCGACTCTTGCGGCGGCGCGCTGTTCTTCGAGAACGACACGTGCCTCGCGTGCGGCCGCGCGGTGGGTTTCCGATCGGACGAAGTCGCGATGTGCACGACGGAAGCCGCGGTCGCTGCCGGGCTCGCGCGCTGCCGCAACTGGGCCGAGCACAACGCGTGCAATTGGTTCGCCGCCGGCGGCGGCGACGGCTACTGCGCGGCATGCGAGCTCGACGAGCTCGTGCCCGATCTCGCCGATCCGCGGCGCCGGGCGCTGTGGATCGAGGCCGAGCGCGCCAAACGCCGGCTCGTCTTCACGCTGCTCGAGCTGCGCCTGCCGCTCGCGGGGACCGGCGCCAAGCGCGCTCTCCGCTTTCGGTTGCTCGCCGACGAGCGCGTCGACACCGGCGAGATCGACCCGCCGGCGGAGGAGCCGATCTACACGGGCCACGACGAAGGCTGCCTCACGCTGAACATCGTCGAGGCCGACAGCGCCCATCGCGAGTCGTTGCGGCAACGCCTGCACGAAGGCTATCGGACCGTGCTCGGCCACCTGCGACACGAGATCGGCCACTACTATTGGTATCTGCTCGTGGACGGCGGTCCGCGCCTGGCGGCATTCCGCGAGCTCTTCGGCGACGAGCGCGCGAGCTACGCCGAAGCGCAGCGACGCCACTATGACCAAGGGCCCTCCGACGCGTGGCAGGAGTCGTTCGTAAGCGCTTACGCGAGCATGCATCCGTGGGAGGACTTCGCCGAGACCTGGGCCCACTACATCCACATCGTCGACACGCTCGAGTCGGCCAACGCGTCGGCGCTCGCGCTCGGCGGCCGCGCGGTCGAGTCGCCGCTACCCCTCGCCGCGGAGCGGCCGCTAGTCGCGCTGCTCGGCGAGTGGCTGCCGCTCACCGTCTGCTTGAATCAGCTCAACCGCAGCATGGGGCTGCCGGACGCGTATCCGTTCGTGCTCACGGACCGCGTGGTGGACAAGCTCGCGTTCGTGCACGACCTCTGCCGCCCCGGTGCGCAAAACGCGGCGACAGGCTACGCTACCGGACCATGACGCAACCCCCGCCGGCCGAGCTCTGGATCAAGGTGACGATCCCCGGAGTCGGCCAGATCGGTCCCGGCAAGATCAACCTGCTCAAGATGATCCGCGAGCAAGAGTCGATCTCGGGCGCCGCGCGCGCGATGAAGATGTCGTACCGGCGCGCGTGGCTGCTCGTCGCCGAGCTCAATAAGCTGTTCGCGCGGCCGCTCGTCGCCACCTGGGCCGGCGGCAAGTCGCGCGGCGGCGCGTCGCTCACGAAACTCGGGGAAAAGCTCATCGAGAGCTACGATATCGTGGTCGAGCAATCCGCCCACGTGAACCGCGCGGTGCTCACGGAGATCGGCCGCAGCGTGATCCGCGAGAAGGCCGAGCCGTAGCCCACGCGGACGCGTCGACACGCGCGGCGCGGCCGCACATCCCAAACAAGAGGGCGACCTCGCAGCCAAAAAGGAAGCACAACGATGCCGCTATTCATCGTGCAATTCGAAGACAAGCCGAACATGGGCGAGCTCCGCGAGAAGCTGTTCAAATCGCACATCGCGTTTCTCGACGATGCGAAGGATCGCGTGCTCGTGCCAGGCTCGATGCGCGAGGTGCCGAGCGACAAGCCGCTCGGCGGGCTGTGGATCGTAGAGGCCAAGGACGAGGCCGACGTGCGCGACGTCTTCAAGGACGACCCGTTCTGGACCAACGGTATGCGCGCCACCGTCAAAATCAACCGTTGGCAGAAGGCGTTCCCCGACCGCAAGGTCCCGATCTGAGCGTGCACCTCGCCGCGGCCGCGAGCTGACGGAGCGCGAATGCTCGGCGGTCTCCTCACGTTCCTCGGAATCTGCCTCGCGGCAGTCTGGCTCATCGTCGCATACAACCAGATCGTGTCATTGAGGCAGCGCGTGACGAAGGATTGGGCCGAGATCGACCGGCTGCTGCGCCAGCGGCACGACGAGCTGTTGCAACTAGGCGAGCTCTGCACGCGGCATCTCGAGCGCGAGCGGCCGGCGCTCGACCGGCTCGCGGAGGCGCGCTCGGCCGTGTTCGGCGCGCGGCATGCACGGGACGCGGCGGCGCTCGGACGGGCGGAGGGCGACCTGCGCCCCGCGCTCGCCGCGCTTCTAACGCTCGCCGCGCGTGCACCGGCGCTCGCGGCGAGCCCGCAGCTCGGGCCTATCGCGCAGCGCATCGCCCAGCTGGGCGACGAGATCGACGCGCGGCGCGACCTCTACAATGCGTCAGCCGGCGAGTACAACGTCGCGATCTCGCAGTTTCCGGGCCGCTTTGTCGCGGCCATCGGCGGCTTCGACGCCTACGCGCCCCTCGACTTCGGCGCGGGCGCGCCCGCCGCTTCCTGAAAAATCACTCGATACCGAGCGATGTCTTGATGTCCGCGAGCGCCTGCTCGAGGGTGGCGACGCGCTGCTCGAGCGCCGCGAGCGCGTCGTCCGCGTCCTCGCGCGGCGACTCGCGCACGGGCGCCTCGGCGGGCGCCGACTCGATCGGCCCGCCGAAGAGATGCGCGTACGCGTGATCCTGGCGCCGCGGCTCGCGCGGCAGTCGCGCGACGAACGGCCCGTCCTGACGCGTGAGCAGCGACTCGAGCGCGGCATCCACCTCGGCAACGTCGCCGAACTCGTGCAACCGGCCGCTGCGGCTTTTGAGCTCGCCCGGCGTCTGCGCCCCGCGCAGCAGCAACAGGCAGATCACGGCGTACTCGGCCGGCGTAAATTGGATCAGCGCGAACTGGGTGTTGCAGAACCGCTGTTGATACTTGTCGACGCGCACACCGAACGGCTTGACCATCACGTGGCGCTTCTCGACGAGCTCGTCCACGGTGCGCTGCACGACACCCGGGTCGAGCGACAGCACCGGCTCGCGGCTCGACTTCTGGTTGCACGCGTTGACGAGCGCGTTCAGCGACAGCGGATATTGCTCGGGCGTGGTGACCGACTTCTCCATGAGGCAGCCGAGCACGCGCGCCTCGTTCGGCGTCAATCGGACGTCCATGCGGCCTCAGTACGGCTTCACGAGCTGCGCGCGCTCGGCCGCGCAGACGGTGCCGTCGGATTTCGGCGGCGGCGCGACCCTGAGCTCGGCGAGCTCGGTGCGGGCCGCGAGGATGTCGACTTGGAATTCCGCCATGCCGTGCAGCGTCGCGATGATGGTCTCCGCCGTGAGACGGCCGCCTTCGATGTCGCTCGCATAGTGCACGCCGCAGACGACGCGGCTTTCGCCGAAGGCGCGGCCGCGCGCCATGATCGCGGCGGAATTCGCGGGGTCGATCTCGGCGAGCACGAGCGCGTACAGCCAACCGCCGGCCGCGTGGCCGGACGGATACGAGCCGCTCTTCGCGAAGTCCTCGCTGGGCACGATGCAGGTCGCGCCCTGCTCGGTCAGGAACGGGCGCGGCCGCTGGTAGCGGTCCTTCGCGTTGCCCACGAGCGCGAAGAGATCGGCGTTCGAGCGCTGCAGCACGCGCGTGATGGCCGGGGTCTCGCGCGCGGCAAGGTCGATGCCTAGCGCGCAACCGAAGTCGGCGAGCAACGACCTGCGGTCGATCTTGTCGTCGCTCGTCGCGAGACTCCAACGCGGCCCGCCCTCGAGCGCCCGCGTCGCCTGGAAAATCGCCACGTCCGCGACGCCGAGCGGCGATTCGCGGGTGGGCGGCGGGGGCAGGAACAGAGCGTCGTCCGGGAGCCGGTCGGGCCCCAAATAGCCGCCGAAGCGCCGCGGCGCCTGCGCGGCCTGCTCGGTGGGAAGCGCCGGCGCGGCCGGGGCTTCGGCGGCGGGCGGCTGCGTCGTGGGCTGCAGTGCCGGGCCGCGCGCGGTCGGCGGGCGCACGGGCTGCTGGATCGGCGGCGTCCCGGCCGCCGGCGGCCGCGCGCCCGCGGGCGGGGGCGCCGACCCCTGCGCGAGCGCCGTCGTCGCGGCACACGCGGCGAGCGCGAGCGCGCCGAGCATGGCACCCGCGTTCGAGAATCGTCTTCGCGTCATTCACCCTCCGTTGGTCGACGGATTCTGCCTCGACACACGGGCCGTTGGCCACCGGCGCGTCGCTGCGGTAGTGTCGTCGCCGATGCTCGCGGGGGGGATGCACATGACTTCGACGCATGGAGAACGGCGGCGGGGAGCGGTCGCGGCGCTGCTCTGCGCGGGCGCGTTGCTCGCGAGCTGCGCCGCGTGCGCGCAGCCGGCCGACGTCGTGCTGCTCGGCGGCAAGGTGGTGACGATCGACTCGCGCGACTCCATCGCGCGCGCGATCGCGATCCGCGATGGCCGCGTCCTCGCCGTGGGCGGCGACGCCGAGATCCGCAAGCACGCGGGGCCGCAGACTCGCACGATCGACCTCGGCGGCCGCACCGTGATCCCGGGCCTCATCGACTCGCACTTGCACGCGATCCGCGCGGCGCTGTCGTTCAGCACCGAGGTGAACTGGATCGGCACCCGCTCGCTGCCGGAGGCCATGGGGCGAATCGCCGCGGCCGCGAAGCACCGGCCGCCGGGCTCGTGGCTGATCGTCGCCGGCGGCTGGAACGAGCTCCAGTTCGCCGAACGGCGCCGGCCGACGCAGGCGGAGCTCGAGGCGGCCGCGCCCGCGAATCCCGTGTACGTGCAGCTCGGCTACGGCTGGGCGGTGCTGACCGACGACGGGTTCACGAAGCTCGGCATCGCCGGCGACGCCGACCTGCCGGGTGGGGGGAAGCTCGAGCGCGACGCGAGCGGCAAGCCGACCGGCGCCGTCACGGGCGGCCAGGGCGCGATCGTCGCGCTGTTCGACCGCCTGCCGCGGCCGACGTACGCGGAGCAGGTCGAGGGCACGAAGGTGTTCTTCAAGGAGCTCAATCGCCTCGGCCTCACCGGCGTCGTCGACCCCGGCGGCAACAATCTGTTCGCGAGCGACTATCAAGCGCTGTTCGACGTTTGGCGGCAGCACGCTCTCACCGTACGGGTCGCTTACACGTTGAACGGCCAGACGGCGGGCAAGGAGCTCGAGGAGCTCGACCATCTCACGACGCTCCTGCCGATGGGCTTCGGCGACGAGCTGCTGAAGTTCAACGGCATAGGCGAGCGCATCACGCTCGCGATGAACAACAATGCCGCGCCGAGCGACGCGGACAAGGAGCAGTACTACCGCGTCGTGAAGTGGGCCGCGGACCACGGCCTCTCGCTCACGATGCACTGGGGACCGGATTCCACCGTCCATCACCTGCTCGACGTGTTCGAGCGCGTGAACCGCGAGGTGCCGATCGCGCCGCTGCGTTGGTCGATCGCGCATTTGAACGACGCGTCCGAGCAAAGCCTCGCGCGGATGCACGCGCTCGGGGTGGGCTGGACGGTGCAGGACGCAATGTACTTCGGCGGCGACGCGCTGGTGCGCCAAGGCGGGCCGGACGCGGGCCGGCGGATCCCGCCGGTGATGACCGGCAAACGCCTCGGCGTCGCGATCGGCGCCGGCACGGACGCGCATCGCGTCGCGTCCTACAACCCGTTCACGGCACTGCAGTGGTTTCTCGACGGCAAGACCGTGGGCGGCGTCGCCATCCGCGGCCCTGAGGAGACGCCCGGCAGGCTCGACGCCCTCAGGTTCTACACCGCGGGCAGCGCGTGGTTCTCGTTCGACGAGGTCGAGCGCGGCTCGCTCGAGACCGGCAAGCTCGCCGACCTCGCGGTGCTGTCCGCGGACTATTTGACAGTACCTGTCGACGAGGTCGGACGCCTCGAGTCCGTGCTGACGATAGTCGGCGGCAAGGTCGTCTATGCGGCCGCGCCGTTCGCGGCGCTCGGCCCGGCCTCCAACTGAGGCGCCCTTAGCGGTTCGGGTCGGCTCGGCGGCTTGTCCCCGAGGGGGGTGCCGGGTGTAGACTCTCGCCCCCCGGCCGCCCCTGGGGGGCGGAGGCAGAGGAGTCGAGTCCAGTGCCGCAACCCGAGACCAAGCCGCGGACGAGCGCC
Organism: Gammaproteobacteria bacterium; assembly: GCA_035644475.1. Lineage (GTDB taxonomy): Bacteria > Pseudomonadota > Gammaproteobacteria > Steroidobacterales > Rariloculaceae > FEN-1219. The sequence goes on along the minus strand of DASQOL010000080.1, from coordinate 8,139 downwards.
GCTCGCCGCGCCCTCGCGCGACGCTTCGCCCAGGCCCGCCGCCGCCCGGCGACCCGCCCACCGGCGCGCGCGCCTCGCTGAGCGCAACGTTACGCCGCTCGAGCCCGGTCTCCGGGTGGCTCGCGCGCGCGTGGCGAAAATAGGGACATGCTGCATTTTCGGAGCGGCCACCGCGAGCTGCGGGTCTTGCCGCCGAAAATGCAGCATGTCCCTATTTTTCGCGGGACTGGATCCAGCGGACGACGGCTTCTTCGATTTCTTGGCCCGGCCCGCGGTCCGCGGCTTTGGTGTTCACGAGGATCGCCATCGCGTAGGTGTGCTCGGGGCCGTGCACGTAACCGGCGAGCGCCGACACGTCGTCGATGCGCCCGGTCTTCACGTGGGTCACGGCCTCGCCGGCACGGTCGTTGAAGCGGTTGCGCGTGGTGCCGTCCATGCCGCCGAGCGACAGCGACGCGATGAACTCGGGGCCAAATGGGCTGCGCGCCGCAGCCCGGAGCACGCCGACGAGCAGCCGCGCCGACACACGCTCGTCGCGCGACAGCCCCGCCCCGTTCAGCATCGCGAGCGGCGCGACGTCGAGCCCGCGCGACTCGAGGAACTCGCGGATCGCGCGGACCCCGTTCTCGCGCGTGCCCGGCGAGCCGTAGCGCTGCGCGCCGAGCGTGTAGACGAGCTGGCGCGTCATCACGTTGTTGCTGTTCTTGTTGATGCTGCGGATCACTTCGCCGAGCGGCAGCGACGGCCAGATCAGCGCCGGCACGGAGCCCGGCGGCACCGCGGCCCGCTTGAGCTTGCCCGAGAACTTGCCGCCCACCTCGCGCCACAACGAGGAGAACAGCCCGAACGCGTACGTGTCGTGCTGCAGCACCGTGCGGCTCAACGAGTACGCGTTGCAGCGCCGCGAATACTCGCCGCCGAGCACGACGTGGTCGAGCGCGTCCGTGTTCGCGTGGTCGAAGCTCACGCCGCGCTGGAAGCCGCCGCACGAGCCGTCGCCGAGCTTGATGTCGTTGCGGATCTCGAGGTTGCTTAGGAGCGGATCGGTGGCCACCCGGACCTTGCCGTCGACGCGGTCGGGTACGATTTGGAACTGCACCGCCTTGAAGTTCATCAGGAGCGCGTTCGGCACCACGTTGTAGCTGCGATACGGCTCGCCGTCGAACGTGCCGGGCGCGTCGTCGTCCACCGTGAAGTAGCTGTCGTCGAAGACGAAATCGCCTTTGATCTCCTCGAGCCCCGCGCGGCGCAGCGCGCGCAGCATCTTCCAGGCCTCTTCCTCCACGAGGTACGGATTGCCGTAGCCTTTGAACGCGATGTCGCCGTCGAGGGTCTTGCCGTCGAAATCGCCGAGAAAGTAGACCTCGGTGGGCCACTCGAACGTCGGTCCGAGCGACTCGAGCGCGGTCCAGGTCGTCACGGTCTTCATGACGGACGCCGGGTTGCGCGGCGCGTCGGGCAGCTGGCTTAAGATCGGCTCCGCGGCGTCGACGGCTTGCACCACGATGCTGACGTCGGCGTCCGGCACGCGCAGGCCCGCGAGCACGCTCTCGACCTCGGGCGGCAATTCGGCGCGGACGCTGCCGGCGGCGGCGCAGAGCACGATGAAAGGAAGTACTCGCATGCGCGCGGATTTTGCCTCACCGCTGCCGCGCGCGGCCAGTCGCCCCTGGTCCGATTTCACCCAGGCCCGTTTTCCATGGGGCCGATTTTCCGTGGCGGCGATTCGCCGCGGAGCCTGAGAGCCTCTCATACGTCGGCGCCTCGAATCGGCGACGCCCCGACCCGAATCCGCGCCGGCCGTGAGCTAGAATAGCGTCCTTCATCGGGCGAGCCGCCATGCGCAGCGGCCGCGATCATAAGGAGTCACTCGTGAGCAACTTCGACAGGCAGCTGCAGAAGATCAAGAACGACAAGGGCTTCATCGCCGCCCTCGATCAAAGCGGCGGCAGCACGCCGAAGGCGCTCAAGCTCTACGGCGTCAACGAGGACGCCTGGACCGACGAGAAGGGCATGTACGACGTGGTGCACAAAATGCGCTCGCGGATCGTCACGAGCCCCGCGTTCAGCGGCAAGCGGCTGATCGGCGCGATCCTGTTCGAGAACACGATGGACCGCGACGTCGAGGGCAGGCCCACGCCGAGCTATCTCTGGGACGCGAAGGGCGTCGTGCCGTTCCTGAAGGTCGACAAAGGCCTCGCCGACGAGAAGGACGGCGTGCAGCTCATGAAGCCGATCGGCGGTCTCGACGCGCTGCTGAAGAAGGCGAAGTCGAAGGACGTCTTCGGCACGAAGATGCGGTCGGTGATCAAGCAGGCGAACGAGGCCGGGATCAACGCGGTCGTCAAGCAGCAATTCGAGATCGGCAAGCAGATCTTGGCGGCTGGGTTGGTGCCGATCATCGAGCCCGAGGTCGACATCAAGACGCCGAACAAGCCGCTGGCCGAGGAGCTTCTGAAGGCAGCCATCACGAAGGAGCTGAACGCGCTCAAGCCCGACCAGAGGGTCATGCTGAAGCTCACCATTCCCGACGAGGACAACCTCTACACCAACCTCATCAAGCACAAGAACGTGCTGCGCGTCGTCGCGCTCTCGGGCGGCTATTCGCGCGACGAGGCGAACAAGAGGCTCGCGCGCAACAACGGGATGACCGCGAGCTTCTCGCGCGCGCTCGCCGAGGGCCTCACGGCGCAGCAATCCGACAAGGAATTCAACGCCGCGCTCGACAAGTCCATCGAGAGCATCTATCAAGCGTCCATCACCTAAAACGGCCGCGAAAAATAGGGACATGTTGCATTTTCGACGCGACGGTCGCGGACTGCGGCGGGTCGCCGAAAATGCAACATGTCCCTATTTCTCGCTGTGAGACACATGAGCAAGACCAAGATCATCTACACGCTGACCGACGAAGCTCCCGCCCTCGCCACCTACTCGCTGCTGCCGATCATTCAAGCGTTCGCGCGCGCGGGCGGCTTCGCCGTCGAGACGCGCGACATCTCGCTCGCGGGCCGGATCGTGGCCAACTTCCCGGAGGCGCTGGCGCCCGCGCAGCGCCAGCCCGACGACCTCGCGGAGCTCGGCGAGATCGCGCAGACTCCCGAGGCGAACATCATCAAGCTGCCGAACATCAGCGCGTCGGTGCCGCAGCTGCAGGCCGCGATCAAGGAGCTCAAGCAACAGGGGTACGCGCTCCCGGACTATCCCGAGGAGCCTAAGAACGACGCAGAGCGCACGATCAAAGCCCGGTACGCGAAGGCGCTCGGCAGCGCCGTGAACCCCGTGCTCCGCGAAGGCAACTCCGATCGCCGTGTGGCGGCGCCGGTGAAGGCGTACGCGAGAGCGCACCCGCACTCGATGGGCAAGTGGAGCAAGGACTCGAAGTCGCACGTGTCGAGCATGGCGCGCGGCGACTTCTACGGCAGCGAGCAGTCGGCCGTCATCGGCAAGTCCGGCAGGCTCAAGATCGAATTCACGGGCGCCGACGGCAAGAGCAAGGTGCTGAAGGAAGCCGTTTCGGTGACCGAAGGCGATCTGGTCGGCGCATCGGCGCTGAGCCGGCGCGAGCTCCGCGACTTCTACACGCGCGAGACCGCCGACGCGAAAGCGAAGGGCGTGCTGCTGTCGCTGCACCTCAAAGCCACGATGATGAAGGTGTCCGACCCGATCATGTTCGGGCACTGCGTGTCGGTGTACTACGCCGACGTGTTCGCGAAGCACGGCGCCGCGCTCGACAAGCTGGGCGTCGAGCCGAACAACGGCATCGGCGACCTCTACGCGAAGGTGAAGTCGCTGCCGGACGCCGAGCGCGCCGCGATCGAGGCCGACGTCCAGGCCGTCTACAAGGAGCAGCCAGAGCTCGCGATGGTCGACTCGAGCAAGGGCATCACCAATTTGCACGTGCCGAGCGACGTGATCATCGACGCGTCGATGCCGGCCGCGATCCGCTCGTCGGGCCAGATGTGGGGCCGCGACGGCAAGCTGCACGACATGAAGGCGATGATCCCGGACCGCTGCTACGCCGGCATCTATCAAGAGGTGATCGACGACTGCAGGAACAACGGCGCGTTCGACGTGCGGACGATGGGCAACGTAGCGAACGTGGGCCTGATGGCGCAGAAGGCCGAGGAGTACGGCTCGCACGACAAGACGTTCGAGATCGCGTCGGCCGGCACCGTGCGCGTCGTCGACACCGCCGGCAAGGCGCTGATGGAGCACCGCGTCGAGCAGGGCGACATCTGGCGCATGTGCATCACCAAGGACTTGCCGATCCGCGACTGGGTGAAGCTCGCCGTCAACCGCGCCCGCGCCACGGGCAACGCCGCGATCTTCTGGCTCGACGATGAGCGCGCCTACGACCACAACCTGATCGCGAAGACCAAGCAGTACTTGAAGGACTACGACACGAAGGGCCTCGACATCTCGATCCTGTCGCCGGTCGAGGCGATTCGCGCAACGCTGAAGCGCGTGCGCGCCGGGCAAGATACGATCTCGGTCACCGGCAATGTGCTCCGCGACTACCTCACGGACTTGTTCCCCATTCTCGAGCTCGGCACGAGCGCGAAGATGCTGTCGATCGTGCCGCTGCTCGCGGGTGGCGGCCTCTACGAGACCGGCGCCGGCGGCTCGGCGCCGAAGCACGTGCAGCAGTTCGTGCAGGAGAACTACCTTCGCTGGGACTCGCTCGGCGAGTTCCTCGCGCTCGCGGTGTCGATCGAAGACCTCGGCACGAAGTCGGGCAACGCCAAGGCGCTGGCGGTCGCGACGGCGCTCGACGCCGCGAACGGCCGGTTCTTGGAGAGCGACAAGTCGCCGTCGCGTGCGGTCGGCGGCATCGACAATCGCGGCAGCCACTTCTACCTCGCGATGTACTGGGCGCGCGCGCTCGCGGATCAGACCCAGGACAAGGGGCTCGCCGCCAAGTTCGCGAAGGTCGCGGCCGCGATGGAACGGAGCGAGTCCGCGATCGTCGCCGAGCTCAACGGCGTTCAGGGTAAGCCCGTAACGATCGGCGGTTACTACCGCCCCGATCCCAAGCTCACGGCCGCCGCGATGCGGCCGAGCGCGACGCTCAACGCGATCGTCGACGGCGTCGCCTGACGTACCCGCGCGTACGCGCGGGCATGCCGGGCCGGGAACGGTCGTCAACCTAAACTGTCCGCGGCCTCGCGAGCATGCCGCGGGCGAGGTGATCGCCGACCGCCGGCGCCCGATGTTTCCTCGCTGCCGGCTCGCTCGCGGGGCCCGATCGGCCCAAGGTCACCTGGCCAGAAATCGAGCAGTTTGCGATCCGCCGGTGGTAGACTAGCCGGCTTTCAAAACATCGCCAGAGAATCTTGCAGTAGGAGGCTAATAGCAGTCATGGCTCAGAAAAATCTGGAGGACGTCCTCAAGAGCGTCCCGAATACGGTGGACTTGTTGCGGAATTCGCAGATCGGCGCCTACGTGTATCCGGTCGTGCCGACCGAGTTCAGCAACTGGCGCGACGAGCAATGGGCCTGGGCCAACACTTGCGTACTTTTCGATCAGTCGCACCACATGGTGGACCTCTACATCGAAGGCAAGGACTCGCTGAAGCTGCTCTCGAATCTCGCGATCAACAGCTTCAACAATTTCCCCATCAACCGCGCCAAGCAATTCGTGCCGTGCAGCTACAGCGGCCACGTGATCGGCGACGGCATTCTCTTTCACCTCGAGCAGAACAAGCTCGTGTTCGTCGGGCGCGCGCCCTCGGCCAACTGGATCCGCTTCCACGCCGACACGGGTAAGTACGACGTCAAGATCACGCACGACGACCGCTCGCCCGGCAACCCGAAGGGCAAGGCCGTCAACCGCATCTCCTACCGCTTCCAGATCCAGGGGCCGAACGCCTGGAAGGTCATCGAGAAGCTGAACGGCGGGCCGGTGCCCGAGATCAAGTTCTTCTTCATGGGCACGATCAAGATCGGCAAGCACACCGTGCGCGCGCTGCGCCACGGCATGGCCGGCGCGCCGGGTCTCGAGATCTGGGGCCCGTACGAGCAGCGCGAGGAAATCCGCGACACGATCGTCGAAGCCGGCAAGGAGTTCGGCATGCGGCAGGTGGGCGCGCGCGCCTACGCTACCAACACGCTCGAGTCGGGCTGGATTCCGTCGCCGCTGCCCGCCGTGTACACGGACGAGCGCATGAAGTCGTACCGCCAATGGCTGCCCGCGAACAGCTACGAGGCCAGCGGCTCGCTCGCCGGCAGCTTCGTGTCGAAGAACATCGAGGACTACTACGTCACGCCGTACGAGATCGGCTACGGTCCGTTCGTGAAGTTCGACCACGAGTTCATCGGCCGCGAGGCGCTCGAGAAGATGGCGGACAAGCCGCATCGCCGCAAGGTCACGTTCGCGTGGAACGGCGACGACGTCGGCAAGATCTTCCGCTCGATGCTCGAGCCGGGTGCGGAGCATTACAAGTACGTCGACCTGCCGCTCTCGAACTACGCGTCGTCGTCGTTCGACAAGATCGTGCTGAAGGGCAAGATCGTGGGTGCGTCGATGTTCGCGGGGTACAGCTACAACGAGCGCTCGATGCTGTCGCTCGGCATCGTGGACCCGAACATCGAGATCGGCGAGGAAGTCACGCTCGTGTGGGGCGAAGAGAGCGGCGGCACGAAGAAGGCCACCGTCGAGCCGCACAAGCAACTCGAGATCCGCGCGATCGTGAGCCCGGTGCCGTACAGTCGAGTGGCTCGCGAGACTTACGCGAGCGGCTGGCGTACCGGCAAGGCCTAGTAAGGGGCCGATCCCGACCAGGCGACACGTGCATCTCGGCCCCTGAGGCCGTCTGCACGTGTCGCCTTTTTCGTTCTTGGTCCGGCGCCTCGGCCGATTGGGTGGTGAGGTCGAGCGCCAGCGGCGAACGCGATCTGCGTTCGGTAAGGGGAATCAGATGGCGTATAACAACCTCGAAGAAGCCCTGCGTTCGGTCCGCAGCCCAGTGGAGCTGCTGCGCAACTCGCAGATCGGCCCGTACGCGTTTCCGGTCGTGCCGAGCGAGTTCACGAATTGGCGCGACGAGCAGCGCTCGTGGCGCGAGACTTGCGCGCTGTTCGATCAGTCGCATCACATGACGGACCTCTACGTCGAAGGGCCCGACGCGCTCAAGGTGTTCTCCGCGCTGGGCGTGAACACGTTCAACAACTTTCGGGTCGACACGGCGAAGCAGTTCGTGGCCTGTAGTCACGACGGCTATGTGATCGGGGACGCGATCCTGTTCCACATCGCGCCGAACAAGTTCAATCTCGTCGGCCGCCCGCCGGCGTTGAACTGGGTGCAGTACCACGTCGAGACCGGCGGCTACGACGCGAAGGCCACGCGCGACGAGCGGTCGTTCGTGAACAAGGGCAACCGCAAGTCGTATCGCTACCAGGTGCAGGGCCCCAACGCGGCGAAGGTCATGGCGAAGGCCACGGGCAAGCCGATGCCCGACATCAAGTTCTTCAACATGAGCACCGTGCGGATCGGCGGCCGCGACGTGCGCGCGTTGCGCCACGGCATGGTGGGCCAACCGGGCTGGGAGCTGTTCGGCCCGTGGGAAGACGGCGAAGCCGTGCGCGACGCTTTGCTCGCCGCGGGCAGCGATCTCGGCATCACGCGTGTCGGCGCGCGCACCTACCCCACGAGCACGCTCGAGTCGGGTTGGATCCCGTCGCCGCTGCCGGCGGTCTACACCGGCGACAAGATGGCGGACTACCGCAAATGGCTCGCGGGCAACGCGTACGAGGCGATGGCGTCGCTCGGCGGCAGCTTCGTCTCGAAGAAGATCGAGGACTACTACCTCACACCGTACGACTTGGGCTACGGCCCGTTCGTGAAGTTCGACCACGAGTTCGTGGGGCGCCAGGCGCTCGAGAAGCTCGCGAAGAAGCCGCACCGTCAGAAGGTCACGCTCGCGTGGAACGGCGACGACGTGCGCAAGGCGCTCGGCTCGTTATTCTCCGCCGGGCGCGGCGTCGCGAAGTACATCGACCTGCCGCTCGCGAACTACGCGACGTTGCCGTACGACAAGGTGCTCAAGGGCGACAAGAAGATCGGCGTGTCGACCTACACCGGCTACAGCTTCAACGAGCGCTCGATGCTGTCGCTCGCGATCGTCGACGCGAAGTACGCGAA
>DASQOL010000079.1:0-20185 GCA_035644475.1 Gammaproteobacteria bacterium | reverse complement strand
CACGATTCTTCGCCGCGGCAAGGATGGCTGGGAGACGGTCTCGATCGGCACGGTCGCAATCCCCGAGCTGTCGTTGGTGGGCCTGGACGCGGAGGACCGGTTGATCGTGATGCAGCGGGGGAACGACGGCGCGGGCCGTTTCGGCCTGTACGTCATGTCTGCGGAGACCGGCAAGATCGAAAGCCCGTTCTACGCGCACGCCAGCCTCGACGTGTCGGGTCCGCGCCTCGATCCGTACACGAATCGAGTTATCGGCGCCGAAGTAGGGGAAGGGGAAATCGTTTGGATCGACAACGAGGTGCGCGCGCGGCAGGCGGATCTAAACGACGTGTTCCGCGGCGAATCGCCGCACATCGTCTCGTGGTCGAAGGACCGCTCGCGCTGGATCGTGGGCACCGAGCGTCCCGATCACGCGCCGTCGTACTACCTGCTCGACACGAAGGCGAACACGGCGAAGCAGATCGCGAGCACGAACACGGCGCTCGATCGCGCCAAGCTGGCGCAACGGGCGCCGTACAGCTATCGCGCGCGCGACGGCGTCGAGATTCCCGCGTACTTGACGCGGCCGCTCGACGCGAAGGGACCGGTGCCGTTGGTGCTGCTACCTCACGGCGGGCCGGCCGCGCGCGACGTGGGCGGCTTCGACTGGCTGGCGCACGCGCTCGCCTCGCGCGGCTACGCCGTGCTGCAGCCGAACTTTCGCGGCTCCGGCGGCTTCGGCGAGAAGTGGGAGAAAGCCGGTCACGGCGAGTGGGGCATCGGCGTGATGCAGCACGACCTCACCGACGGCGTAGCCGCGGTGGTTGCCGCCGGCATCGCCGATCCCGAGCGCGTCTGCATCGTCGGCGCCAGCTACGGCGGCTACGCGGCGCTCGCCGGCGCCGCGTTTACACCGGAGCTCTACCGCTGCGCCGCCGCGATCGCCGGCGTCGCGGACTTGCGCGACATGCTCGGCTTCGAACGCAATACGGCCGGTGGGCTCAGCGCCACCGTGTCGTATTGGCGGCAAGCGATGGGCGTTACGGATACGGAGTCGCGGGTCGAGCAGCTGAATGCGGCGTCGCCGGCGCAGCACGCGGACCGCGTTCGAGCACCCGTGCTGCTGATCCACGGCCACGACGACACCGTCGTACCGATTACCCAAAGCCGCACGATGGAGCGCGCGCTTACCAACGCCGGCAAGAGCGTGCAGCTCGTCGAGCTCGAGGGCGAAGACCACTGGCTGTCGCGCCCCAAGACGCGCCTCGAGACGCTGCAAGCGCTCGACGCGTTCCTCGCCGAGCATCTCGCCAAGTAAAGGGGGGGGCGCCCGTATTGGACGCAGTAACCGACGCGACACCCGCGCCGTCTGCTGCATCAGTAGGGTAGGATTCCCGCGACGGTGCGCGGAATGTTGGGGCAAGAGACCTTGATGCGCTGGGCCCTCGCGATCGTCTCCGTCGGAGCCCTCTGGGCTGGCGCCGACGAGCCCGCGTCTGCTCAGCAACCGCAGGCCTGCCGGCGCGACGAACCTGCCTGCTTACAAAACCTGTACGCGTCGGAGTGCTCGCGACCCGCTTCGACCCTCGCGACCTGCCTCGTGGTTCTCCAACGACTCGAGACGGTGCGACGCCGCTCGAGGTCCCCCGACGTGGCGCTGCTGTTGGCCCAAACCCTGCGCACCGTAGCGCTGAAAGACCCGTCTCCTCGAGCCAAGGAGCGATACCTCGAGCGAGCCCGCGCCGCGTACAGGGACGTCGTGAAGACCGAGCCGTTCAACGCGTCGGGCTACTTGGGTCTCGCGGAGCTGGCAGAGACGGGTGAACAGCGGGTCGAATGGCTGCGAGGCGCCGTTCGCGCCGAGTACCGGCCCGCCGACATGGAGCGGCTCGCCGACGCGCTCGCCAAGGACATCGGCGGTCACACCGGCGATCTCGAATCCGCGCTCGTGCTCGAGGACGCGTATACGCTGGAAGCTACCGCGGCCGAAAAGTGGCGCTATGCCGCGCTGGCGTGGCAGCGGTACGGCGACGCCGCGGACCGTTATCCCTTGGCAGCGAGCGAGCGAACGCTGCAAAACGTCGTGACTCGGCTCAAGGCCGACATCGACTATCCGGTGCTGCAGCGGATCCTGCTCGAGCCCGCATCCCACTTGCCGTACCTGGCCGACGCGTTCGCAACCCTATGCGAGAAGAGCATCGCCGCGATCGTCACGCTCGACGAGTGCATGGCGGGGCTCGAGCTCGCGGTAGCGACGGCGGAAGGCTCGTCGGATCCCGGCACGCGACGCTGGATCGCAGAGGCGGTGCTCCGCGGGATGCGAACCATTGCGGGCGAGGTGCCGCCTCGATCGGCCGAGCACCAACTGAAGTTTCTGCGCTGGATCGACAGGCTGGTGGCGACGCGGCTCTCGCCGGTGGACGTGGAGGCGGACCTTCTCGAAGCGCGCGCCGATTTCACGGAAGACCTCTTCGAGAGAGCGCAGGCGCTGCTGTCGGCGATCGAGCTTTGCCCCAATCGCAGCGACCTTCGACTGAAGCTCGGCGCCACGTACGTGAATCTTCAGCTCTGGTTCGAAGCGCTCGAGCAGCTCCGGGTTGCGGACTATCTCGTGCTGCCCGAGGAGCACGAGGAGCACGCCCGCGTGGCGAAGCTCCTCGAGACGGCAAACAAAGCCTACGACGCGCGCTTCCTGCCGCCAGACGTGCCCGCTACCCCGGCTACCGGCCGCTGAGCCCACCCCACGGCGAGTTCAAGTGATACGGCGCGCTCGGGCCGATCATCTCGACGCGCCGGATCTTGCCGCTCTCGATCTTGAACGCCTCGGCGAGCAGGATGCTCGACGCGCGGCCCGCGAACGCCTTCATGTCGACGGTCTCACCGCTCGTGAGCTTGATCTCGCGGACCGTGCCGCCCATGTCGAACACGCCGTTGGTCCAGACGATGCCGCGCTCCTCGTCCACGAGCGGAAAGCGGCGGTGGTGCACGCTCGTGACGATGGCGAGATAGCCGCTCTCGAGCTGCTTCTTGCAGTCGAGCGCCATGTAGTTGAACCCGCCAGGCGTCGCGGTGCCGCCTGGATTGTTAGTGGTGCGCGCGCCGTTCTCGATGCGGTCGCAGTCGTCGGTGAACGGATAGAAGCCCTTGCCGTCGTTGCGCTGCACGCCTTCGAAGTACGCGTTCGCGACCTCGACGAGCTCGTGACGCGTGGATCGTTTCGCGGCGGGCACGGTCTCGAGCCACAAGGGCTCGGGTTTGCCGCGCGCGTCCATCGCGGCGATGTCGTTCGGCCCGCCGCCGCCGGGCCTGAAGTACGACGTCTCGATCTCGGTGATGCGGCCGAGCTCCACGCGCAGGCGCAGCGCCATCAGCAGCACCGTTGCGCCTTCGCGCATCGTTCCCATCCACGCCGCCTGGCTGGTGGCGGGATCCGCGAAGTAGTGCGCGTAGTTGCCGCGGCCGGCGGCGGTGTGCCAGAAGCCGTCGCCGACGGCGAGCGCCTGCTCGTTCTCCGTGTATTTGACGTCGGCCGATAGCGGGAGCGGCGCGGGATCGTGCGCGACCACCGCAGCGAGGTAACGGTCGACGAGCCCTTCGAGACAGGCGCGATCGCAGTTGGCCGGCACTCGCACCGGCGTCTGTGCCGCGGCTGCGAACGAGCCCGCCAAGCCGGCCATCGCCAGCAATGGCGCCAGCAGGGCCGGTAAGCGCAGGGCCGCATTTGAGCGAATCACGGCTGAATCCTCCTTCCTACTTGTCAAGCAGAGATACGGACGTTTAGCCTAGAATAATCGCCAATGAATTCATAGGAGCGTGTAACTTGTCCGTACTTGTCAACAGCGGGAACGCCTGATGGGCGCCCGTTCCGCGGCCGCCCTCGACGCCGCAGACGAGGCGCAGCTCCTCGAGGCGATCGACCGCTGGGTCGAGCGCGACCTCAAGCCCATCGTCAAAGAATACGACCACGCCGACCGGTACCCGGTGCATGTCGTCGAGCAGATGAAGGAGCTCGGGCTCTTCGGCGCCACGATCAGCCGCGACTACGGCGGCCTCGGTTTGCCCGCGACCACCTACGCGCAGCTCGTGATGAAGATCTCCGCGGTGTGGATGTCGATCACCGGGATCTTCAACTCGCACCTGATGCTCGCGCTCGCGATCGAGAAGTTCGGCACGCCGGCGCAGAAGTCGCAGTGGCTGCCGAAGCTCGCGTCGGGCGAGATCCGCGGCGGCCTCGCCTTGACCGAGCCCGACGCCGGCACGGACCTGCAAGGCATCCGCATGACGGCGCGCCGCAATGGTGACTACTACGTGATCGACGGCACCAAGACCTGGATCACCAACGGCATCGAAGGCTCGTGCGTCGCGCTGCTCGTGAAGACCGACCCGGCCGCCGAGCCGCGGCACAAGGGCATGAGCTTGTTCATCGCGCCGAAGGCGGCCGGCTTCAACGTGGGCAAAAAACTCGACAAGCTCGGCTACAAGTCGATCGACTCGGCCGAGCTCGTGTTCGACAATTATCGCGTGCCGGCCGATCACCTGATCGGCGGCGTCGAGGGCCAAGGCTTCTACCAGGTGACGGGCGGGCTCGAGCTCGGCCGCATCAACGTCGCGGCGCGCGGCGTCGGCATCGCCGAGGGCGCGCTCGCGTTGGCGACCGACTACGCGCAAACGCGCAAGACGTTCGGCAAGCCGATCTGCGAGCACCAGGCCATTCAGCTCAAGCTCGCCGAGATGGCCACGCGCGCGCGCGCGGCGCGGCTGCTCACGCTCGACGCGGCGGCCGCGTTCGACCGCGACGAGCGTTGCGACCTCGAGGCCGGCATGGCCAAGTACTTCGCGTCGGAGGCGGGGCTCGAGAACGCCATCGAGTCGATGCGCATCCACGGCGCGTACGGCTACTCGAAGGAGTACGACATCGAGCGGCTCTATCGCGACGCGCCGCTCACGGTGATCGGGGAAGGCACCAACGAGATCCAACGCGTGATCATCGCCAAGCAGTGGCTCAAGCGGAACCCGCCGCGATGACGCCGCTCAACGGTGTGCGAATCCTGAGCGCGGAGGCGTGGGGCGCCGGGCCCTACGGCACGCAGCTGCTCGCGGCGCTCGGCGCCGAGGTCATCAAGATCGAGAATCCCGCGGGCGGCGGCGACCCGGCGCGCTACGTGGGCCCGCATCGTCTCGGCGCGGCGGACAGCCAGTACTTCCAGGGGTGGAATACGAACAAGCGCAGCGTGGCGCTCGATCTCAAGTCCGACGCGGGGCAACGCGACTTCGCCGCGCTCGTCGCGACGGCCGACGCGGTGGTCAACAACTTGCGCGGCGATCAGCCCGCGAAGCTCGGCCTCGACTACGCGGCGCTCGGCAAGCTCAACCCGGCCGTCGTGTGTCTGCACATCTCGGCGTACGGGCGCGACAACGAGCGCGCGGCGTGGCCCGGCTACGATTTCCTGATGCAGGCGGAGGCTGGCCTCATGAGCTTGACGGGCGAGCCGTCCGGCCCGCCCGCGCGCTTCGGCCCGTCCATCATCGATTACATGACGGGGACCACGGCGATGGTCGGCCTGCTCGCCTGCCTGCTCGACGCGAAGCGCACCGGCAAGGGCTGCGACGTGGACGTGTCGCTATTCGACGTGGCGCTGCACCAGCTCGGCTACGCGGGCACGTGGTACTTGAACAGCGGCGAGGCCGTGTCGCGCATGGAGCGCAGCAGCCACTTCTCGATGGCACCCGTGCAGACGTTCCCCACGAGCGACGGCTGGATCCTGATCATGTGCATGAGCGACAAGTTCTGGCTCGCGATGCTCGACGTGCTGGGCGAGCGGCGGCTCGCGGCGGATTCGCGGTTCGCGGACGGCAACACGCGGCATCGTCACCGGCAAGCGCTCACGGCACTGCTCGATCCCGTGTTCCGGCAGGCCACTACCGCGGAATGGCTCGATCGGCTTTCGGGCGTGCTGCCCGTGGCGCCCGTGTACGACGTGGCCGAAGCGCTCTCGAGCACGTTCGCCGAAGCGTCCGGCATGATTCGCCGTGTGCCGCATCCCGAGAAGGCAGATTTCAAGGTGCTGACGAGCCCGATCAAAGTGAACGGCGAGCGCGCCGAGCTCGCGGTGTGTCCGCCGCTCGGCGCCGACAACGACGCGCTGCTCGGCGACGCGCCGCGCCGCTCGACCGGCGCGGCCGAATGAAGCTCGCGGGGCTGCGCGTCGTCGACCTCTCGGTGTTCCTGCCGGGACCGTATCTCACGCTCGCGCTCGCTGATCACGGCGCCGAGGTCATCAAGATCGAGCCGCCGGACGGCGACCCCGGCCGCAAGATCGGGCTCGCGGATGGCGATACGACCGTGTTCTTCCGCAACTTGAATCGCGGCAAGAAGAGCGTGGTGCTGAACTTGAAAGAGGCGCGTGACCGCGACGCGCTGCTCGAGCTCTGCACGACGGCCGACGTGTTCGTCGAGTCGTTTAGGCCCGGCGTGGTCGACCGGCTCGGCGTCGGCTACGAGCAGGTCGCGCGGGTGAATCCGGGGATCGTGTACTGCTCGATCAACGCGTTCGGCAACCGCGGGCCGTATCGCGATCGGCCCGCGCACGACCTCGCCGTCGAGGCCGTCACCGGCGTGCTCGGCATGACGCTCGGCGACGACGGCCGGCCGGCGTTGCCCGGAATTCCAATCGCCGACATCGCCGCGGCGCTGCACGGGTTGAGCGGAGTGCTGATGGCTTTGCTCAAGCGCCAGGCGACGGGCGAGGGCGACCACGTCGAGGTCGCGATGCACGACGCGCTGCTCGCCGCGTTGCCGAACATCGTCGCACCGGTGTTCGCCGAGAATCGCGACCCCGATCCGAAGGCGGAGCGGACTACCGGGGGCTCGGCGTTCTACCGGCTCTACGACACGCGCGACGGCCGGCAGATCGCGCTTGCGGGCCAGGAGCCGAAGTTCGTAGAACGGGTGCTCGGCGCGCTCGGCCGGCCCGATCTCGTGCCGCTCTGTGCGCGCGGGCCGGGGCGGCAGCAGCGCCCCGTGGCCGAGTGTCTCGAACGGTTCTTCGCAAGCAAGTCGCGGCAGGAGGCGCTCGATTGGCTCGCCGAGCTCGACGTGTGCTACGCGCCGGTGAACACGCTGCTCGAGGCGCTGGCGGATCCGAATGTGGCCGCGCGCGATCTGCTGCTGCGCGACGAGCAGGGTCGCCCGCACCTCGCGCCGCCGATTAGGTTCGCGGCGGATCCCGCGCGCCCGGTGTTGCGCGCGCCGCTGCTCGGCGAGCACACGGACGACGTGCTCGCAGGCCTCGCGGAGCCGTGGTGAAAAATAGGGACATGTTGCCTTTTTCGTCCGAGCGCGCCGAAGCTGGTGAGCGCTTCGCCGAAAAAGGCAACATGTCCCTATTTTTCGGCCGGGAGATGAGATGACGCACGGGTCCAAGAGCATCGGTCCGCGCCGCTCGCGCGAAAGCTTCGGGCGCTACTACGAGGAGTTTGAGGTCGGCGACGTGTACGAGCATCGGCCCGGCCGCACGATCTCGGAGGCGGACAACACGTGGTTCACGCTGCTCACGATGAATAGCCATCCGCTGCACTTCGACGCCGTCTACGCGGCGAAGACGGAGTTCGGCAAGCCGCTGGTCAATAGCTGCCTCACGCTGTCGATCGTCGTGGGCATGAGCGTCTCGGACGTGAGCTACAAGGCAATCGGCAACCTCGGCTGGACCGACATCAAGCTCACGGCGCCGGTGTTCGCCGGCGACACGCTCTACGCCGAATCGGAGGTGCTCACGAAGCGCGAGTCGCAGTCGCGGCCGACGCAGGGGATCGTGACCGTGCGCACGCGCGGCACCAAGCAGGACGGCACGGTGTTCATCACGTTCGATCGCACGATACTCGTGCCGAAGACGGGCCACGCCGTCGACGACGCGCCGTGACGCGTCGACCTGTCGCGCGGAACTGCGATGCTAGAATGCCGCGCATTCGCACCCGGAAGATCCTCGAACATGCCGCGACGTAGCGCCGCCGGTTCCGCGGATGGAGCTCGGCCGTCCTCGACGCCTCTCTACCGCCAGGTCGTGCAAGCGCTGAAGGCAGAGATCGTGAGCGGGGTCTACCCGGTGGACTCGCAGCTCCCGCCGGAAGGCATGCTGCAGCGGCGCTTCAAGGTGAGCCGCCACACGGTGCGCGAAGCGCTGCGCGAGCTCCGCGACGCGGGGCTCGTCGCGTCGCGCCAAGGGTTCGGCACGACCGTGCTCAGGCCCGGCGCGTCGCGGCCGTACGTGCACGAGGTCGCGTCGATCAACGACCTCATCGAGCTCGCGAACGCGACCAAGTACGACGTCAAGAGCAGCGAAGTTATCAGCGCCGATCGCGCGCTGGCCGAGCGGCTCGGCGTCGAGCCGGGCGGCAAATGGCTGCGGATCGAAGGTTTCCGCTACGCGCCGGACGACGCGCAGCCGGTCTGCTGGACCGAGGTCTACGTGCACGGCGACTTCGCCGGCGTCGAGCGCCTGGTCGGGCGGCGGCCGGGACCGATCTATCTCTGGATCGAGGATCTCTACGGCGAGAGCGTCGCGGAGGTCGAGCAGTCGGTGAGCTCGCGCGCCGTGCCCGATGCGATCGCGGCAAGGCTCGGCGTCGTGTCCGGCGCGACCGTCATCGAGGTGGAGCGCCGCTATCGCTTGTCGTCCGGAGTAGTCGCGGAGGTCGCGTCGAATCTCTATCGCGCCGACGGCTTTAAGCTCACGATGACGTTGCGGCGGTCGAAGCCCTAGGACGTTCCATCAGCTGCGCCGCAGCCGTTTGCTAGACGGAGCTCGCCTGTTTCAGCAGTTCCGTGCGCTTCCTTTCGAGGAGCTGCGCGACGTTCTGCGCCATCTTGCGCTGCATTTCGATCGCGAGGCGCAGCGCGCGGGCTTGCGCATGGTATCGATCCCATTCCCACGGCCAAAATGGGTTTCCCCTGAGCCAGTTGAGCAAGGCTTGCCACGGACTCGTGCTCTGCGAGGCCATTTTTTTGAGCTGCTCCCGTAGCTTCTCGAGCTGGTCCTTCTGCTTCTGGAGTTGCGCCTTGAGCTGTGCCGTCTTCGCGGCCTTAACCGCCGCGTCTTCCGCCGCGCGGTCGGCGCTCCAACGCGCGACGAGACCGGTGAGGAACTGCGTGTTCACGGACGAATTGACGACGGCTGCCGCCACTTCGGAGGGAGTCAAAGACCGGTTGGTCGAAATCCGCACGGTGCTTGCCGACACCGTGGCCTGCCGCAGGCTTGCTTGCGAGGCCGGCAGGTCGAGCTTCAGTAGCCTCTGCCGATCGACGATGCTGCTCAACGGCAAACCGAGTGCGACTTCGATCGCACCCGTTTCCGAAACGCCTTTCGACTTCAACATGTGCACCAGGTTCATGGATGCTCTCCACGACTCCAAGGACGTAGTCGACTTGGCGTCCCGCCTTCGTGTTCTTCTTCTTCTTCTTCTTCTTGGGCGTGCCGAAGAAGCATGGTGCCGTCCGGGACTGGCACTCGAGACTCTGCCGCAAACCCGCGCGCGCGGCAAGTCGGAATTGTCGCGCCTGGGATGAGCCCGACTATGAGGCGTTCGGCTCGGCGGGCGGTCTAGGGGGCGGTGTCCCTGCGGCCGGCACCCGGGCGTGACCCGCTCCCGCCGGCCGGGCCCGAGAAGCACCCGGCACCACTTCCTCGGGAGCTCAGCGCCGCATCTGCAGCCGCGCCCCGCCGAAGAAGCCGTCGACGCTGTCGAGGTCGACGATCAACGGCACGCCCTTGCGCTCCGGATCGCGGCTGCGCTCGATCTCGTGCGCCTGCTCGTAGACGCGGCGGCGTGCGTCCGCGCCGGCGTCGACGCGCGCGCGACCGCGGAACGTCATGAAGCCGCGCGCGTTCGGGTCGAAGTTGCCGTAGATCAGCGCGACCGCGGGGTTCTTGCGCGTGGCCGCGAGGATTCCGCCCTCCGGGTTGCGGACCCAGATCGCGAGCTGCGTGTCGCTGTAGGCCTGGGTGCTGCCGCGGTACGACAGCTGCGGCGCGCCGCGCTCGTCGACGTAGGCGATTGTGACGGGCTTGCCGGTCTCGAACGCCGTGTTCACGGCGCGCTGCATGTCGGCCGTCAGCTTGAGCTCGGTGAGGGTAGGGGGTGGTGTGCTCATGGGCTCGCCCTTTTTGTGGTCTGCTCGAATGTGACCGGCGGATAAGTTACTCTTATTCGGTATCCGAAGTGTAGCGCGCCGGTGCGCACACCAGGGGAGTAACAGCAATGACCGAGCCAGCCACCGCGCGGCCCCGACGCCCGAGCGCGCCCGCCGCCGTCTGCGCGTTCGTCGGGCTGGTCGCGGCCGCGGCCGCGCACGGCGCGACGTTGTTCGATGCAGTGCAGAGCGGCGACCTCGCCCAAGTGCGCGCGGCGCTGGCGCAGGGCGCGGACGCGAACGCGCGCGACGTCGACGGCGCCACGCCGCTGCTCTACGCCGCGCATCTCGCCAACGTCGACATCGTCCGCGCGCTGGTCGCGGCGCACGCGGACGCGAACGCCGCGAACCGCTACGGCGTCGCGCCGCTCCACGAAGCGGCCCAGACCGCCGATCCAGATTTGATTCGTGCATTGCTCGACGCAGGCGCCGAGGCCGACCGCGCGTTGCCCGAGGGCGAGACGCCGTTGATGCTCGCGTCGCGCACCAGCGGCGTGGCCGCCGTGAAGCTCCTGATCGAGCACGGCGCGAACGTGAACGTGGTGGAGCGCTGGCAGGGCCAGACGCCGCTGATGTACGCGGCCGCGCACGACCGCGGCGGCGTGGCCGCGGCGTTGATCGCGGCCGGTGCGGACAAGAACGCGAAGACGCCACGCAACGACTTGCCGGCGCGGCTGCCGGCGGCGCGGTTCAACGTGGAATTCCCGCTCGGCGGCATGACGCCGGTGCTGCTCGCGGCGCGGCAGGGCTCGGCCGACGCGCTGCGCGTGCTGATCCAAGCCGGCGCCGATCTCGAGACGCGCACGCCGGAAGGTTTCTCGGCGCTGGTGCTCGCGCTCCACAATTTTCACTACGACGCGGCCAAGCTCCTGATCGACGCAGGCGCGAGCCCGAAGGGCGGGGCGCTCTACGCGGTCGTGAACGCGCGCAACTTCGTGCCACTGATCGGGCCGCACCAGCACCCGACCGGCAAGGTCACCGAGCTCGAGCTGCTTGCCGCGATGCTCGCGCACGGGGCGGACGTCTTAGACCGGCCGCCGCAGCCGCTTCCCGATCGCGATCCCGGCTTCGGCCAGATCCCGACCAAGCCTGTCGACACGGCGCTGATCCGTGCGGCGCGCTCCGCCGACGTCGAGGCGATGAAGCTCCTGATCGGCGTCGGCGCCGATCCTAAGCTGCCTGAGCCCGACGGTTTCACCACGGTGCTCGCAGTCACGAGCGGCCCCGAGATCCCGCCGCTCGTCACGGTCGACCGAGAGCGGCCCGCCGAGCCCGAGGCGGTGGCCGCGCTCGCGTTCCTGGTCGAGCACGGCGTGGATGTGAACGCGGGCGACCGGATGGCCGGTGCCACCGCGCTGCACACGGCCGCGAAGCGCGGCTACGTCGAGGTCGTACGCTTCCTCGCCGCGCACGGCGCGGACTTGAACGCCGCCGATCGCGGCGGCCGCACCCCGCTCGACTACGCGCTCGGGCGCTCGCCCGCGATGTTCGGCGCGCCGCCGGAGAGCCCGGCCGCCGCGGCGGCGCTGCGCGAGCTCGGCGCGCGCGAAGGCACGCCGCGGACCGCGCCGCCCTCGGCCACGGCCGCGCGATGAGCCTACGACCCGGGCATACAGCGGCGGCCGCCGCGCTCGCGGTAGCGTTTACAGCAATGGTGGTCGCGGCCGGCTGCGCGCGATCGCCCGAGCAGACGGCCGCCGAGCAGCGCGCCGTCCTAGATCGCTACTGCGCCGAATGTCACAGCGCCGCGGAGCGCGAGGCCGATCTCGTGCTCGAGAACGCGGACCTCTTGCACCCGGAAGCGCACGCGGCCGTCTGGGAGAAGGTGATCCACAAGCTCGACGTCGGTCTCATGCCGCCGCCCGGCGAGCCGCGCCCCGACCGGCAAGCCGCGCTCGGCGTGGCCCGCTACCTCGCGACCAAGCTCGACGCCGCGGCCGCCGCAGCGCCGAAGCCGGGCCGCCAGCCGCTGCACCGATTGAATCGCGCCGAGTACGGCAACGCGATTCGCGACTTGCTCGGCTTCAGCATCGACGTCGAGTCGCTGTTGCCCGCGGACAGCTCGAGTCACGGGTTCGACAACGTGTCCGACGTGCTCAAAAGCTCGCCGTTGTTGCTCGAGCGTTATCTCACGCTCGGCATGCTGGTGGCCGCGACGGCGGTCGGCGACACGACGATCGCGCCGCGCGCTGTGCACTACGCGCCGCGTCCCGACCTCTCGCAGAACCGCTGGATCGAAGGACTGCCGCTCGGCACGCGCGGCGGGCTCGCGGTCGATCACTACTTCCCGGTGGACGGCACGTACGAGCTGCGTCCCGAGCTCTGGGAGGCCGCCGCGAGCACCGTGCGCGGGCTCGAGGGTTTCAAGACCCCGTTCGAGTACGAGATGCTGCTCGACGGCGTGCCAGTGCACCGCGCGACGCTCGGCGGCGTGGAGGACGACGCGTTGTCGAATCGCGATCAGGGGAGCGCGACGGCGTCGGCGCAGGAGCGCATCCGCGTGCGGCTGCCGGTGACGGCCGGGCTGCACAAGCTCGGCTTCACGTTCGTGATGAAGAGCTTTGCGATCGAGCAGCGCGTGCTCCAGCCGTTCGAGAGCGACCTGCCGGCCGGCAACGACGCCTATGGCTGGCCGCGCATCGCGCAGGTGCTGGTCACGGGGCCGTTCGAGGCGACGGGTCCCGGCGACACGCCGGTGAGGCGCGCCATCTTCACGTGCCGGCCTTCGGCGGCCGTCGCGCACGTGGATTGCGCGGAGCAGATCTTGGGACGTCTCGCGCGTCGCGCCTACAGCCGCTCCGTCACCGAGACCGAGCTCAAGATGCTGCTCGATTTCTACGAGCGGGGCAGCGCCGGCGGCCGCGACTTCGAGCGCGGCATCGAGCTCGCGCTCGCGCGCATGTTGAGCGGCCCGGAGTTCCTGTTCCGCGGCACGGGGTCGCAATATGCTCCGTGCAATTGCGTCACTCCCGCCATCCCTGGCGGTCGTCGGTCGGCCGGCGCGCCGGGCTCGGTACACGCCGTCGGCGACGTGACGCTCGCGTCGCGGCTCGCGCTGTTCCTCTGGAGCAGCATCCCCGACGACGAGCTCCTCGAGGCGGCGATCGCCGGTAAGCTGGCCGACCCGCGAGCGCTTGAGGCGCAAGTGCGGCGCATGCTCGCCGACCCGCGCGCCGAGGCGCTGGTGGCGAACTTCGCCGAGCAGTGGCTCCAGCTCCGCAACATCGCCGCGAAGACGCCCGACCTGCTCGAGTTCCCCGACTGGGACGACAACTTGCGCAAGGACCTGCTGCGCGAGACGCACCTGCTGCTGCGTCACGTGATGCTCGACGACGCGAGCGTGCTCGACCTCGTCGGCGCCGACTACTCGTTCTTGAACGAGCGGCTCGCGCAGCACTACGGCATCGACGGCGTGTTCGGCGACGCGTTCCGCCGCGTGCCGATCGCCGACCCGAATCGCCGCGGGCTGCTCGGCCACGGCAGCATCCTGTTCGAGACCTCGGTGGCGACGCGCACGTCGCCCGTGTTCCGCGGCAAGTGGATCATGACCAACGTCTACGACGCGCCGCCGATACCGCCGCCGCCGAACGTGCCGTCGCTCGACGACAGCGCGCCCGCTAACACGCCGCGCTCGGTGCGCGAGCGGCTCGAGCGGCACCGCGAGGACCCGGTGTGCGCCGGCTGCCACCTCACGATGGACCCGCCGGGCTTCGCGCTCGAGAACTTCGACGCGGTGGGCCGGTGGCGCGACGCGGACGCGGGCCGCCCGGTCGACGCCACCGGGAAACTCGCGGACGGCACCGAAGTCGCGGGTCCGGCGGCGTTGCGCGACGCGATCCTGAGTCGCCCCGATCTCTTCGTCGGCACGGTGACGAAGAAGCTCGTGACTTACGCGCTCGCGCGCGGCGTCGAGCCCGAGGACATGCCGGCGGTGCGCGCGATCGTGCGCGCGGCCGCCAAGGACGACTATCGCTTCAGCGCGCTCGTGCTCGGCATCGTGCAGAGCGTGCCGTTCCGTATGACCGGCGAGCCACCGGAGACGGTGGCCGCGAATAGATAGGGACATGTTGCCTTTTTCGGCGTGATCCGTGCGCCGAGCTGAGGCAATACCGAAAAGGCAACATGTCCCCAGTTGTGTCCCCAGTGTGTTTGGGAGGACGACGATGTTCGTAACGAAGAAGCACATCTCGCGGCGCGCGGTTTTGCGCGGCGCGGTCGGCTTGACGGTGGGGCTGCCGTTGCTCGACGCGATGGTCCCGGCCGCGCGGGCGGCGCCGCCGCCGCAGCTGCGCTTCGGCGCGGTGTACGTGCCGAACGGCGTGCGGCCGGAGATCTGGACGCCGCCGCTTGGGCCGAACCTCACGCTGCCGCCGCTGCTCGCGCGGTTCGAGCCGGTGCGCGATCGCGTGAACATCGTGACGGGCCTGTGCTCGTCGCCGCAGTCGGAGCATCACAGCGCCACGTCGTTGTGGCTGCATGGCGGGTTCCTGCGCAAGACCGAAGGCGCCGACGTGCGCAACGTGCAGACGTTCGATCAGCACGTCGCCGACGCGATCGGGCAGGACACGGCGCTGCCGTCGCTCGAGCTCGGCATCGAGGATATGAGCGGCTCGCCGGGGTCCTGCGCGTTCGGCTTCAGCTGTATATATATGAATACGCTGTCCTGGCGCACGCCCACGGCGCCGCTGCCGATGGAGCTGAATCCGCAGACCGTGTTCGAGCGGCTGTTCGGCGACAGCGGCACGCAGGAGCAGCGCGCTGCGCGCTGGCGGGAGAAGGCGAGCGTGCTCGACTCGGTGCTCGCCGCGGCGCGTAGCTTGAACGCGGAGCTCGGGCCCGAGGACCGCGTCACGATCGACGAGTACCTCGACAACGTGCGCGAGGTGGAGCGCCGCATCCAGCTTGCGGAGCGGCAGATCGATTCCGGCATCGACCTGCCGGCCGCGCCCACCGGCGTGCCGTCGTCGTATGAGGAGCACGTGAAGCTCATGTACGACCTGGTCGCGCTCGCGTTCCGCGCCGACGTGACGCGCGTGTTCACGTTCATGAAGGGCGTCGAGGCGAGCCCGATCAACTATCCGCAGATCGGCGTGCCCGAGTCGCACCACATCGTCTCGCACCACGAGAACAAGCCCGAGGCGCAGCAGAAGTATGCGAAGATCAACGCGTACCACTTGGGTCTACTCGCGGACTTCGTCGAGCGGCTGCGCGCCACGCGCGACGGCGACGGCTCGCTGCTCGACCACTCGTTGCTCCTCTACGGCAGCGGCATGGGCAACGGCAACGTGCACGATCACCGCAAGCTGCCGATCATGCTGGCGGGCGGCGCCGCGGGCCGCTTGCAGGGCGGGCGGCACATCGCGAATCCGGATCCGACGCCGATGGCGAACTTGATCGCGAGCTTGGGCGACGTCGCGGGCGTGGAGCTCGACGGGCTCGAGAACGCGACGGGCCGCGTCGCGCTCTAGCTAGTCGGTCACGGTCGGCTCGACGCTCGGTCGTAGCTGAACGAGCTTGAAGGAGTTTCTAGGAATGTTTCCGCGGAAACATTCTTCGAGCGCTCGCGCGCGAGATGTTCAGCGTGGTGTCAAGCGTGAAGTGTGCGCGGTCGGTGACGCGCTGCAATCAGCGCCCCGGCGCCAAGCATCAGTAGGCTCACTGTTCCGGGACTGCTGACGGGTTGCGGCGCATTCGAGCTCCACGCGCCCGCGGTGGACGCGCCCCAATGGGTGTTTTGGACTTCACCCACGTCGAACACGGCAAGAGCGAGGTCCGGCTCCGGCAAGGCGATCGACGAGAACACCGCGGCTGCCGACAGAAAGCTGAACGTCATGCTCCAACCGATGATCTGGCCGTTGGCGTCGGTGGACACTTGTCCGTTGCTGAGCATCTGCCCGCCATTGGTGGATGACGCCACGATCGGACCGCCGCCGCGTGCGTCAAAGCTTTCGACGGCAATGGTGCAGCCGGAAGGACATACGGTGAGGCCCGACGCGTTCACGGGCAGCACGCTCGCGAGCCCCAGCGTCAAGCTCATGTGATTGCCTAACTGGCTGGCATTGCTGGGGGAAGCTTGGTCGATCGGCGCCCCGGTGTACGTGTAGATGACGGCCGCCGTAGCCGAACCGGTAGCAGCGAGCAGACAAACAATCGCAACCAAGACTCTTTGCATGGTAGCCGCGCCTCCAATCATGATGTTCCAGACCTGCGACTGGCGTCGCATGCATCAACCGCACCCAGCGTTCAATAACTCCGTCTTTCAATGAGTTGCGTATTCGCGCTCGGGACATTGAGCGCACGGCTGTAAAGGACGCCGACAGCGGCCGACGCGGGTCAACGGGCCGTCTGAATCGGCTATCCGTTACCATGAGCGCTCCGACCGATGGGAGCAAAGTTGCGCAAGCATCGGATGCCGACCGGCGCCGTGGGGTTCATGTCGATCCACGCGGGCCTCACTCACTTTCGGACCTAGCGGATCGCGCTCATGGCCGCCGCAGAAACTACCGCGCTTCGCCCGGAGTGGCTCCAGCCGTCCGACGCGTACGCGTGGGCCGCGCTCGCGAGGAACACGTTGCCGGTCTTCCTGTTACTCGGACTCGCGCCCGCGTTACGCGTGGCGTGGCCGCTCGCGCCGTGGTTGCTCACGCCGGTTCTCGGGCTTTTTCTCTACCGCGTCTCGATCGTGATGCACGACTGCGGGCACCGCACGTTGTTCCGCAACCCGCGCGGCAACGACCGCGTCGGCCGAGTGCTCGGCGCACTCACGGGTATCGACTATCACAACTTCGGTAGGCTCCACTGGCGGCATCACCGCGTTTACGGCGAAGCGGGTGATCCGCAGGCGTTCCACTATCACGAGTTGCGCGCCTTGACGCCGACGCGTTACGTGCTGCACTTGCTGCGTCCGCTCGCCGGCCTGAATCTGCGCTATGTTCTCGGCGAGAGCGCATTGAGCCCGAAGAATCTGCGCCACGCATTCGCGAGCGGCGCTATCGTTACGCTGCTCTGTGTGCAGGCGGCGGTTCTCGTTCTGGTCACGGGCGGCGGCGCGTTCCTCGAGCTCGCCGCGTTGCCGTTCATCTCGGCCGCGACGTTCGGCCTGTTTTTCAGCCAACTGCGCGGAATCGCCGAGCACGCGACGCTGGAAACGCCGGAAGCTGGCCACGTGCGAACGCACGCGCCGCATTGGCTCGACCGGCTGCTGCTCTACGATCTGCATTTCAACTATCACTTCGAGCATCACGCACATCCGCAGATTCCGAGTTGCCACCTGCCGGCGGTGCACGCCGAAATGGCCCCCGGAACCGGGGTGCGGCACGGCATGCTGCGAACGCTCGTCGAGCTTGCGCGCGTGCTCGAGGCGCGCGTCCGTGGCTAAGGTCAAGGTGTACTACAACAGCGCGTGTCCCGTCTGCAACGCGGGCATCGCGGGACAACGGCAACGGATGTCGAGCTGCTCGACCGACGTCGATTGGATCGACATTCACAATCGGCCGGACGCCGTGTGCGAGATCGGTGCCGAGCAAGAGTTCGTGCGCGAGCGGCTGCACGTGGTCGACGAGCAAGGCACGCTGCATGTCGGCGCAGACGCATTCGCCGCGTTGTGGACGCGCACGCCCGGGCAGAGGGTGCTCGGCCGAATGATCGGCTGGCCGGTGCTGCGCGCGCTCGGCCGCTGGCTGTACAACGGATTCGCGGCGCTGTTGTATGCGTGGAACAAAGCGCACGGGCGCTGGTGACCTGCGCGCGCGCTATTGTCGATATCCCGGCTTGCAGTCGTACGGCTCGGGATCGCGGCGGCTCCGGACGAACACCTCGGTTTGCGTGACCGGCTGCTTGAAGTACGCGGGATCGTCGATGACCCAGGTGATCTCGAGCTCGCCGGTTGCGCTCACGGCGAGCCGCTCCGTGAGCTTCAGGTCCTGCGTGTGCAGCACGCCGTAGCGCGGCTCGAGCGTTGCGGCGGTGAAGTGGTCCGTCGTTACGACGAGCGCTGCGCCTTCGAACCGCCCGATCGACCACCCCATCGTGCCGCGCGGCGCGTCGGCCGGCGCCGCCGCGCTCAGGTGCACGACGCGCCGGCTGTCCATGAAGCGATGCTCGATCACGACGGCGTCTTGCCCGCGCGCGATCTCGAACGGCTCGTTGACGTTGACCCAAAAGCGCACGGGGCTCGCGGGGTCGCAATAGATCGCCGGGTCGTCCTTGATCGGGTCGAAGGCCGCGCGTGCGCGCTCGCCGGCTTCGGTCAGCGCGCCTCGATAGTCGGACACGGCGAAGCGCTTCATCGTCCAGACGCCCACGATCGACGCCGCGTCGGCCGGAATGTCCGCGCCCGCGGCGACCGTGGGGCCGAACAACGCGGTGCTCTCGAGCGTGCTGCCGTCGGCGAAGTGGGCGACGCGGAACGCGCAGCCGGTTGCGTTGTGGCGCGCAGCGACGCCGTCGATCGTGATCGGCGCGCCGGGCTTGAACGACTGCGCGCTCAAACCGTTGCGGGACAGCACGGTGCGCGACGCGAGCTCGCAGGTCCAGGTCTCCGTCACACCGGCGCCGTTGACGACGTCGACATACACGAACGAGTGCGGATTGATGAACTCGAAGCGCGCGACCTTGCCTTCGAGCCTCACTGGCCTCGATACGTCGTAGTGCGGGGCCACACCGTGATGTGCAAAGCACGGTGTGCAAACGAGCAGAGCCAAGAATCCGGTGCGCATGGCGTTCACGTCCGGCAGCATCGTGCGTTCCCCCCGGGCTCGCGGATACCCGCAGGCTGGATTCTCGGATCGATCGGCACCAGAGGCAAGCAGCAATGCAGTGCCCGCGATCGATGTCGACCACTTTCCAGCACGGTGATGTCGCGGAACACCGACCCGCGCGGCGAGTCGTGTCTGCCATCGCAGACAATTGTCGCAGAGAGATGAGATTCGTTACCCTGCTTAACAGTCGTCCCGACAGAAGCGCGAAGCCACGTCGATGAGGAAGCCGGTAGCAAATCCGGAATAGCAGCAGACGAACGCGCGAGCACGCGAGCTTACGAGGTGATGGCGTAAGGCTCGTTGCAAGGACGCAGGGGGAATTCGAAGCGGTCTCCGCATCGAATCGGCGGCGAGTCTATGGAAGGAGAACGCGATGAGATCGCGATGGCTGCTCTTTGTCTGTCTGTTTCCCACGATCGGCTTCTCACAGACCCTGGTTTCCCAAGACATCGGCGCGGTGGCCGCGGCGGGGTCCACCGGCGTGGCCAACGGCGTGTACACGGTGCGCGCGTCGGGTGCGGATATTTGGGGCCACGCCGACGAGTTCCGATTCGTCTATGCCCCGCTGAGTGGCGACGGCGAGGTCACCGCGAGAGTTGACAGCCTTGCCGCCGCGGCCCCGTGGAGCAAGGCCGGCGTCATGATTCGCGAGACGCTCGCCGCCAATTCGCGCTATGCGTATGCCATGGTCACGGGCTCCAACGGCGCGAGCCTTCAGTATCGACAAACGGCGGGCGGCGCTGCCGCTTCTCCAGGCATCGCCGATCGGGCCGCGCACGCGCCGTACTGGCTGCGGTTGCGCCGGGCCGGCAACGTGTTCACCGCGTTCAGCTCGACGAACGGCAGCACGTGGACACAGCGCGGCAGCATCACCGTCGCGATGGGGACCTCGATGTACCTCGGGCTCGCGGTGACGAGCCATCGCGACGGCGCAATCGCGACGGCGAGCTTCTCGAGCGTGACCGTTGGCGGCGTGCAACCGCCACCGCCGCCACCGCCGCCGCCGCCGCCGCCGAGCACGGGATCGGCGCTCCTCACGTGGGTCGCGCCGACGACCTACACGGACGGCGCGCCGCTCACCGGCCGCCTCGTCGGCTTCAAGGTGCGTTGGGGCACTCAACCGGGCATGTACTCGTCGCAGCTCGCCATCAACAACCCCGCCACGACGAGCTGGACGCTCGACAATCTCACGGGCCCACGCACGTGGTACTTCGTCGTGACCGCGCTCGATGTCGGCGGGTTGGAGAGCGCATTCTCCAAC
>DASQOL010000078.1:0-23362 GCA_035644475.1 Gammaproteobacteria bacterium | reverse complement strand
GAGACCGTCGACGCGCAGCGCGACGTCGTCAAGAACGAGCGGCGGCAGAGCGTCGAGAATCGGCCGTACGGCGAAGCCTCGGAGGTGACGCTCGGCGAGATGCTCTTCCCCGAAGGGCATCCATATCACTGGCCGGTCATCGGCTACATGCCGGACCTGACCGCAGCGACGTTCGAGGATACGGTCAACTTCTTCAAGCGG
Organism: Gammaproteobacteria bacterium; assembly: GCA_035644475.1. Taxonomy (GTDB): domain Bacteria; phylum Pseudomonadota; class Gammaproteobacteria; order Steroidobacterales; family Rariloculaceae; genus FEN-1219. Next base: position 23,161 of record DASQOL010000078.1, on the reverse strand, counting down.
TACTACACAACCGGCAACGCGAGCCTCGTCGTCGCGGGCGACATCGACCCCCCGAAGGCGCGCGCCCTCGTCGAGAAATGGTTCAGCGACGTGAAGGCCGGCGCCCCCGTGGAGCCGCTGTCGGTTCCCGGCGTCGCGCTCACCGGCGTGCAGCGCAAGACCATCACCGATAAGGTGCAGCTGCCGAAGCTCTACCTCGCGTGGCTCACGCCTCCGCACCTCGCGCCGCTCGACGCGGCGCTCGACGTCGTAGCCGACGTCCTCACCGGCGGCAAGAACTCGCGGCTGTACAAGCGGCTCGTCTACGATCTGCAGATCGCGCAAAGCGTGGATGCCGCGCAGAGCTCGCAGGCGCTCTCGTCGTCCTTCGTGATCGAAGCGATTCCGCGGCCAGGCCACACGGTCGACGAGCTCATGAAGGTCATCGACGAGGAGATCAGGAATCTCCAGGGCTCTCCGCCGACCACGCGCGAGCTGCAGCGCTCGGTGAACGGGATCGAGGCGTCGTTCTACAACCGGATGGAGCGCGTAGGCGGCTTCGGCGGCAAGGGCGACCAGCTGAATTCGTACTACACCATTACCGGCAACCCGGACTGGTTCAACGAGGACCTCGCGCGGTATCGCGCGCTGTCGATGTCCGACGTGCAAGCGGCCGCGGCGGCGTTCCTGCCGCAGGACCGGCGCGTGGAGCTGACGGTCGTGCCCGAGCGAAACAAGTAGGCGAACCGATGATGCGCGTAATCTCGACGACGATTCTCCGTGGCTTGCCTTGTGCAACCGCGCTGTTGGTGTTCGCGACGCCGCTCTCTGCTCAGCGGGCGCCCGATCGCAGCAAACCGCCGGCGCCCGGACCCGCCCCCGCACTGCACCTACCGGCAATCGAAAAGCTGAAGCTTTCGAACGGGCTCCCGGTGTGGCTCGTGGAGATGCACGAAGTGCCCGTCGTGCAGGTGAATCTCGTGCTCTCGACGGGCAGCGCGGACGACCCTCCCGGCAAGTTCGGCGTCGCTAGCCTCGCTATGGCGATGCTCACGGAGGGCGCCGGCGCGCGGTCCACGCTCGAGATCGCCGACGCCGTGGACTTCCTCGGCGCGGACTTGGGCGCGGCGAGCGCGATCGACTCGTCCGCAGTGCGACTGCACGTGCCCGCCGCGCGGCTCGCCGGCGCGTTGCCGATCATGGCCGACGTCGCGCTGCACCCGACGTTCCCGGCCGACGAGCTCGAGCGGCAGCGCGACGACCGCCTCACCGACCTGCTGCAGTCGCGCGACGACCCACCGACGATCGCCGCGCTCGCGTTCGCGCGCGTGCTATACGGCGCGGAGCACCGCTACGGCACCGCGACCGTGGGCACTGGCGCCACAATCGGCTCGTTCACGGCGGACGATTTGCGCGCGTTCTATCGCGCGGCGATACGGCCCGACAACGCAACGCTGCTCGTCGTCGGCGACATCACACGCGGCGCGGTGGTGCCGTTGCTCGAGTCCGCGTTCGGCGCATGGAAGGCCGACGGCCCCGCCCCCGTTCATCGGACGCTGCCTGCCGCGCAGGAGCGGACAGCGCGCGAGGTGTATATCGTCGACAAGCCCGGCGCGCCGCAATCGCAGGTGCGGATCGGCTGGGTCGGCGTGCCGCGCTCCACGCCCGACTACTTTCCGATTCAGGTGATGAATACGATCCTCGGCGGCTCGTTCTCGTCGCGACTCAACATGAACCTGCGCGAGCAGCACGGTTACACCTACGGCGCAGGCTCGAGCTTCGACATGCGGGCATCGGCGGGCCCGTTCGCCGCGACGGCGGGCGTGCAGACCGACAAGACGTCGCCGGCGCTGACGGAGTTCTTCAAGGAGCTGGACGCGATCCTCAAGGCCGTGCCGGCGGACGAGCTCGCGCGCGCGAAGAACTACGTGGCCCTACGGTTCCCCGGCGGTTTCGAGACGACGGCGGACATCACGCGCAAACTCGAGGACATGCTCGTCTACAAGCTGCCGGACGACTACTTCGCGAAGTACGTGCAGAACATCCAGGCCGTGACGGCGGCCGACGTGCAGCGCGTCGCGCGCAAGTACGTCCAGGCGGGCCGCTTCGCGGTGGTGGTCGCGGGCGACCGCGCGACGATCGAGCCCGGCATACGGGCGCTCGCTTTGGGCCCGATCCACGAGCTCACCGTCGACGACGTGTTCGGCCCAGAGCCGAAGATCGGAAACTAAGCAGCTAGTCGGTCGACTCGAGGTCCAGCGCGTCGGGCGCGCCCTCCCCCTCGGCGGCGCCGTCGTTGTCCGCGAGGAAGTCGAGATTCGCCGCAAGCCCGAGCCCGCGATCGTTGATCAGATCCGCGGCGCGCTGCACGACGCCGGCCCCGAAGCGCTCGGCAACGGAGTCGAGCGCGGTCTCGAGCGCGCGCGTGCGACCCGAATCGATCGCCAGCCCGAGCTGCTCTCGATCGGCCGCGCCCTCGATCTCGTAGGCCGCGAGCCCGACCAGCCTGAACGGACCCTCCGCCACGATGTCGTCGAGCAGCGTGCGTGCGGCCGCGAAGAATTCGGCCGCCACGTCGCTCGGCGCTTGCAGCGTTCGCTGCCGGGTGAGGATCTCGAAGTCCGTGCGCTTGAGCTTCACGCGCACGCCACGCGCGCGCAGACCGCGGCGTCGGAGCCGCCGCGCGACGGTGTCGGCCGAGGCCCGCAGGTGCGCCTCGATCTCGTGGCGCGCCGCGACGTCGACGTTGAGCGTGCGCTCGCAGCTCAAGCTGCGCGCGCGCCGCGCGCCCTCCACGCCGCGAAAGTCCTCGCCGCGCGCCAGCGCGTGAAAGCGCATACCGAGCTTGCCGACCGCTTGCACGAGCCTTTGCGGATCGGCGGCGGCGACGTCGCCGATCGTGCGGAATCCCAGACCTTCGAGGCGCGCCGCGGTTTTCTTGCCCGCGCCCCACAGATGCCCGACCGGCAGCGGCGCGAGCCACGCACGCGCCTCGGCGGGCGCAACGACCGTGAGCCCGTCGGGCTTGTGGTAACCGCTCGCGACCTTGGCCACGTACTTGGTGCCGGAGACGCCCACGGACGCGGTGAGACCGCCTGTCCCCTCGCGCACCGCATCCTTGATCTTGCGGCCGATCGCCTCAGGCGAGCCGAACAGCCGCTCGCTGCCGGTCATGTCGAGAAACGCCTCGTCGAGGCTCAGCGCCTCGACGTCGGGCGAGAAATCGCCGAAGAGCCGCATGATCGTCGCGGACACTTGGCTGTAGCGCTCGAATCTGGGCGGCACGACGAGCGCCTGCGGGCAGAGCCGCCGCGCCTGCGCCATGGGCATCGCGCTGCCGACGCCGAACGGCCGGGCTTCGTAGCTCGCGGTGAGCACGACGCCGCGCATGCTGTTCGGACCTACGAGCAGCGGCCGGCCGCGCAGGGTGGGATCGTCGAGCTGCTCGACGGCCGCGTAAAAGGCATCCATGTCCGCGTGCGCGATCACGCGCGGCCATCGTTCGCCCACCGAGCCCGGCGTCGTCAACGGTGCATGCGCTCCAGCTCGTCGATCGATTTCGGCCAGTCCTTCTTGAGCAACCGCGATAGCGATCGGTCGGCGAGCAACCGCCCGCCCGTCTGACAGCGCGGGCAGTAGTTCGTCTCGTTGTCGGCGTAACGGATCCGTTGCACCTTCGTGCCGCAGACGGGGCACGGCTGGCCGTAGCGTCCGTGCACCGCCATCTCGTCGTGAAACGCCGTGACCTTGCTCGGGAACTCGCCGTTCGTCTGCGCACGCAGCCGCGCGGTCCATTCCGCGAGCACCTCGCGCGTTGCCTCGAACAAGCGCCCGTACTCCTCCGGGGAGACCTTGCTCGTGAGCGCGATCGGCGACAGCCGGGCGCGGTGCAGGATCTCGTCGGAGTACGCGTTGCCCACCCCGCTCAACATGGTCGGATCGGTAAGTGCCCTCTTGAGCGTATGGTTGCCGCGCGTGAGCGCCGCGCGAAACTCCTCGACGCTCGCTTGGGCGACCTCGAGCCCGCCGCGATCATGCTCCGCGAGCGCAGCGCGGCCGCGGACGACGTAGAGCGACGCACGGCGCTTCGTGCCCGCCTCGGTCATGAACAGCGTTCCGGTATCCAACTCGAGCACGAGCTGCGTGTTCGGCACGTGCTTCTTCGGCTGGTCCGCGCGCCACTGGAGCCTGCCCGCGATCATCAGATGGATCACGAGAAACACGCCGCCTTCGAAGCCGATCACGATGCGCTTGCCGAGCCGCTCGATCGTGGCGACGCGCGAGCCTACGAGCGCGTCGAGCGGCGGCTCGACGCTGCGGAGCAGGAACGGGGAAAGGAGCCGGTAGCGCTCTAGGCGCGCCCCGCCGATTCGCTGCCGCAGCGCCTCGATGTAGACGGTGACGTCCGGCAGCTCGGGCATGCGCTCATTGGACCACCTGGTCGATGACGAGCGCCAGCGCGCCGTCCTCCTTCGGGCGGAACACGGTCTTCGCATACCAGTCGCCGGGCTCTTCGGCCGGCTGACCGCTCCGTGACAGCCGTGCGATGAGCGTGAGCTCGTCGTAGTTCGCGAGCGAGCGCCCCGCGATCATGCTGTTGGCGTCGCTCAGCGTGAACTCGCCGGGCACGGCCTGAGCGGGCTGCCGAAGCACCGCCACCGGCGGACCGCCCTCGGCTGCCCGCGCGATGATGAACAGCGCGGCATTCGGGCCGAGGTCCGCGATCGCACGCCCGGCGCCGAGGCTCACGCTCAAATGCACCGTCGGGCCGCTCGGGGCAGCCTCCGCGCCGCCTGCCGCCGGAGATCCACCACCCTCCGCGAGCCCTGCGCGCACGACGTTCGCGAGCTCCTCGGGCGGACCGAGCTCGAGCAGCCGCGACCAACGCGCCCGGAACTCCTGCTCCTGGCCGGTCTCGAGCGCGACGAGGCCGCCGTACCAGAGCGCCTTGGCGTTGTTTGGCTCCTCGGCCAGCACCTCCTCGAACATGCGCCCGGCCTCCCCCGTCACCGCCGAGCGATCGGCCAGTACCTGCGCCTCGGCGAAGTCGGTCTTGAGCTCGTTGTCGGGCGACGGCGTGCGTTTCCATGCCTCGCGGTACGCCTCGCGCCCGGCCTCGTAGTGGGCGAGCGTGATGTAGCTGCGCGCGAGCATCTTCCATCCCTCTGTGTCGTTCGGCGAGCTTCGCAGACGATCGGCCAGCTGGGCGACGATGCGCTCCTGCTCCTCGAGGTGGCCGGCAGACTGCGGATCCCAGTTGCTCACCGACAGGTAGAGCACGGGCGCCAAGAGAAGCACGGCGAACGCCGTCGCCAGCGCGGTGAATGACCACCTCCCCTGCGCGCGTCGCTGCCGCCAGAGCGGCCAGAGCAACAGCCCGAGGGCGAACGCAGAGAACAGCGCCGCGACGCTCCAGAACGCGATCATGGAGCAGGACCTTCGTCGAGCGGGTCGTCGACCGGATCGTCGAGCGTTTGTCCGCGCCGCACGCGCAGCACGCGCCAGAACGCGAATCCGCCGATCGCGAGAAACACGAACGGCCCGAGCCATAGCGCGTAGGTCTCGGGCGTGAACCGAGGCCGGTAGAGAACGAAGTCGCCGTAGCGCTGGACGAGGAAGTCCTTGATCTCGGCGTCGGTGGCGCCGTCGGCGAGCTTGCGCCGGATCTCGCGGCGCAAGTCCGACGCGATCGGCGCGCCCGACTCGGCGATGCTCTCGTTCTTGCAGAGCGGACAGCGGATCTCGTGGATCAACGACCAATAGCGCTGGTTGAGCGCGGGATCCGCGAAATCGGCGTCGTCGTCACTCGCTGCGACGCCCGCGATGAGCAGCATCGCGAGCAGCCAGATCGCGCGGATCATAGCCCGCCCGCCGCGGCGAGAAACGGACAGTCCGTGCTGGCGCACTCGCGCTGGAGAATCGGCACGAAATCGCGTTGCCAGACCGCGGCCGTCATCGGCGAGATGTGCTTGAAGAGCACCTTGCCGTCGCGTCCGATCAAGAACGTCTCGGGGGCCGCCGTGATTCCCCAGTCGAGCGCCCCCGTGGCGTCGGCGTCGAACGCCGACGCAACGTACGGGTTGCCCAACGTCGCGAGCCAGTCGAGCGCGCTCGCTCGATCGTCCCTCAGATTGAAACCGTAGATGGGCACACCAGCGCGCGCCAGTTGCAGCAAGAACGCGTGCTCGTGGCGGCACTCGATGCACCAGGTGCCCCAGGCATTCAAGAGCACCACCTTTCCCTTGAGATCCTGCGAGCCCACCGAGCGATCGGGATCGGTGAGGCTCGGCAAGCTGAACTCGGGAATCGGCCTACCGAGCAGCGCGGACGGCACGTCGCTCGGATCGAGGCTCAAGCCGCGATAGAAGAAGACGCCGATGGCGACGAGCAACACAAGCGGGATCGCGAACTTCCACATGCTCGAGCGCCTCAGGTGCCTGTAGCGGCTGGCTTCGCGGTCGCTTCGACGACGCTGCTCGCCCGCACGGGCTGCCGATAGCGGCGATCGGTCACGGCGAGAAGGCCGCCGAGCGCCATGAGCAACGATCCGAGCCACAGGAAACGGATGCCGGGCTTGACGTGGATCCGCACGGCCCAGGCGCCCGCGCCCAGGTCCTTGCTGAGCGCGATGATCACGTCGCGACCGATCCGCGTGTCGATCGCGGCCTCGGTCAGCTCCGTCTGTTGCACCGGGTAAAGGCGCTGCTGCGACTTCATCACCGTGACCAAGCGTCCGTTCCGGCGGAGCTCGAACTCGCCCTCCTGCGCGGTGTAGTTCGGCCCCGTCACCGGGCGTACGTCGCGTAGGAGCACCTCGTAGCCGCCGATCTCCGCTCGGTCGCCCGGACGAAGAGCGACGTCCTTCTCCACGGTGTAGGCGGATACGAACGTCACGCCGAGGATGAACACGCCCACGCCCAGGTGCGCAAGGTACATGCCGAGCTGCGCGCGCGTGAGCGGCGCCGCATGGCGGCGCACCAATCTACTTACCGGCTCGAGCAGCGCCGTCGCGCACACCCAGAGCCCGATCGCCGCGGCAACGATGGTGAGCAGCGATGTCTTGTCGAACAGCATTACCGGAATCGCGATACCGGCCGCGACCGCAAGCGCGGCAGGCCACATCAACCGCTGCACGAGCGGCGCCCCCGCCGTGATCTTCCACGTGGAGTGCATGCCCGCGCCGAGGAACAACGCGAGCGGCAACGTCGGCAGCAGGAAGTACAGGTCGAACCATGGCGTGCCCACCGACACTTTCTTGTGCGCGAGCGCGTCCACGAACACAGGCGTAAGGGTGCCCCACAGCACGACCAGCGCGGCGATCACGAGCAGGATGTTGTTCGCGAGCAGGAACGTCTCTCGCGACAGGAGCTTGAAGCCGCCTTCCGCCTCGAGCTTGCTCGCGCGCAGCGCGTAGAGGAGCAGCCCGCCGCCCGAAAAGAACCCGAGCAGACCCAAGATGAACATGCCGCGCGCCGGGTCGGACGCGAATGCGTGCACCGACACGAGCACCGGCGAGCGCGTGAGGAAGGTGCCGAGCAAGCTCAGCGAGAAGCCCGCGATCGCGAGCAACACCGTCCAGCTCTTGAAGATGCCGCGCCGTTCGGTCACCGCGAGCGAATGGAGCAACGCTGTCGCCATGAGCCAGGGCATGAACGACGAGTTCTCGACGGGGTCCCAGGCCCACCAGCCGCCCCAGCCGAGCTCGTAGTAGGCCCACCCGCTGCCGAGCGTGATGCCGCACGTGAGCCAGACCCACGCCAAAACCGTCCACGGCCGAGTCCACCTGGCCCAGTTCTTGTCGAGACGGCCGGTGAGGAGCGCCGCCACCGCGAACGCGAACGGCACGGCCATGCCGACGTAGCCGCCGTACAGCGAAGGCGGATGGATCACCATGCCGGGATCTTGCAGCAGCGGATTCAAATCCGCGCCGTTGAACGGCGTGGGCGACAGGCGCGTGAAAGGGTTCGACGCGAACAGCGCGAACGCCATGATGCCCGCGCTCACGATGCCGAGCACGCCGAGCACGCGGCTCGAGAATTCCTGCGGCTGCGAGCGGCTGCCCGCGACCACGGCCACCGTCCAGATCGCGAGCACTGTGATCCAGAACAGCAGCGATCCTTCGTGACCGCCCCACGTCGCCGCAAACTTGTAGAAGGTCGGCAACGCCGTGTTCGAATGCTGCGCCACGAACAGCACGCTGAAGTCGTCGCTCAGGAACGCGTACACGAGCACGCCGAACGCGATCGCAACGAACACGAACTGCCCCGCTGCCGCGGGCCGCGCGAGCGCCATCCATTCCCGCTTGCCCACCGCGGCGCCCGCGATCGGCAACACCGCCTGGACGAGCGCGAGGCAGAACGCCAGGATCAACGCGAATTGGCCGAGCTCGGGAATCATTCGGCGACCGTCTCCCGCGCCTTCGCGAGCGCGTCGGCGACTTCCGGCGGCATGTACTTCTCGTCGTGCTTCGCGAGCACTTCCTCGGCGACGAACGTCCCGGACGCGTCGAGCGCGCCGCGCGCGACGATGCCCTGCCCTTCGCGGAACAGATCCGGCAGCACGCCGGTGTAGGTCACCGGGATCTCGTGCACGAGATCGCTGAGCACGAAGTGCACGGTCAAGCTCCCGGGCTCCTGCTTGAAGCTGTGCTCGATCACCAGGCCGCCCAAGCGAAACACGCGGCTCGGCGCTTCGCCGGCCGCGACCTGGGACGGGCTGAAGAAATAGAGAAGGTTCTCGTTGAACGCCCGGACCATGAACGTCACGGCGACGGCCATTCCGGCGAGAGCGAACCCGATCAATAACATCCGTTGTCTTCTGGGTGTCATCGCAATTGCCTCACCGTGGCTTGTTTGCGGATCGTTTCGCGGCCGGCGAGCTCACGAGCCCGGCGCAGCGCGCCTCGAAGCCGCCGCCGTGCTGCCGCCACGTTCAGCACCAGCACGAGAAGTGTAATGCCGTACGCCGTCCAGACGTAAGCCGCGTAGCCGCCCATTGCCAGGAATTCCATCACGCTCGTGACCCCGCGACGAGCTCTTGGATCCAACGCGTGTCGCGCTCGCGCTCGACGATCTCGCCCTGGAGCCGCGTGAGCAACAGCCAATAGAAGAACAACGTGAAGCCCGCGAACATGATCAGGAACGGCACGAGCATGTCGTTGGTCATCGCCGGGCCGCCCTCGGCGAGCAGCGTGGGCCCTTGATGCAGCGTGTTCCACCAGATCACCGAATAATGAATGATCGGGACGTTCACGACGCCTACGACCGCGAGGATCGCGCTGACGCGGTCGGCCTTGTCGCGGTCGTCGAAAGCCGCGCGCAACACGAGGTAACCCAGGAACAGGAACAGCAACAGGGTCTCGAACATGATCCGTGGATCGCCCCACGCCCAAAACGTTCCCCAGGTGGGCCGGCCCCAGATGCTGCCGGTGACCAGCGCACAGAACGTGAAGGAGGCGCCGATCGGCGCGGCACTGACGGCCGCGGCGTGCGCGAGCTTGATCCGCCAGACGAATCCGATCCCGGCGGCCACGGCCATCACCACGTACGCCATCATCGCGACGTAGGCCGTCTGCGGATGAATGTAGATGATTCGATAGACCTCGCCTTGCTGATAGTCAGGGGGCGCGACGGCTAGTGCCCAATAGCCACCCACCGCGAGCAGCAGGCAGCCGGCGCCGCCGAGCCAAGGCCCAAGCCTCGACGTCAACCGATAGACGAACGGCGGCGACCCGAGCAAGTGAAACCAACGCGGCAACGGCATCCTGCGTCCCCTATTCGAGCCCTACGCGCAGCGCCGCCGCTATCGCCGCCGGTCCGAGCGAGAGCGCGAACGCGGCCAGCGCGGCCAGCAAGTACAGCGGCGCCGCCGTCGCTTCGCCGTTGACGCTGAGATCCGTGGCGCGGGTCCCGAAGATCAGCAACGGACCCGCGAGCGGCAATATCAGCAGTCCGGCGATCGAGCCGCCGCGCTTCAGGCTCACGGTCAACGCAGCCCCCAACCCCACGAGCACGCTGAGCGTCGGCGTCGCGAGCAACAACGCGAACGCGAGCGTCGGCAACGCACGCGCCGGCACGTCGAAGGTCGCCGCGAGCAGCGGCACGAGGCACATCAACGGCAGCACCGTGACGAGCCAATGCGCCGCGATCTTCGCGAGCACCGCGAGGCCGAGAGGCACCGGGCTCAGCAACAGCTGCTCGAGGCTGCCGTCCTCGGCGTCGCCGCGGAACAGCGCGTCCAGCGTCAACAGCGAGGATAGCAGCGCGGACACCCACAAGACACCGGTGCCAACGGTGCGCAGCACGTCGGCGGTTGGCGACAACGCCAGCGGAAACAGCGACACCACGATGACGAAGAACAGCAACGGGTTCGCGAGCTCGCTGAAGCGCCGGAACGCCACCCGCAGGTCGCGCAACACTATGGTCGAGAATGCGTTCATGGCACCGCGTTCACAGCTCGATCACGATCGCCCCGTGAGCGACGAACTCGTCGGGTTGATGAGTGGCGACCACCGCGCTGCCCCCGGCCTGGAGATGCGCGCGGGTCCACGCGACCACCAGTGCACGGCCGGCGCTGTCGAGGTTGGTCATCGGCTCGTCCAGCAGCCACAGCTTGGCGGGCGCGAGCTTGAGCGCGGCGAGCGCCGCCCTGCGTCGCTGCCCTGCCGATAAGTACCGCGCGCGGGTGTCGGCGGCGCGGGCGAGCTCGATCTCCGCAAGCAACGGCTCGACGGCCGTGCGTCCCAGAAACAGCGCCGAATGAAAAGCGAGGTTCTCGGTCACGGTGAGGTCCTTCTTCAACCCGTCGAGATGACCGCGATAGGCGATCTCCGCTCGCCGCTCCCCGGCGAGGGCGTCGACGGGAGAGTCGCCCCAAGTGACCCGGCCGCTCGTCGGTTGGGCCAGTCCCGCGAGCACCCGCAACAACGTCGTCTTGCCGGCGCCGTTCGGGCCGACGACCAGCGCAAGCTGTCCGGGTCCGAGCTCGAAGTCGAGCCCCTCGAATAGACAACGCTCGCCGCGCCAAATCGCTAGCCCCCTCGCGCGCAGCACTCCGCACCCGTCATCCGCTCACCCCTGTTGAGCCAAGCCGCGGATTGTGCCCGAGGGGGCTGCATTTGCAAACGAATCGCAACGCATTTTTCTTTGAGTAACAACAACTAATGGAGCGATTGTTAAGTCCGTCCGAGAATTTGCGCGGCTCATCCATCGCGCGCCGCGCGCGGAATAGTCCGTCAATCCAGCAGTTTACATAACTTTCCTCATGCCCTAGACTGCGAGCCGCCGTTACAAGAACGCTTACTTCTCCTCGATAACTAGCTAAGAAAGAAGGGAAAACGGCCAATGGCGGAAGCGCGCTTCGTTGTGTCTCCCGCGAAAGTGTTTGCGCGACCAACGGCGGACCAAGTCTGGCTCGGGCCGGCTCAGCAGGCGGCCCTGAGCCAGCTTTCTCGAACGATGCGCGTGCGCGCGCTCCTCGGCCCGCCCTCGTCGGGCAAGACGACGCTGCTCAATCATCTCGCTTCGCGGCTCGGCGCGAATGCCGTCGTCCTGCACCTCAAGGGGCCGAAGAACGACGCTTCCGGGGTGCTCGCGAGTCTGCTCTTGAATGCCGGACTTGCCCCGTGGGAGCTCTCGGAGATCGAGCAACGCAATCTCCTGTCCGTGTTCGTGCAACAGCGCCGCTCGCAAGGCCGGCGCGTGCTCGTCGTGATCGACGACGCACACAGCTTGCAGCCGGCGGCCTGGGACGAGGTCGAACGCCTGCTCGCGTTCCGGGTCGAGCAAAGGCCCGCGATCGACCTGCTGCTCGCCGGATCGCCCTCTTTCGGGCACCGCCTCCCCTACTCGACCGACTCGGAGACCGTGCGGCACATCCTCGAGACGCCGTCTCAGGCCGACCTCGCGAGCTACGTCGAGTGGCGTCTCGCTCGATTCGACATGGGCGGCACCTTCACACCGGTCGCAAGCGAGATGATCGTCCGCCTGAGCGAGGGCCGGTTCGCCGCCGTCGACGTGCTCTGTCAGATGGCGCTTCTGCTGCTGCGGCAGTTGCGCGTCGCGCGCGTCGACGCGCGCATCGCGAGACGCGCGATCGCCAAGCTCGCGGCGCAGCGAACCGCGAGAGTCGAGGACATCGACGGGGTCGCGGGCTCGAGTCCGCGCGAGGAGCCGCCGTGCGCCTACTTGCTGGTCAGTCGCGGCGGCCGGAGCTTCGACAAAGTCACGCTCGCGCAACGAACACTGCTCGGCCGAAGCGAGCACAACGACGTCTGCCTGCCAAGCGCATACCTGAGCCGGCATCATGCCGCGATCGTCGGGACGCCGGAGGGTTACTACGTCGTCGACTTGAACAGCGCGAATGGCCTCTCGCTGAACGGCCGGCACGTCGAGCGCGCGGTGCTCCGCGACCAGGACGTGCTCACCCTGGGGCCGTTCAAGATAATGGTGCAGATTCCGGAACGGGTTCCGCGCGGAGACCCGCATCCGGAAGACGCGTCGCTGGTCGACACGGCAATGCTGCCTGCGCCGGCGACACCGGACGCGCCCTCCGCGGTACGTCTCGTGAAGTAGCCCTTACGGATGCTCGCGGTTGTCGGCGAGCTCCATGGGGCGCTGCGGCCGACCGTCGCGACCGTTCTGCGCGAAACGGTAGCCGAAACCGCGAACGGTCTGAATGAGTTGGTCGCACCCGAACGGCTCGAGCAACTGGCGGAGACGGCGAACGTGGACGTCCACGGTCCGATGACCGGCCTTGATGTTCTTGGCCCAGGCGCGGCGCAGGAGCTCGTCGCGGCTGAACACCCGCCCTTGGTTCTCCAGGAAGAAGGCCATCAGCCGAAACTCCGTGGGCGCGAGCTCGACGAGCTGAGCATTCACCGTCAGGCAGTGCACGGCCTTGTCGAGTACGAGCGGACCGGCCGTCAGCTCGTCCGGGCGCGCCGTCGCAGGCTGGCGGCGCAGGCAGGCGTTTACGCGGGCGACGAGCTCCGCTTCGGCGAACGGCACCGAAAGGCAATCGTCCGCCCCGAACTCGAGCGAATTGATGGCGTCGTGGATCTCGGCTTGGGGCGCCCAGACGATCACCCGGCTGAGCCGGGTCACGTGCTCGCCGCGCAACCGCGCCAGGGAGTCGCGAACCGGCTTCAGCGCAGTCCAAGGCAACATAATCAGGTCGGGGCGGGTCACCTCCACCAGACGCCAAGCCGCGCCGAGCTCGTTGGCTTCGTGGACGGCGTGCCCCGCGGACGACAATGCGTCGCGCGCCGCATCCCGAAAGGGCTTTTCACCGTGAATGACGAGGACTGCGCTACCCATGGGCCTCCCGAGGGTAGAGTCCAGCACGCGTGTTTTGCAGTTGCTTTACGCTGGTATTACGCTAATGTTACACAACCCTCCGGGGACGGCTGCCCGAGGGTTAGGCGGAAACCCGGATCGACCCTCGGCGAAACTGTGACCCACGTCACAGAGTTGTCATGCGATAAGCGGATACTGCGCGACTTCCAACGAAAACGAATAGCGGCTCTCCTTTAATGAAAAAGACTCAGGCAGCAGGACGCATGCCGGTGCCCGTGCAGGCACCCTTGATCAATACCGCGCCCAAGGTCGAGCCGCCGAACGCCAAGGCGGGCTGGGATCCCTACGAAGTCTGGCGGACGCGCGTTCTGTTGCCGCCCGTCGCAGGTGTGGCCGCGCAACCCCTCGCCGTCGAGAGCAACGTCAAGCCATTGTTGCGGCAGTCGGCCTGAGCGCCGACCGGCCTTCCCTTGTCCCCTTAGTGGTGCCCGGGCCCGGATTTGAACCGGGATGGCCTTGCGGCCGGCGGATTTTAAGTCCGCTGCGTCTACCCTTCCGCCACCCGGGCGGGCAGCTCACGGAGTGTGCTCGCGTCGCCGCCTAGACTCGTCCTCCGCACCGTCGCATAGAATCGTCTCAGCATGGGCGGAGAAAAGAAACTGACGGGCCCCGATTTGGCCGAGGGCGTGGCGCTGGACGCCGTTCGCGACGGCGAGATGTTGGTCGGCCACGCCCATGACGAGACCGTGTTGCTCGCGCGCCGAGGGGACGAGATCTTCGCGGTGGGCGCCACCTGCACCCACTACTCGGGGCCGCTCGGCGAAGGTCTGCTGGTCGACGGCACCGTCCGCTGCCCGTGGCATCACGCATGCTTCGACTTGCGTACGGGCGCGGCGCTGCGCGCGCCGGCGTTGAATCCGCTCGCGTGCTACGGCGTCGAGACGACGGGGGGACGCGTGCGCGTCGGCGCCCGCAAGCCCGAGCGGCCGCCGCCACCGTCGATCGAGGCTAAAGCGGCCTGCATCGTGATCGTCGGCGCGGGCGCCGCCGGCCATGCGGCCGCGGAGGCGCTGCGTCGCGAGGGCTATCGCGGCAAGTTGATCATGGTCGGCGCCGATTCGGCCCCGCCCGTCGACCGGCCGAATCTCTCGAAAGACTACCTGGCGGGGAGCGCGCCCGAGGAATGGATGCCGCTGCGCCCGCCGGAATTCTTCGCCGAGCACGAGATCGAGCTCGTGCTCGGCGCTCGCGTGACCTCGCTCGACACGAACCGCAAGCAGATCCTGCTCGCTGACGGACGGACACAAACCTACGACAAGTTGCTGCTCGCGACCGGCGCGGAACCGATCAAGCTCGACCTTCCCGGCGGCGAGCTCCCGCACGTCCACTACCTGCGCACGCTCACGGACAGCCGCTCGATCATCGCGGCGGCCGCGAACGCGCGGCGAGCGGTCGTGATCGGCTCGAGCTTCATCGGTCTCGAGGTCGCTGCGTCGCTGCGTGCCCGCAAGCTCGAGGTCCACGTCGTCGCACCCGAGAGCGTGCCGCTCGGCAAGGTGATGGGCCCGGAGCTCGGCGGATTCATCCGCAAGGTGCACGAGGAGCACGGTGTCGCGTTCCATCTCGGCACCAAACCCAAGTCGATCGATACTCAATCGGTGACGCTCGAGACCGGCGACCAATTGGCGGCGGATCTCGTCGTGATCGGCGTGGGCGTGCGGCCGAGCGTGGACCTGGCCGAGAAGGCCGGGCTCGCGCTCGATCGGGGCGTGGTTGTGAACGAATTTCTCGAGACGAGCGCGCCCGACGTGTTCGCCGCGGGCGACATCGCACGCTGGCCCGACCCTCACTCCGGCGAGCGGATCCGCGTGGAGCATTGGGTGGTGGCAGAGCGGCAGGGTCAAACCGCCGCGCGCAACATGCTCGGCCTGCGCGAGAAGTTCGACGCGGTGCCGTTTTTCTGGAGCGCGCACTACGACGTCGGGATCAACTACGTCGGTCACGCCAGCGCATGGGAGCGCACCGAGATCGAAGGCAGCTTCGACGATCGTAACGCGGCCGTGCGCTTCATCGCGGGCGGCAAAACGGTCGCGCTCGCCACGATCTACCGCGATCGCGAGAGCCTGGAGCTCGAGCGCGAGCTCGAGCTCCGCTAGACGCGGCCCGACACCGGAATCAGCGCGCCGGTCACCGCGCGCGCTTCATCCGACAGCAGAAACACGATCACGCTCGCGATGTCGCGCGGCGCGACCCAGCGGCTGAAATCCGCGTTCGGCATGTCCGCGCGATTCGCTGGCGTATCGATGGTGCTCGGCAAGACCGCGTTGACGGTAATGGCGTGATCCTTCATTTCGTCGGCGAGCGCTTCGGTGAGCTTCGCGACGCCGGCCTTCGACGCGGTGTAGGCGCCCATGCCGGCGCCGGCTTTGGCCGCGGCCGCGCCCGCGCCGACGTTCACTATTCGCCCAGCGCCGGAGCGCAGCAGATGCGGCAGCGCGGCGCGCGATGCGCTGACCGCGGTGCGCAGGTTGACGCGGTAGAGCAAGTCCCAAGTGTCGACGCTACCCGCCGCGAGCTCCTCCCAGCGAAACGCTCCGGCGACGTTCACGAGCGCGTCGAGGCGGCCGAGCTTCGCGGCGACCTCGTCGAGCGCGCGCGCAGCGGCTTCCGGATCGGCCAAATCGACGCCGGTAATCGTGAGCGTACTCGCGAGCGTTTTGAGCTCGGCCGGAGAAGCCGAGCGACCGAGCGCGGCCACACCAGCCCCCGCCTCGAGCGCGGCCTGCACGACGGCAAGGCCGAGTTGACCGAAGCCTCCCGTGACCGCGACTACTTTGCCGTTTAGTGCCGTCATGGTTGTATGGTCCTCGCCCATCGAACGAGGGACAAGTCATTCGTCGACCTGGTGCCGGAGGTCGGCGAACGCGTGCGCAATGCGAAACGCAAGGCGCCGTTCGCGGGAGTACCGATGCCTTGCCGCACTACGTTACGGTTGGTCGCACTGCTGCGGCCTCGTCGCGGTCCAGAAGGCAATCTATGAAGGAGCGGAGCGCCGGCTGAGCGTGCCGGCGCTTCGCATAGTAGAGATACAGGCCGGGACTCTTCAGTGACCAGTCAGCGAGGACGCGCTTCAGCAGTCCGCGCGCGATCGCGTCGTCTACGCGGTCGTGATCGTAGGCGTAGAGAATACCGAGGCTCTGCAACGCCCCCTCGAAGACGACGTCCTGATGGTTCGAGATCAACGGGCCTTCGACGGCCATCTCGAGCTTTTTGCCCTTCCTCTCGAACTCCCATTGGTAGATCCGGCCGCTTCCCGGGAAGCGCCAGTTGATGCAGGCGTGGCGGTGTAGATCGGCGGGCGTCTTGGGCTCCCCGTGCCGCGACAGATAGTCGGGTGACGCGAGCGCCAACATTCTCACGTCGGGCGTGAGACGCACGGCAATCACGTCCTTTTCCAGGCGCTCGCCAACCCGAATGCCTGCGTCAAACCCACCCGCGACTATGTCGCTCAGGCCGTCGTCGATCACGATGTCGAGCACCACGTCCGGGTGCGCGCGATGAAACCGGCCAAGCCGCGGCGCGATGATCCTTTTCGCCGCCATGCCCAACGTGTTTACACGCAACGTTCCGGCGGTCCGCCCCGTCGAGGCGACCGCTTCGGCAACCGAAGCGTCCAGCTCCAGGATCATCGGCGCGACACGCGCGTAGAGACGCGACCCCGCCGTCGTCGGCGCGACGCTCCGCGTAGTGCGATTGAGCAGCTGCACGCCGAGTCGGGTTTCGAGGTGCCGGATGGTCTGGCTCAAGGCCGAGGGAGATAACCCGAGATGATCGGCCGCGCGTACAAAGCTGGCCCGCTCGACGACCGTTGCAAAGGCCTTCAATTCGGCAAACTCCGCTCCGCGCACTATGTACTACTCTCTAAATAGCCCAATGAGAATATAGGTGATTCTCTAATCTGACAGAAGGGTCATATTTATCGCGCGGCAACAACACGGGAGACCGCGATGACCACCCTGAATTTTCCGGAACCGATCGCTGCCTACTTCGACGCCGACAAACGCGGTGACGCCGACGCCGTCGCGCGCTGCTTTACGAAGGTGGCCACGGTCAAGGACGAAGGACGCAAGCACTCGGGTCGGGCGGCGATCCAAGCGTGGAAGACCGGGACGTCGGCAAAGTACTCGTACACCAGCCAGCCGCTCGCCCTGGAACAGAGGGATGGGGGATACGTCGTCACGTGTAGGCTGACGGGCGACTTCCCCGGCAGCCCGGTCGACTTGAGATACGCGTTCCGCCTCGCACGCGGAAAGATCGCGTCCCTCGAAATCACGGTGTGAGCCTGGACCGGACGTGCGTCGTCCCGTCGAGCAGCGTACAGCCCACCGATCCAGCGCGTTGAATACCCCCCACTCTCGAGTTATCCCATGAATTTCGATCTTGCACTCGCCGGCCGCCGCGCATTGGTCACCGGCGGAACGAAAGGCGTCGGAGCAGCCGTCGTGGAGACTCTCCGTGAAGCGGGCGCCCGGGTCCTGGCGACGGCGCGCTCCGCTCCGGCCAAGACAGTGGAAGGTGCGGGCTTTGTCGCCGCAGACCTTTCGACTGCCGCTGGCGTCTACACCGTCGCCAGCTCGGTGCTGAGGCAGTTGGGCGGCATCGACGTCCTCGTCAACGTGTTCGGCGGTAGCAGCGCGCCGGCCGGCGGATTCTTGGCGCTCGATGACGCAGCGTGGTCAAAGGAGCTGAACCAGAACCTGATGTCGGCCGTTCGCCTCGACCGCGCCTTGCTCCCGTCGATGCTCGCGCAAGGGTCCGGGGTCATCATCCATGTGACGTCGATCCAGCGCGTTCTGCCGCTGCCCGAATCGACCATCGCCTACGCCGCAGCGAAGGCTGCACTATCGACGTACAGCAAGGCGCTCTCGAAGGAAGTGACGCCGAAGGGAATCCGCGTCAACCGGGTGTCTCCCGGCTGGATCGAGACCGAGGCGTCGGTCGCGTTGGCGAAACGACTGGCAGCCCAGGCTGGCACGGACTACGAGGGTGGGAAGCAGATCATCATGAGTGGGCTTGGGGGAATTCCGCTCGGCCGTCCTGCGAGGCCAAAGGAAGTTGCGGACCTCATCGCTTTCCTGGTCTCGGCACGCGCAGCTTCGATCACGGGGGCCGAGTATGTGATCGACGGAGGTACTGTGCCGACCGTCTGAACGCGGTACCCGTCAGCCGAAGAACTGCATCTTGATCGCCCGCCTGAAAGCCTCGTCTCCGCCCTGCACGCGCGCCGCGTACGTCGCCTTCGCGTCGGCGCCGGCAAGGTAGCGCAGCTGGTCCTTGCCGTCCGTCGCAGCCTCGTAAACGACCTTCGCAATATCGTCGGGCGTGGAGTACGTGCTCATTTGCTTCGGATCCGTGATCGCACCCATGACCTTGTCCACGAGCGCGTCGTAAGCTTCGTGCCGTCCGACGTCGAGTGATCGCGTGAAGAAATCAGTCCGCATTCCGCCAGGCTCCACGATCTTGAGCCCGATCCCGAACTGGCCGAGCTCGAACGACATGCTCTCGCTCCAGCCTTCGAGCGCCCACTTGGTGGCGTGATACATCGAGTTGAGAGGCACCGTGATGAGCCCCCCGATCGACGTGGTGTTCACGAACAGCCCCGCCCGCTTCTGCCTGAAGCGCGGGACGAAGGCCTTCGTCACGCGAATCGGGCCCATTAGGTTCGTTTGGACCATGCGGAGCATCTGCTCGTCCGTCATGCCTTCGAGCGGGCCCGACATCCCGTAGCCGGCGTTGTTGAAGACGACGTCGACGTCGCCGAGCGCCAGCGTGTCGGCCACGGCGCGCTCGATCTGCTGCGGGTCGGTGATGTCGAGTGCGCGCAGCGTGATGCCCGGAACTTTCGCGAGGTCCTTCTCCTTGTTAGGGCTGCGCATCGTAGCGACGACGTTCCATCCTCGCGCCGCGAACAACCTCGCCGCGGCCTTGCCGAGACCCGACGAGCTGCCGGTGATGAAGACAGTCTTCTCATTCCGATTGCTCATAGTGTCATTCCTCCATCGACAGCAAGGACGGTGCCCGTCACATAGCTCGCCGCGTCGGAGCATAGCCACATCGCGGCGGCCGCGACTTCCTCCGACTTCGCGATGCGCCCCATCGGCGTCTGCTTCTCGTAATCGGCTCGGGAGCTCGGCGTGCCGTTGATGACGGTGCTGAATAGCGGCGTTTCGATCGAGCCGGGCGCGATCGCGTTGACGCGAACGCCGCGCGCGGCGAATTCTCGTGCGGCCACCTTCGTAACGCCGACGACGCCCCACTTGCTCGCCGAGTACACGGGGTAGCCTTCGAAGACTTGCAACGCGGCAACGGAGGTCATGTTCACGATGGCTCCGGCCCGGCCGCTCTTTTCAATAGCCGGTATCTGGTACTTCATTCCGAGCCACGTTCCCGTGAGATTCACGTTGATCACGCGCTGCCACGCGTCTAGCGAGCAGTCGACCGTATTGCCAGTCCATGGCGACACGCCGGCGTTGTTGACGGCGAAGTCGAGCCGTCCGAATTCGGCGAGCGCCATCGACACGCTCTCACGCGCGGTCTTCTCATCCGACACGTCGCCCACGATCACCGCGGCGCGCCCGCCGGACTCTTCGATGAGCGCACGCGTCTGCCGAAGCGGCGCCTCGCTCTGACCGCTGAGCACGACGCGGGCGCCGAGCTTCGCGAACGCGATCGCCGTGGACTGGCCAATCCCCTTTCCTGCGCCGGTGACGATGGCGACACGACCGGAAAACTCGGCTGCTTGCATCTGCGTCCTCCCCGCGATTCGGCGGACGCAGACGACACTAGCGCGGGCAGACACCGCACTATTGCAAAAACTTGCTCAGTCCCTTTGGAAGCTAGCTCCGTGCGCGGTACGCCGCCGGGGTCGTACCGACCACCTTGCGGAACGCGGCCGTGAAATGCGGCTGGTCGTGAAAGCCCGACGCGATAGCGACCTCAGCGAGCGGCAGACTTCCCGCCTTCAGCAACGTGAGCGACCTCTGCACGCGCTGCCGCAGCACGAATTGATGCGGCGGCATCCCGACGGTCGCCCGAAACAGGCGAGCAAAGTGAAACGGGCTCACGTGCGCGTGCTCCGCGAGAGCCGGCAACGAGACGTCCTCGTCGAGGCGCGCCCGAATGACCTCGACCACGGCCCGGAGCTGCAGCGAGCTCAACTTGCCGCGCGGCGCCGGGATCTTTGGCTTCGCGATCGCGTATCTCGAGAGCAAGTGCAGCGCGAGGCCGATCGTCATCGCATCCGCATACAGCGGGCCATTCGGACAACCCGCCGCGAGCTCGGATCGGAAAACGTCGGTATAGCGAACGATCGCGTCGTCGCGCGCCGAGCGCTGCGTCGCAAACTCGACGCGCTCGGCCGGCAACCCGTCTCGCACAACGTCGGCGACGAATTTGCGGTCGAGAATCAACGACACCTCCTCGAACGGTTGTTGCCAGCGCGGCGTGTTCTGCTCGCCGTGCGTCAGCAAATGGAACTCGCCGGGGTTCATGGTTCCGTCGCGGCGCTTGTCGCCGTCTTTCCAGCCGAACGGAATCGGCCGCGCGCCGGTGCACACCGTGATCCCATGCCCGACGATGTAATGCTCGGGCAGTTCGAGCGGATCGAGACGCTGCCACTCGACGACGATGCCGCGCCAGCCAAAAGGCGCGCTGCTCAAGAGAATCGATGGGCCAGACGCGGCCGAGAACGGCGTGCCGGTCGTCACGTCGACCATGGCGATGACGCTGGCTTGGCGCTCGCGATCGGTCGGAGCCGGGCGTTCCAATCACTACTCTCGCTGTGACTCGGAGAGGCCGACAAGATTACGATCGTACCCTATCTCCCATCGCAGAGCCGCCACCAGGCGGCAGTTCGACGCCCCGCGTTACCCCCGAGAGTCACCCCAATTAGCGCCTCACGCACGTACGAAGTCCGTCGACAACGACACCGAGTGCCAAGATCGAGCTCGCGCTCCACGTCGCGATGCTTCTCCTCGATGCGCGCGCCCGTATCGCTGCCAAGCGCGAGACGTGTCGGCGGCCTGTGTGCCGCTGCAAGCTGCACGATCACTTGCGCTAGTCGCTGTGGATCGCCGGGCTGTTGATGGTTCGCGGCCGCGGCGAAAGTACGCATCCTTCCCACGGTGTCTACATAGTCGTCGATTCTCACGGAGGTACTGCTCAACGACTGGGCACTGAGAAAATCCGTGCGGAAATATCCGGGCTCGACGACGGTGGCATGAATACCGAGCGGCGCAAGCTCGAGAGACAGCGCCTCGCTGATGCCCTCCACCGCGAACTTCGTCGCGCAATAGACGCCCCAGCCAGAGGACGACGAGTAACCGCCGATCGAGGACATATTGATGACGTGTCCGGACCGGTGCTTGCGCATGTAAGGCAGGACTGCGCGCGTCACGTTCAAGAGGCCGAAGACGTTCGTTGCAAACACATGTTCGACCTCGATAGCGCTCGTTTCCTCGACCGCCCCAAGCAGACGATAGCCCGCGTTGTTCACGAGAACATCGATGCGTCCGAACTCTTCGATGCCTCTCGCAGCGGAGGTGCGGGCCTGCGCTTCGCTCGTGACATCCAGCGGCAGCTTGAGTAACCGGGGATGGTCGGCAATGGACGCCGGATCGCGCGCAGTGGCGACGACGGCATCGCTGCTCGCGAGAACCGCTTCCGTGATCAGGGCGCCGAACCCGCGGGATGCCCCGGTGATGAACCAGGTTTTCATGGGTCTGTTCGCGGGTTCACCGGACCACCTGGGCCAGCTCGATGAGGTTGCCGAACGGATCCGCGATGAATGCCAGGCGACGGCTGATGACCCGCAGCTCGAAGGGCTCGGTCACGATCGTGACGCCGCGACGGCGGAGCTCGGCGATGGTGGCATCCAGGTCGTGCACATTCAGGCAGAAGTGGTGATAGCCGGCCAGGCGCAGGCTGTCGCCCAGGTCGGTATAGACAGGCTTCGGAATCGGCTTCGGATCGCCGTCGCCGAGCAACTCGACGTAGAAGTGGTCGTCCGTCGCTGGGCCAACATAGGCCAGCTGCAGATCGTCGTACGGCCATTCGTGAATGACACGGAAGTCGAGCTTCTCGACGTACCAGCGCTTCGCGGCTTCGAAATCCGGCACGCGGACGGCGACGTGGTGACCTTTCATCGACGCAAATGGGCTGGTGGTGTTGTGAGCGGGAGGGTTGCTGAGCGACATAGGAAGCTCCAACGGAGGTTGCGGCACTCGGGGGGAAAGAGCGTACGTTGGTCAGCTATGGATTAAATCTTCACAGGCTTTGATGAGGCACGAACCCCAGGTTCATAATCCATGTGATGCGAAAACCCGCGTCCGCACGCCCCGTCCCACGGGCCAAACGTCCGGTTCACCTGCCCGCATTGGTCTCATTCGAATGCGTGGCGGGGCATCTCAGCTTTGCTCGCGCGGCAGAAGAGCTCGACGTGACGACAACGGCGATCTCGAAAACCATCAAGCAGCTCGAAGCGCAGCTGGACGTACGCCTGTTCAACCGCACGACCCGCAGCGTCGCGCTCACCGAAGCCGGGACGAAGCTGCTCGGCACCCTCGCACCCGCGCTGACTCAGATTCGCGATTCGGTACAGCAAGCGGGAGATTTCTCCGAGCGCCCACATGGCGTGTTGCGCATCAACACCGGGTACGTCCCATACGCTGCTTTGATTGAGGCGCACCTCGCCGCGTTCGGCGAGCGCTACCCGGAGATCACGCTCGATATCACGATCGACAACAATCTCAGCGATATCGTCGCGGGCGGATTCGATGCCGGCATCCGCTTGGGCCACGCGTTGCAACGTGACATGATCGCCGTGCCAC
>DASQOL010000077.1:0-15516 GCA_035644475.1 Gammaproteobacteria bacterium | reverse complement strand
GTGCGACTGCTCACGCTGGAAAGCGTGCTGCTCTCCACGCTCGGCGGTATCGTGAGCTTGGGCGTCGCCGCGGCGATCGTCCGCGCGATTCAGGCACAGAGCCTCGCGTCGGTGCCGAACGCCGAACGCATCGGCTTGGACTGGACGGTCGTCGCGTTCACGCTCGCGAGCGCGCTCTCGGTCGGAGCGCTGATCGGGCTCGGCTCGGCCGCCGGTCTGCGCGCGCCCAGTCTGTCGCGAGCGCTCGGTGAGCAGGGCAAGGGCGGAACGCGCGGGCGCGGTGCGCGCACGCTGCGCCGGGGCCTCGTGGTCGCGCAGATCGCGATCTCCGTCGTGCTGCTCGTCGGCGCCGGGTTGTTACTCGCGAGCTTTCGCAACCTGTTGCGCGCCGATCCGGGCTTCGTGGGCGATAGCGTGCTCACGGCGGCGTTCAGTCTGCCGCAGCAGCGCTACGCCGACGAGACGGCGCTGCGCAGTTTCGCCGATCGCCTGCTCGGCTCGATCCGCGCGCTACCGGGGGTCGAGTCCGCGGGGCTCACGAGTAACATCCCGATGGGCAGCTACGGTGGCTGGGGGCCGATCATCGCCGACGACTACGAAGCCGCGCCCGGCGAATCGGTGGTGTCGCCATGGCGAATACTGGTCACGCCCAAGTATCTCGAGACGATGGGCACGCCCCTGGTCCGCGGCCGCGCCTTCGACGAGCGCGACCGCGCGGACGGCGAGCACGTGATGCTGATAGACGAGAGCCTCGCGAAGCGGTTCTGGGGCGACGCCGATCCGATCGGAACGCGGATGTACCGTCCTACATATCCCGACGACCTGAATCGCACCGACGAGAAGACTCAGTTCTACACCGTGGTCGGCATCGTGCGCGACGTGCAGCTCCGCGACCTCGCCGGCAAGGGTGCGCGCGCGTTCGGCTCGTTCTACCTGCCGCAGGCGCAATGGCCCGAGCGCAACGAAGTCATCGCGATCAAGACGCGCGCGTCGCCCGAGACACTGATGAACGCGGTGCGTGCCGAGGTGGCGAAGCTCGATCCGCAGCTGCCGCTGTTCGACGCGCGCCCGATGATCGAGCGCACGGACCTGTCGCTCGCGTCGCGCAAGCTCGCGCTCGGGCTCGCCGCGACGTTCGGCGTCGTGGCGTTGCTGCTCGCGGCGCTCGGCATCTACGGCGTGCTCGCGTATCTCGTGGCTCAGCGGCGCCGGGAGATCGGCATCCGCATCGCCCTCGGCAGCTCGCCGCGGGCCGTGTTCAGCCTCGTGCTCGGCGAGGGGCTGTGGCTCACGATCGCCGGCCTGCTGTTCGGCGTGGCCGGAGCGGTCGCCGTGGCGCGGGGCCTCGAGGACCAGGTGTTCGGGATCGCGCCCACGGATCCGGTTGTGCTCGCGGCCGTGGCGCTCGTGACGGGCGCCATCGCGCTCCTCGCGTGCGTCTCGCCCGCCGTGCGCGCCACTCGCGTCGATCCCATCGTGGTGTTGACGGAGCCTTGACCGCGCGCCGCTCGGGCCTTGTCGACGCGCTAGCCGGCCAGTGTCTCTTCGAGCTGACGTTTCGCGTTCAGCAGACACGCCAGCTCCGCGCGCTTGCGCCGCGCGAGCAGGCAGAGGGCGGAGAAGACCGCCGGGGTGATCGCGACGCCGAACAGCACCACCTGCCACGACATGAGCAGAGCGCGCACGCCGATCGACAGATAGTAGTGCTTCCACCAAAGGATACCGAACAAGCCGAGCAGATAGAGGATGGCGCCGAGGCGCGCGCCCGCGATGACGCTGCGGCACCTGCGCACGGAGAAGTCGAGGAAGGCGCCGGTGGTCGCCGCGAGAGGCCGCCACGTGCCGCGCGCGATCCACAGCGAACCGAGCCACACCGCCGCGATGAAGGTCCAGACGCCGACCGCGAGCGCGATGTCCGCGGGCGTCCCGCGCGTCAGCGCCGTCACAAGGGTGCCTCCTCCCGCGACGACCGTTACGAGCACCGGCCCGATCAGCGCGATGCGCGCGCCGCGGATGTCGCGCGCGACTCGTTCGCGCAGATCGGCCGCCTTCGGCGCCGCCGAATAGCTCTGCCACGCGCGAGTCCAGTGCGTGAGGTCCGTGCTCGCGTTCATCCGCTGGAACCCGCTGCGGGCGACGCGGATCGAGTCGAAGCGGTGCGATTGGTCGCCGCCCTCTCCCGGACGGCGTTTCGATAGAGCCGTACGTAGCTCGCGAGCCCGGGTATCGTGACCGACGTGACTACTCCGCCGGACATTGCCAACGCGAAGACGACATAGCCCGGCTGCGCGCTCTGGTGCGCGATCACCGCGGCGACCACGGTTGCGACCGCGGCGAGTAGAACCGCCACCGACGCGCCGAAGACCAGAACGGGGTGCTTGCCGCGCCGCGCGTAAGGCTCGAGCAGCGCGAGCAGGCTGGTCAGCGACGCGAACGAGAACAACACGGCGTGCTGGGGTGCAAACCACGGGGTGGGCATACTCGCGGCTCCTTCTTGCGGCGTTCGGGGGGCGTTCATGAGTTGTAGTCTCACCGGCAGCCGAAACCTTACACGCCGGCCCCGCGCGGCTCCGCCGCATGTAAGGATTCGCGCGTTCGCGAGACTATCAACGCGAAGCTCGGTTCATGCCCGCGGCCCCGCCCGGCGCAGGTCGCACGGCCTTTCCAACGACTACGGATCTGGATGTGGAGACCGAGACTCGGTCCAAGCTCGAAGCACAGTTCTCCCAAGCGCTGACGGAGCACGGCGCGGCGCTCAGCCGATTGGCCGCGAGCTATACCGGTTCCGCCGGCGACCGGGACGACCTGGTCCAGGACATCGCGCTCGCGTTCTGGCTGGCGCTTCCCACGTTTCGCGGAGACTGCTCCGACCGCACGTTTCTCTTCCGGATCGCTCACAACCGCGGGATCCGGCATCTGTCGCGACGGCGCGCTCACCTGTCGCTCGACGCGGAGGGAATGGACTTCGAGGATCCGGGCCCCGGCATCGAAGCGGTGCTCTCCGAGGAGCAGAAGCGCGACTGGCTGCTGCGTGCCGTCCGGAGCGTGCCGATCATCTACAGGGAAGTGCTCGTGCTGTCGCTCGAGGGACTGGACTACGCTGAGATCGCACAGGTGCTAGGCATCAGCGACAACAACGTCGGCGTGCGGCTGAATCGTGCTCGTCAGCTCCTCCGAAAGCGACTTGGCGAAGCCTAGGCGTTGCGCATCGCGAGCGCCGGGTCGAGCTTGCGCGCGCGCCACGCGGGCGCTATCGACGCGGCGACCGCAACGACGGCGAACGCGGCGGCTGCGACGGCATACGCCGCGGGATGAGTGGTGCTCACCCCGAACAAGAAGCTCGCGATGACGTGGCTCGCGCCGGCACCGATGACGAGCCCCAGCCCGATGCCGGTGGCCGCGAGCGCCATACCCTTGGCGAGCAGCAGCCGGGCGATGCTCGCGGGCCGCGCGCCGAGCGCGATGCGGATCACGAGCTCGCGCGTGCGGTGCAGGGCCGCGTAGCTCACCACGCCGTAGATCCCGAGCGCGGCAAGCGACGTCGCGAGAATCGCGAACACACCGAGCAGCGACGCCGTGAGCGTGCGCGGCGCGACATACTCCGCGAGCTCGGCCGCGAGCGTGCTCGCGTCGTACACGCCGGTGCCGGGCACGGCCGACTGGAGCGCCGAGCGGATCTGCGGCAGCAGCGCCAGCGGCTCGCCGCCCGTTCCGCGCACGACCACCGCCACGTCGCGCAGCTCGGACCGACCGTACGGCGTGTAGATCTTGATGCGCCCGAGCTCCTCGCGCCCGAACGCGCGCACTTCGGCGGCCACGCCCACGATCTCGATCGGCACCGCGCTGTCGTATTTGATGTGCTTGCCGAGCGCGTCGCCGTTCGGCCAGAAGCGGCGCGCGAGACTCTCGTCGATGACCATCACGGCTGCGCCGTCCGCGGCCTCCCGTTCGGTGATCGCGCGGCCGCTCGCGATCGGAATTCGCAGCGCGTCGAAGTAGGCGCCCGAGACGACGGCCCAGTCGACGTTGATCAGCTCGCCGGGCACTCGGGGCATGGCAGAGTCGGGGGCGATGTCGGTCTGCCAGCGCGGCTCGCGTCCCGGCAGCTCCTGCACGATCGCCGCGGACGCCACGCCCGGCAGCGCCGCGATGCTCTCGAGCACGCGTGCGTGCAGCCGCGCCTGAGCCTCGCGGCCGGCTTGCCCGGCCTCGAGCACGCGGAACGTGAGCACTCCGCTCGCGTCGAACCCGTAGTTCGCGCGTTCGAGGCGCGCCATGCTCTCGACGAGCAATGCCGCGCAGACGAGCAGCGCGAGAGCGAGCGCGATCTGCACCACGGCGAGCGCGTCCCGCACGCGCCCGCCGCCGGCGGTCGCGCGCGCCCCCGCGCCCACGGTCTCGCCGAAGCTCGCGGCGGCCGCGCGCAGCGCGGGCGGCAACCCGGTGAGCACGCCGATGCCGATCATCAGCACGATCGAGAACACAGCCACCGGTAGCCCGACGGCCGGCACCGCGCCGTTCAGCAGCGTCGCGGGCAGCGCGGCGGCGAGTACCTTGGTGGCGAGCGCGGCGAGCAGCACGCCGGCCGCGGTTCCGAGCGTCGCGAACAGCGCGCTCTCGGCGAGCACGTGGCGCACGATGTGGCGCGTGCCGGCTCCGAGAGCCGCGCGCAGCGCGAGCTCTGGCGCGCGCGCTGTCGCGCGGATCAGCAACAGGCTCGACGCGTTCACGCATGCGATCAGGAGCAGCATCGCGACCGCGCCGAAGCTCACCAGCAACGGCAGGCGCAGGTTCCCGTAGAGCGCCGTGCGCAGCGGCAGCACCTCGGCCGTGTGTCCGCCCTCGAACCGATGATCGCGGGCGATGCGTTCCTCGACCCGCTGCAAGTCAGCGGTCGCCTGCGCGATCGTGACGTCCGGCTTCAGCCGCGCGAGCACGTAGCCCGCCTGCCGATTGTCGCGCTGCGTCCACGCGCTCCGCGGCGCGGCGCGCTGGCCCGCGAGCACCCAAGCCTCGGGGCGTCCGGGTGCCTCCGGCGCCGGCGGCGCGACGCCGACCACCGTGTGGCTCACGCCGTCGATAGTCACCGTGGCGCCGATCGCGTCGGACCTGCCGCCGAGCTCCGATTGCCAGAGCGAGTGGCTAACGATCGCGACGAGGGGCGCCCCGTAGCGGTCCTCGTCGGCCGTGAAATCGCGGCCGAGCGTCGGCTCGAGGCCGAGCACGCGGAAGTACGACGCCGGCACCTGCAACGCGTCGACGGCACGCGCTCGTTGCTCGCCCGAGCCCGCGGCGAACGTGGACCGCGCGCGGCGGAAAGTGGCCATCGCCGTAAAGCTTCGATTCTCGGCCTGCCAATCGAGGAAGTTCGGAAACGAGATCGCGCGCGCCGGAATGTCCGCGTGATTCTCCTGTACCCACACGAGGCGGCCGGAGTCGGGATACGGCAACGGCTCGAGGAACACGGCGCTGACGAACGCGAACAGCGTGATCGTCGCCGCGGCGCCGAGCGCGAGCGCGGCGACCACGAGCAGCGCGGACGCGGGTTGGCGGCGCAGCGTGCGTGCCGCGGCGCACGTCGATAGCGACCCGAATCTCACCCACATCGCGTTCGGCACTCGAAGGGCAGCCTCAGAGGGATCTCACTCGGGAGCGACGACCACCGCCGTGCCGTAGCACAGCACCTCGGTCAATCCGGCCATGACCTCGGTCGCGTCGTAGCGCATGCCGATGATCGCGTTCGCGCCGTTCGTGTCGGCGTGATGGCACATGAGTTGATAGGTTTCCGAGCGGGTTTCGTCGCAGAGCTGGGTGTAGATGGTGATGTTGCCGCCAAAGATCGTTTGTAGGCCGCCGAAGAAATTCCCGACGATCGAGCGCGAGCGCACGCGGATGCCTCTGACCACTCCGACGTTGCGCACGATCTTGTAGCCCGGCAGCGCGAGGCCCGTCGTAACCATGTCGTTCTTCATATGCTCCTGAGACCTCCTGGAAATTTGCCGGAGCTTAGCAGCCGGGGAGCGTCGGCGCGCTGTCACGAGGCCGGCTACGCGCGCCGCAACGCGTCGGCGGGTTTCACTCGCGCTCGCCGCGCGCTGTGAGCAGCGCGAGCACCGCCGGGTCGACCCAGTCCTGATCGTGGAACCGCTTGCCCCAGGCGAGCGGCGTCACGTCGCGGTACTCGTGCAGCGTCTCGTCCGCGACGAAGCGCAGCGCCTTGCGCAGCGACGCACGCGCGTTCGGGTCGGCGCCGCGGTCGAGCAAGAGCGTCGCGAGGTCGACGGCGATCGGCAACGAGCACCTATAGGGTTGCGACACGGCACAGCCGAACAGCGCCGTGTGGCCGCCGAACCCGTCCGCGTCGACGCTCGCGCGCGCGTCGACGTCGGCGCCTCGCTCGAGCAGCCAGCGCGCGATTGCAAGCTCGCCGTAATCGACGCACAGATGCAGCAGCGTGCCGCCCGCAATCGGCGTGCCGTGTAGCGCGAGCGTCTCGTCGGCGTTGCAGCCGAGCTCCGGCGGATAGATCTCCGCGTGCGTGAACGTGCGGTCGAGCAGCGACGGATCGTTGCGCAGCAGCTCGTCGAGCAGGTCGACGCGCCCGCGATGCACGGCCATCGGCGCCGTGCGCGGCAGCGCGATGCCGTGCCCCTCGAAGATCTCGAGGCAGCCGTGCTTGCCGGCCGGATTGCGCGTGTAGGTCTCGAGCAGCATCGCGACAGGCGCGAGCCGGTGGCCGTGCTCGTCGCCGATCGTGGCGCCGAGCTCGAGCTGGAGCGCGAGGCCGTGGGCGTTCTGTGTCTCGGCCGGTCCCATCACGGATCCGGGCACCGGCCGCGCGCCGAGTGCGTGAAGTTGACGCGCCGTGTCGAGTTGGCCCTGGAGGCACGCCCGATCGAACGCGAACTGAAGGTCCGCCGCGCCGAGCTCGCGCAACATCGCGACGATCCGGCCGCGTCCCAAGTTGGCGGCGTAGGACATCGGCGGTCCCCAGTTGCAGCCGGGGACCCCGCGCGCGCTCTCGCTCAGCAGCTCCGGCCGACGTGCCACGAGGTCGCGTACCGTGTCGGCGTCGTCCCGGCAGATCGCGTCGGTGATCCGGCACGCGAGCACGAGCCGCGGCCAGCTCGCGAGGCCGTAGCTGCGCGCCAACGCGTGCTGCGCGTGCGCGAGCTTCGTCTCCTCGACGGCCGGCGGTTTCGGGTGATGCGCGCGGACGGTGGCCACCGCCTCGGCGTCGCCGCGGCGCACCTCGCGCAGCAATTCTTTCGCTTGGTGCTTGAGCTGGTCGAGGTTCGGACGAACCGGGAAATGGCGAGCTGGCATGACGGACCTCCTTCGTGAATTCCCGCGGTCCGCTGCGCCGGGCGAAAGAGGTTCGTGAGAACCGGATGTCGGAACGTTGTCAGGTGGACTCGGTCCTTCCCGCGGACGGGTAGCGCCCTGTGCGCCGCACGACCGTACGGCGGCGCAGGGCACCTCGTCAAGGGTGGGCAGCCTCTGACCGAAGCGGCCGGCCGCCGCTCGCGGACGGCGGACCGGCCGTTTGCCGGCGAGCTACTTCGCTTGTGTTTTCGCGAAGAGCTCCGTGGCTTCCTCGGCGGTGATCGGGTTGAACTTCGCGAGCTGGCAGCCGGCGCCGATCCTATGCTCGACGCCGAACCCGTCGGTGCTGCAGACCTTGGCCATCTTGCCGCTCTTGTTGTCGTAAACGAGCTTCAGCTGCGTCTCGCCGGGCGTGAGTAACGGGCAACCGCCGGGCAGATCGACGCGATAGAATTTGTTGCCCTTCAGGCCGAACACGATCGTCTTGTTGTCGATCGCCACCTTGCGATTGATCGAGCTGAACACAACGCAATTGACCGGTGTGCGATCGAGCTCCTTTGCCGGTTTTTCGTCGGCCCGCGCGGGCGTGCCCGGCACGCTCGCCAACGACACCGCGCCGAACGCAAGCCATAACGCCAGCAGACGATTGGTACGCACCATGGTTCCCCCCGTGGTTACTTATTCGCTCCCGCTCTTTTTATAGCGTGGTGTCGCGAAGAAGGGAAGGCCGAAAGGCTATATCGCGGCTTTGCAAATCTCGGGCCTCGTACCGCTTCCTCAGCGCGGGTCTCTTGGTACGCTTTAGCACCCCGGGAACTCCGGGGACCAGATAAACGAAAGGTTGTTATGTCCAGACTCGCTCGCGCCTCCATCGTATTGGCATCCGCCGCAGCCGCTCTGCTCGGCGGCCAGGTATTCGCCCAGCCCCCCGCCCCGGCGGCGACGGCGCAGGCCGAAGCGCCGGACCAGCCCACGGACGAGGTCATCGTCCGCGGCCGGCGCATGAGCGACGTCCAGGAGGAGCTGCGCCTGTACGTCAACAAATTTGTCGTGGAGGTCGCCAAGCCCGCCGGGGCGCGCGGCTACGCCCGCTGGCAGCGCGGAGTCTGCGTGAGCGTTAGCAACCTGAAGCCCGAAGCGGCCCAATACCTCGTGGACCACATCTCGCATGTGGCGGCCGAGGTGGGGCTCGAGCCCGGCGAGCCCGGGTGCAACCCGCAGGTGATCGTCATCTTCACCGTCGACGGCAAGGCGATGGCCAGCTCCATGGTGGAGAACGATCCGCGGGTATTCCGGCCATTCGGCCCCACAGGCGGCGGGAATCAGGGTTACGCCGAGCTCGACGATTTCGTGCAGTCCGACCGGGCGGTGCGCTGGTGGCACGTCTCCCTGCCCGTCAGCGCACAGAGCGGCGTGAAAGCGATTACCACCACGGGAGACAAGTCGGCTCCGGTGATCAGCGTGGCCGGCCCGTCGCGAATTCACAGCGGCATCCGCGACGACCTCCTGTACGTCCTCATCGTCGTGGACAGCAAGAAGTTGGCGGGCACGACCTGGCAGCAGCTCGGCGACTATCTCTCAGTCGTCGCCCTCGCCCAGGTCGATCCGCAGGCGAATCCCTCGGATTTCGACAGCATCCTGAACGTGTTCAGCAACCCGGCGGCATATTCCGGCCTCACGGATTGGGATCGTTCCTATCTCAAGGCGCTGTACTCGTTCGACCAAGAGCGAACGGCGCGGATGCAGGTGAACGAGCTCGTCGGCAAGATGACGCGCCAGGAGCTCGAGCCCATCCAGGCCGGCCAATAGCCGGTGCTACTCGGCCGCGCCCGCGGCCTCCCGAACGAGCGCGGCGAGCGCGGGTGAGCCGCGCGGCGACTCGGCGAGCGCGAGCGGCGTCTGCTGCTTGCTGTTCGCCTTGCGCGGATCGGCGCCCCGGTCGAGCAGGAACCGCACGATGGCCTCCGACTTTCGGCCGCTCACCGCCGCATGCAGCGCCGTGTCGCCGGTGTCGCTCGCCGCGTTGACGTCGAGACCGAGCTCGAGCAGCTGCCGGATCGTCTCGACGGCTTCCTCGTCGCTGCCCTGATCGTACGACGGCGCTAGCGGGCTGCCGTTGCGCCAGCCCAAGCCCGCCGCGAACATCAGCGCGGTGGTGCCGTTCGGCAGCGTGAGCTTCGGATCGGCGCCGGCGGCGAGCAGCACCCGCAGCATCTCGACGTCGCCCGATTTCGCCGCGCGCATCAGCGGCGTTGCGCCCGCGCCGAGCGCCCCGTCGCCGAATGTGTGTTGGCGCTGCATGATCGGCTTCTTGAGCCGCGCGTTCGCGTCGGCGCCCTGCTCGAGCAGCGCGCGCGCGATGTCGACGCTCGTGAGCAAGCCCACCGGCGTCGGATTGCCGCGGCCGTGACCGACGGCCAAGCGGTGCATGTCGATGGCGGCGTACAGCGGCCCCATGCCGGCCTCGTTGTCGACGACGTTCGCGTCGGCGCCGGCGTGCAGCAGCAGCTCTGCGAATTCGTAGTGCGCGTTGATGATCGCGATGACGAGCGCCGTGGCGCCGTCGGGATCGGTCGCGTCCATGCCGGCGTGAGCGGCGACGAGTGCCTCGCCCGCGGCGAGCGCATTCTGGCGCGCGGCGTACATCAGCGGTGTCCAACTTCCGAGCGGCAGGATCGACTGGCCGGCGCGGCGCTTCTCGAACTGCATGAGCGCGGACCGGCCGTCGACGTCGGCGCCGTGCTCGACGAGCACTCGGATCGCATCCGCATGGTTCTCCACGGACGCCCAGATCAGCGCCGACTCGCCGTAGAAGCGCTCGCGCGCCTCGACGTTGGCGCCGTGCGCGAGCAGCATGGTCAGCGCTTCGGGGGAACCGGTGCGCGCCGCGGTCATCAGCACCGTCTCGCCCTCGGGCAACACGGCGTTCGGGTCGGCGCCTGCGCCGAGCAGCGTCTCGAGCAGCGGGGCGTCGGCGTTGACCGCGGCCGCCTGCAGCGGCGTCATGCCGTAGCGGTTGGCCGCGGTCGGGTCAGCGCCCGCGGCGAGCAGGGCGCGCGCGAGCTCGGCGTCGCCGAAATTCGCGGCCCAGTGCAGCGCCGTGGTGCCGTCGGGCTCCATGGCACGCACGTCGGCGCCGTGGCGCACGAGCTCGAGCGCCGCGGCGTGATTGCCTTTGCGCGCGGCGTCGAGCAACGGCGCGAGCTCGTCGCGCGCGTGCGCCGCGAGCGAAGGCAACGCGCAGGCGATGGCGGAGAGAACGGTGCACATTCGAGATGCGGGGAGGCTCGATGCGCGGGGGCGGGACGCGCGGGGACGGGTCGCGCGCGGCATGCTCAGACTTCGAAGCGTTGCGTGCTCTCGCCGAAGGTCTCGAGCGGCAGGTCGAACATCCCCGACACGCCGAGCCAGAGATTCGCGATCGAGCACCACTCGGGCGCGACGACGAAACGATCGCCGCGCAGCTTGCCGCCGGCGCCGCCCACGAGCGCGAACGGCAGCGGATAGGAATTGTGCGCCTGGCCGTCGCTCATGCCGGTGCCGAACGCGATCAGCGAATGATCGAGCAGCGAGCCGTCGCCGTCCGGTGACTTGCGCAGCGTCTCCAAGAATTGCGCGAACAGCTGCACGAAGTAGGTGTTGATCTTCGCGTGCTGCGCCATCTTGTCGGGTTGCCCGCCGTGGTGCGACGTGTCGTGGTGCGTCTCCTTCATGCCGAGGCCGGGATACGTGCGCTGGCTCGCCTCGCGGCCGGTCATGAAGGTGAAGATGCGCGTGAGATCGGCCTGATACGCCACGGCGAGCAGGTCGAACATCAGGCCGATGTGCTCCTCGAACGATTCGGGAATGCCCACCGGCGCCGTGAGCGTGGACAGTTCCGCGGCGCCGCGCGCTTCGGTGCGTTGGATGCGGCGCTCGATCTCGCGCACGTTCTCGAGGTAGTCGTCGAGCCGGTTGCGGTCCGGCGCCCCGATCGCGCTCTGCAGAGCGCGCGCTTCCTCCGTTACGGAGTCGAGGATGCTGCGGTCCTCTTGCATACGCCGGCGGCGATCCTCCGGCGAGCCCGCGCGGCCGAATAGCCGCTCGAACGCCACGCGCGGATTGATCTCCATCGGCAGCGGCGCAGTCTCCGACGCCCACGAGATCGTGTTCATGTACGTGCAGCTGTAGCCGGGCACGCAGCCGCCGATGTAGCCGCTGAAATCCTCGGTCGCGTACTCGAGCGACGGGAACGGCGTGTCCTGGCCGATGTGCTTCGCGAGCACTTGGTCGAACGTGACGCCGACGCGGATGTCCTCGGCCTCGGTCTGCTTCGCGACGGCGCCCGAGAGCCAGCCGGCCGAGCTCACGGCGTGGTCGGTAGTGGCCGCGCCGCCCGCGCGCGACAGGTTGCCGATCACGGTGAGCTGCGCGCGGAACGGCTCGAGCGGCTTCAGGATCGGGGTGATCGCGAGCTTGCCGCCCGCGCCTTGCGGCATCCAATAGGGGATCGGGCAGCCGTTCGGAACGTAGACGGCGCCGAACCGCAGCGGCGCCTGCGTGGCGGCCCGCGCCACGGCCGGCACCATGGCGTCCAAGAACGGCAGCGCGACGACGGCGCCCGCGCCGCGGAGCACGGTGCGTCGCGACAGCGATTTACGCGTGATCAGCACTGCCCGCTCCGTCACCGCGATCGGCGTCGTCCGGCGGATCGCCGGAGTCGTCCTCTTCACGCTGCTTCAGCTGCTTGGCTTGCTCCACCATCTCGTTCGTGGGGTCGCGGAAGTTTCCGAGCGGTGTGACGAGCAGAAAGGCCGAGCCCAGCATTTGCGCGCCGGGCGTACCCTTCTTGGCGAAGCGGATCGCCCGCACGCCCAAGGCTACGAGCAACGCCAGCGCCACCGCGGCAAGAACGGGTTGTGCGAGAAGTGTCACCGCTTCCATGTTGCCCTCATCGTCGCCGCCCGACGGCCTCGTCGGCGCGCGCGGTCACCGCGGTCTCGTCGCCGGCCTTCATCCGCATCCGAAACGCGGGGCTCTCGACGATGCCGATGACTATCGGCTCGAACCGATAACCGTCCGCGGCGGTCTCGCGCAGTATCCCACGCACGGCCGGCATATCGTAAGGCTGTAGGCCGCGCCCGAGTGCGTAGATCGTCAGCTTTTCGACAAAAGTCGCGGCAAACTCCCGCGGATCGGCGGAGAGCGAGTCGCGCAGCGCCGCGACGCCGTCGATCGCCGTGCCGTCGGCCAGCCGGCCGCTCGCGTCGACCGCGGCGCCGGCGTCGAGGTCGCGCCAGGCGCCCACGGCATCGAAGTTCTCCATCGCGAAGCCGAGTGGGTCGATCGTCGCGTGGCAGCCCGCGCACGCGGGATTGGCGCGGTGGCCTTCCATGCGCTCGCGCATCGTCTTCGGCGCGGCGCCGGGCGTCTGCACGAGCGGAGGCACGTTGGCCGGCGGGGGCGGCGGCGGCGCGCCGAGCAGGTTCTCGAGCAGCCACTTGCCGCGCAGCGAGGGCGCCGTGCGGTCCGCATGCGACGTGGCCATGAGAATCCCGCCCTTGCCGAGCAAACCGCGGCGCGACTCGAAACCGGGTCCGAGCTCCACGCGCCGGAAGCGGCTGCCGTAGACGTTCGGGATGCCGTAGTGACGCGCGAGCCGCTCGTCGACGAAGGTGTACTCGGCCGTGAGCAAGTCGACGATGCTGCGGTTCTCGTCGACGATGCTCGCGAAGAAGAGCTCGGCCTCGCGTTTGAAGCCCTGCCGCAGGTTGTTGTCGAAGTCCGGGAAGAAGTCGGTATTCGGCTTGATCGTCTCGAGGTTGCGCAGATGCAGCCACTGGCCGGCGAAGTTCTCGGCAAGGGCGGCGGCGCGCGGGTCGGCGAGCATCCTGCGCAGTTGCGCTTCGAGCACCTCGGGCTCGTGCAGGCGGTCGGCGGCCGCGAGATCGAGCAACGCGTCGTCGGGGATGCTGCTCCATAGAAAGAAGGAGAGCCTGGTCGCGAGCTCGACGTCGCTCACGGAGTACGCGGCGCCCGGGGCCGCGTCGGGCGGATCGCGCTCGGGCCGGAACACGAACGACGGGCTCGCGAGGATGCGGCGCAGCGCGAGCTGGATCCCGCGGTCGAACGAGCCCGGGAGTGCCGCGGAAGAGGGAGCGGTTCCACGACCGACCGCCAGGGATGGCGGGAGTGCCGCCGAATCAGGAGAAATTCGGCGGCCGTCGCGGTAGAACGGCAGCAGCCGCGCGATGTCGGCGTCGTCCACGGGCCGGCGGTACGCGCGCCGCGCGAGCGTGGCGAGGATCTCGCGCGCGCAAGGTTCCTCGTCCGCCTCGCTCTTGGGCTCGCAAGAGAGGATGCGCCGGCGGCTCGCCGTGACGCCCGGCCCGGTCGCGGCGAACGGCCCCGTGATCGTCAGCGTCTCGACGTGCGGGCGGCCGGTCGCGTCGTAGGTGCCCGCGTTGCTGCGGACGAACGGCCGCAGGCGATTCGTGCCCGCGCCCATCTTGCGGATGAACGCGGCCGTGACCGTGTGCTCGCCGGCGGGGACGGGCACGCGAACTCGGAGCCGCGCAACGACGGCGTCGGACTTGGCCGTGATGATCGCGCCGGGCATCTCGGGCTCGTACTTGCCGCCGACGCCCTCGAGCATCACGCGCACGCCGTCCACCGCGATCTCGAGCTGGTGCTCGTGCTCGAGGCCGCGGATGTCTTCGAGGTTGGTGCGAAACAGCCCGACTTGGAGCTCGTACTCCGCGTCGAGCGGGAAATCGTGGGTGACGGCTACGCCGCCGACCGTGCCGAGCGGCAGGCCGTCGAGCTGCGTGGCCTGCGACTCGTCGCCCGCGACGGTGTAAGTGGTCGCACCGGCGGCCGTCGCCGGATCGCCGACCGCGAGCGCGCTCACGCGGTCCGCGGCCGAGAGATAGCGCTCGAGCAGCGCGGGCGACACGACGAGGAGGTCGCCGATGTTGTCGAAGCCGAACGCGGAGTCGTCGGGCGGCAGCAGCGAGGTCACGTCGACGTGCAGATCGAGCAGATCGCGAATCGCGTTGGCGTACTCGGCGCGGTTCAGGCGCCGCAGCGCCGGCCGGCCCGGGTTCATCTTAGGCGTAGCGTCGAGCTCCGTCTCGAGGCGCGTGGCGAGCCGCTCGTAGGTCGCGGCGTCGGGCCGCTGCCGTGCGTCCTGCGGGGGCATCGTGCGCGTCCGGAGCTTGAGGACGGCGGTTTCCCACACGGCCCGGTCGGCTTCGACGTGCGCGGGGTCGAGCTTCTTGAAGTCGATGTCGCCGGCGAGGTCGTCCGCGTTGTGGCACTCGGTGCAATAGCGGCGGACGACGGCCGCGGCCTCGGCGGTGGGCATGTCGCGCTCGCCGGAGGGCGTGCAGCCCGCGGCGAACGCGGCGGCTACGAGCCCGACGGCGCCCGCCGCGCGGGTTTGGGTTGAGTGCCTCATAAATGGGGACATGTTACTTTTTCGACGAGCCGCGTTCCGAGCGGGGCAACAGGCCACGGCAAAACTAGCGCGCCGTAAAAGTAACATGTCCCTATTTTCCCCAGCAGGGAGTGCGTCGGCTGCTCATCGCGTTCAATAAACCCTACGGGGTGATCTGCAAGTTCCGGCCGGAGCCCGGCCGGCCAACGCTCGCCGACTACATCTCGATTCCGAACGTCTACCCGGCGGGGCGGCTCGACACCGACAGCGAAGGCTTGCTGCTGCTCACCGACGTCGGGGCGCTGCAGGCGCGGATCTCGAACCCGCGCCACCGGCTCGCGAAGGTCTACTGGGCGCAGGTCGAAGGCGCGCCGACCGACGCGGCGCTCGCGGCGCTGCGCAGCGGGGTGGACCTCGGCGACTTCGTCACGAAGCCTGCCGGCGCGCGGCTCGTCGCCGAGCCGGGGAGCCTTTGGCCGCGCGATCCGCCGATCCGCTACCGCGCGAAGATCCCGACGGCGTGGCTCGAGCTCACGGTGCATGAAGGCAAGAACCGGCAAGTGCGCCGGATGACAGCACGGGTCGGATTTCCGACGTTGCGACTAGTTCGCTCGGCGGTGGGGCGCGTCGGCTTCCCGACGCTGCGGCTCGTGCGCACGAGCATCGGCCAAGTTGGGCTCGACAGTCTCGCGCCGCGCGAGTGGCGCGAGATCGACTCGGTCGCGCCGTGGGGCGGGGTTTCGCCGCTCGAATCTCGCGAGCGGCAGCGCTGA
>DASQOL010000076.1:0-30589 GCA_035644475.1 Gammaproteobacteria bacterium | reverse complement strand
ACGGCCAGCGAAAATACCAGGACGCGCAAGTCCACGCCGATCTCTCCCGTCCGCGGCAACTCGGCCTGTGCGAGCAGCGCTCGAGCGCCACCGAACGCTATCGCGAGGCCCAGTCCGGCACCCGCGACCGTGAGCACCAGTGACTCGGCCATGAATTTCCGAGCAACGCGCCCGGGGCGCGCTCCGAGGGCGAGGCGCAAGGCGGACTCGCGATCGCGAGAGAGGGCGCGCGCGAGCATGAGGTTCGCCACGTTCACGCAGGCTACGAGCAGCAGCGCGCCCGACGCCCCGAGCAGGACGGTCAACGCCGCACGCACGTTACCTGCGAGCTGCTCGATCACCGGACGCACCGAGGCGTCGACCATGTTGGTGTCGTCGCCATACTGTTGTTTGAGTCGCCCAGCGATCGCGCTGAGATCCTGCTGGGCGGCAGCAGAGGATATGTCGTCCCGCAGGCGCGCAACCACCTGATAGCCGCGCGCGGTGCGATTCTGCGTCATCGGCTGCAGGGGCGCCCAGAGCTCGGTCCCCGCGGGGAAGTCGTAGCCACGCGGCATCACGCCGATTACCGCGTAGGTTCGATCGTTCACGCGCACGCTCTGACTCGCGAAGTCGCTGCGGCCTGCGAGGCGGTTCTGCCAGTAGCCGTAACCTACGAGCGCTACCGGCCCGCCGGTCTGTTCCTCGTCGGCATTGAACCCTCGCCCGACGGCCGGCGGCACTCCGATGACCGCGAGGAAACCCGGCGAGACCTGCGTCCATCCGACGCGAAACCCCTGTTCGGCCGTTCCGGCCGAGGCCGTCCGGTTGGTGTAGGCCGCAAACCCCGCAAAGGTACGATTTTGTTCTTGAAGGTCCTCGAAGTCCGGGTACGAGAAAGGGCCCAGCGAGCCGCCCTCGAACACCGTACGTACCTGCATCAAACGCTCGGCACTGGGGTAGGGCAACGGGCGCAAAAAAATTCCGTTCACGACACTGAAAATGGCCGTGGTCGCGCCGATGCCGAGTGCCAGCGTCACCACGGCGATGGCGGCATAGCCGGGACTCCTTGCCACGCTGCGGAGGGCGAGTCGGAAATCGTCGATGAGGGTGCCCACCATGTGTCTCCCCAAACGGTGTTTCTTCGAAAGCGCGTCGATCCGCCAGCCGCAGACGCCGTGCCCCCATCGAATTACAAGATCCGTGCCGAGACCCGGAAGGGACTCAAGGCATTGATCTAGCGTTATTCAAGCGACCGACGAGGCGCCGATCGGTTGCGAGGCGTCCCAGTGCCGTCGACAAAATCCCGATAGCGAGAGAGCTACCGGTTCCCGGGTTGCCGCAACTCGCGCTACTTTCTGGCGCCTCAGCGCGCGCTGCGCGCCTTTCGTTCGGTTTCCACGCAGTCGTACGGCAGGAACTCGAGCCCCGGCTGCACGCGGAACGTCACGTAGTTGTCGTAGGCGACAGGCTCGGTGAACGCCGACGGATCGGTGGCCGAGAAGTCGTACTTCAACGTGGCGCCGCCGTCGCGCGGCGTGAAGCGCTCGACGATGCGCATGTCGTGGCTCTGCGGCACGCCCACTAGGCCGTAGAGCTCGAAATACGGCCAGTCGATGTGCGTGGTCGTGATCACGAGCGCGTCGCCGTCCCACTTGCCGGCGGAATAGCCGAGCGGCGTGTAGGGCGCGTTGGCCGGCGGCTCCTTGCCGTCCATGTGGATGAGCCGGTCGATCTCGAACCATTCGTTCTGCAGCACGAGGTCCGCGCCCCGCTCGACGAAACGTACCGCGTACGGACCGCTCCGCAGCATCACGCGCGGCATGCCCGGCGACACGCAGCCGAGCACCGGATCGTCGACGACTTCGTCGTACGCGGCCTTGCCCGCCACCGCTGCCTCCGTGAGTGGAGGATTTCTGACCCACGCGGGCGCCTGTCCTTCGCGCGTGGGCACGAAGACCTTGCCGAAAAATCCTTTGCTCGCGCTCGGGGCGGGGGCGGACGTGGTCGCCGCGGGCGGACGCGCCTCGGTGTCCACCACACGCTCGGGAGCCCAGTGCGGTTTCACGTTGCCGCGGAGCAAGATCTCGCGGCCATCGGTGACCAAGAGATTGGTCACGTACATGCGCCGGTCGCGCCGCGTGGAGGGATTGCCGCCGAACGTGATGACGTCGCCCACCTTCAAGATGTCGCGCGGCAGTCCGGCGCGGTCGAGCCGCGTGAGGTCGGCGCTCTCGGTGTCCCAGAGCTGCTC
Organism: Gammaproteobacteria bacterium; assembly: GCA_035644475.1. Taxonomy (GTDB): domain Bacteria; phylum Pseudomonadota; class Gammaproteobacteria; order Steroidobacterales; family Rariloculaceae; genus FEN-1219. The sequence continues at coordinate 28,356 of DASQOL010000076.1, read as the reverse complement.
GTTGCCGTCGATCGACTTGGTGCTCACCTGGAAACGCACGTGCGGATTGCGCCAGAGCACGGTCACTACTTCGCCTCGCGCCTCGACGAACTTGGTCGCGTCGTACTCGGCCGTGGAATGGTGGGCCAGGGCGGGTAAGGAGTGCGCGAGGAGACTCGCACCTGCGGCGACCAAGGCAGCGAGTCGGCTACTCGGGTGATGCATCGTTTTTCGCGCTCCCCAACGCTCGATGGGTCGATTCTAGCTCGTTCCATCGCAACTACCCGCTCTCCCGGCCGGAAATGCCTTCCCCCGAAGCGTCGTGATACGCTCCGCGGCACGGCAGATCGGTCTACGGACTAACGATCGATCCCGGGGGGATAACCATGATAAAAGTCCCAGGGAGCGCCCTCGGCGGCGCGCTTACTCTTTCGGCAACCCTCGGCTTCGGCGCGGCGGCGCTCGCGGACGATCCGGTCGCGCCCGCGCGGCTCGACCCGGACAAGATCGCGGGCCTCGGCCTCACGGCGATTCCGCCGGACGCCTACAAGGACATCCTCGTCGGCGGCGAGCTCAACATGCGCGTCGCCACGCTGTTCGAGGGCAAGGAGCTGCGCGTGTCGATCTTCGAGTCGACGCCCGCCAAGACGGATCACCGCACGCGGCCCACGGACGTCGACGAGTTCGTCTACGTGTTGTCCGGCAAGCTGATCCTCACCGAGCCGAACGGCAAAAAACACGAATACTTGCCCGGCGACTCGCTCGTGCTCCCGGTCGGTTACAAGGGCACGTGGGAGATGCAGGGCAACTACCGCGAGCTCGTCGTGCTCGCGCAAAAAGGCAAATAGTTTTTCGTAACCCTGGGGGGAATAACCATGAAGAAGTTAGCACTGGCGGCGATCGGCGTCGCGTTCCTGAGCGCGAGCGCGCTCGCGCAGGACGCGAAGACCGTGATCGCGAACGCGCAAAAGGCGCTCGGTAATCCGCAATCCATCACGTACTCGGGCTCGGCGCACGGCGTCGCGTTCCAGCAGTGCGGGGCGAACGCGACCTCGCTGATCTGCTACGGCACGCACGACCCGATGCAGCCGATCACGGGCTACGTGCGCGTGATCGATCTTGCGGCGCCGCTATCGCGCCACACCGGCGCCACGATGAATTTCGGGGCCGGCGGCTCCACGACCATCACGCCCGGCACGCTCTTTCAGCAGGTCACGGCGCAGCAAGCGGATGTGTCGCAACCGTGGGGGCAGTCGCTCGAGCTCTACGTTACGCCGTGGGGCTTCCTGAAGGGCGCCGGTGCGAACAACGCCACCGCGAGCACGAAAACCGTCGACGGCAAGAAATACACGGTGTTGAGCTGGAGCCCGACGGTGAAGGCGCCGTCCGGCAAGAGCTACACGGTGAACGGCTACGTCAACGGCGACAACATCGTCGAGCGCGTCGAGACCTGGAACGGCGAGAACATCATGGGCGACATGCACATCGTCGCCACGTATACCGACTGGCGCGACTTCGGCGGCGTGATGGCTCCGACGCACATCGCTCAGACCCGCGGCGGCTGGCCGTTCTTCGACGTCGAGGTCACGGCGGCGCGCGGCAATCCGTCCGATCTCGCGACGCTGGCACCCCAGCCCGCGCCTCCTGCCGGTGGTCCTCCCGGCGGCGGTGGCGGCGGCGGCCCGCCCGGTGGCCAACCGCCGGCGCTGACCGTCACTGCAGAGAAGCTCGGCGACGGGCTCTATCGGTACACCGCCGGCCAAGGTAGCTACGACTCGGTGGTCGTCGAGTTCAAGGACTACGTCATGCTGCTCGAAGCCGGGCAGAATCAGGCCCGCGCCACGGCGTATGTTGCCGAGATCAAGAAGCAGTTCCCCGGCAAGCCGATTCGCTACGTGATGAACACGCATCCGCATTCCGACCACACGGGCGGATTGCCGGTGCTCATCGCCGAGGGCGCGACGCTTATCACGCAGGCGAACAACCGCGAGTTCTTCGAGCGCGCGCTCAACACGCCGCGCACGTTGCTCGACGACGCGCTGTCGAAAAACCCGAAGCGCGCCAAGGTCGAAGCCGTCGACGAGAAGAAGGTGTACACCGACGGTACGCGGACCGTCGAGTTCTACCACATCTATCCTTCGCCGCACTCGAACGGCTTGCTGATCGCGTACATCCCGAAGGAGAAGGTGCTGTTCCAGGGCGACTACTCGGTCAATCCGGGTGAGCCGGCGAACGACCACGTGAAGGCGCTCGTGCCCGCGCTCGAGAAGCTCGGGCTCACGGACTTTGATCGCTACATCAACGTCCACGCTTCCGCGCAGCCGCAGCACAAGGCCGACGTCTGGAAGGCGGTCGGGAAGTAACCCCGCGTTCCGTGCCGACGGCGGCCCCCTCGGCCGCCGTCGGTGCCTATAGAATCGCTCCATGGACGACGCGATTCGCTTGACCGATCTCGAGGTGCGTTACGGGCGTGTCCGCGCGCTCGACGGCCTGTCGCTCGCCGTGCCGCGCGGCGAGATCTACGGATTCTTGGGGCGCAACGGCGCCGGCAAGACCACCACGCTGCGCGTGCTGATGGGCATCGTGCGCGCCGACGGCGGCACGATCGAGCTCTTCGGCAAGCCTATGAAGCGCGTGTCCGTCGCCACCAAGCGCGGCATCGGCTACGTCTCGCAAGAGCAGAACTTCTATCCGTGGATGACGCCGCGCCAGCTCGGCCGGTTCGTGGCGGCGTTCTATCCGAGCTGGGACGACGCCGAATACGCGCGCCTGCTGCGAGTGCTCGACGTGCCTCCCGATCGGCGCACCGTGCAATTGAGCGGCGGCACGCGCACCAAGGTCGGGCTCGCGCTCGCGTTGGCGCCGCGGCCGCCGCTACTCTTGCTCGACGAGCCCACGAGCGGGCTCGACCCGGTCGCTCGCCGCGAGTTCGACGACCGGGTCGTGGCGATGGCCGCGGAGCGGGGCATCACCGTGTTCCTGTCCTCGCACCACGTCGACGAGGTCGAGGGCGTGGCGACGCGCGTCGGCATCATCCAAGCCGGGCGCGCGAGCATCGAGGGGCGTGTCGACGACTTGCGCAAACGCGTGCGCCGGGTGCTTGCCGCCGCGCCGCTCGAGCCGCCGCCGGGCTTCGCGCGCGTGCGCGCCGACGTGTGGCAGGCCGATGGCGCGGCGTGGGAGGCCGCGTCCTGGCCCGAGGGCACGACGGTACAGACGCTGCCGCTCGAGGAGATCTTCCTCGCCTTCGCCCGTACCGACGCGCCGGCGACCGCCGCCGCATGAGCCTGCCGTTGCTGCGCAAGGAAGCGCACGAGCACGGCGCGGTGCTCGCCGCCACGTTCCTGATCGCAGCGGTGGCGATGTACGTGCTGCTCGAAACCGCGGCGCGGATGGGCGGGCGCTTCGTTGGCCTCTCGCGCTACCTGTTGACGATCGTCCCGCTGCTCGCGCTCGTGCTCGCCAACCGCTTGCTGGTGCGCGAGTACACCGGCCGAACGCAGTTCTTCTTGGAGACGCTGCCGATCGGCCGCGTCCGCGCGTTCGCGACGAAGTGGCTGCTCGGCTGCGCGCTGCTGCTCCTCACCGCCTGGCTCGCATGGGTAGCGACGTTGGACTTCGCGCGGCGCTCCGAGGTGCTCGCCTCCGCGGACGCCCGCGGGCCGTTGTTGTGCGCCGCCACGTACTGCCTCGCCGTCTGGTCGTTCGCCGGGCTCGCCGGGATGCTCGGCCGTTTCCGCTACATCGTTTGGGGCGCCGTCGCTCTCGCCGCCCTGCTCGCCACCGACATCGGCGGCATTCCGTTCTTCGATCTGCCGGTATTCAGGCTGCTCGGCCCGGGCATGCAGATGGCGGTCGCGATGCCGGAGCGCTCGGCGTTCTTGGTGGCGCTCGCGATCGCGGCCGCCTGCGCGGCGGGCGCCGCGGTGCTGGCGCTCGCGGGCTCGGGCGCCATGGCGAGCACGCTGGCGCGGCGCATGACGACGCGCGAGATCGTGTTCGCGCTGGTCGCGTTCCTGGCTGTCGCGACCGTCGCCTACACGCTCGATCCTAAACCGGTACGCCCGCCGTTCGAGATCGTGGAAGGCGAACAGTTCCAAGGCAAATGGGTGACCGTCGGCGTGCGTCCCGCCGCGGCGTTCGACGCCGCGGCGGCGCAGGGGCTCGCGCGAGCCATCGCCGCCGACGCCGACACGCTCATCGACGCGCTACACTTGGACGTGCACCCGCCCGTGTTCGTGCTTCCGCAGCGAGGGCTCGACCGCGAGGTGATGCAGCGCGCCGCGTTGGGCGAGGCCGACGGCATCGTGCTCAAGGTCGCGACCAACGCGCCGGCCGAGAACGTGCGAATGCTCGTGCTGCATTCGCTGATCACCGACGCGACGCTGCAACGCGGCATGAAGGACGACCGGCACGTGCTGCTCGACGGCCTCGCGTCTTTCTGGGCGATGCGCGACGACGAGCGCGCGCGCGAGCTCTCGTGGCTGCGCGCCGCGGCCGTCGACGTGCCGTTGCCCAAGGAGCGGCTCACCGCCTGGTCGGAGACGAGCGAGCTCTTGGGCGACTGCCAGGCGGTCGCGGTCGCCTTCGGCGTGTTCGACGCGTTGGTGGGCCGGATCGGCCTAGACCGGGCGCTCGAGCTCGCTCGCGAGATCTTTACGACGCCGCCGGACGACGCGCGCGTGCTGCTCGAGCGGCGCCCGGCCGCGGCGCTGGCCGCCGCGGGCATCGATTGGAACGAGCTCGCGGCCGACGCCGCGGCGGGGCGCGACGCCGCTCGCGCGCGCCACGCGGCCGAGCTCGCGCGCCGCCCGAAGATCACGGCGAGCGTCGACTGGCACAGCAAGCCCGGACGTGGCACCGAGATCGAGACGACGTTGACCGGCGCGCCGCGCTACGCCGCGTACTACCGGGTGCTCACCCCGTGGACGACGGACGCGGGCGACATGCCGAGGCTCGACGTGATCGGCGCGCGCGGCGTGCTGCCGCTGTCGCCCCCGCGCGCGGCGCGCGTGCTCGCGGTGATCGAGGTCGAGGACGAGGTGCTCGACTGTCCCAACCGCGTCTTGGCCGAGCGGCTGGTCCTTCGATGATCTTCTTGGAAGTGAACGCCGCGCTCTTGCGCAAGGAGCTGCGCGATCTGCTGCCGTGGGGAATCTTGGGATTGGCTCTCGGCGTGAGCCACATCGTCGAGCAGGCGCTCACGCAGCTCGACCTAACGCCGCTCGGCCGCACGTTCTACCTGCTCAACGATTCTCACTTCATCGCCTATTGGTTCATCGCGTTCGCGATCGGCACCGGTCTCGCGGTGCGGGAGCACGACGATCGCACGCTCGGCTTTCTCGACGGCTTGCCGGTGTCGCGCTCGCGGGTCTTCGTGGTCAAGTGTTGCGTGATGTCCGTGCTCGTGCTCGTCGGGCCGCTGATCGAGCTCGCGACGGACGTCACGATGCACTGGCTGGCCCGCGGCTCGCTCGATCACGCGCTGCACGCGGGGCTGCTCCTCCAAGCGCTCGCGCTCCAGGCGCTGTTGCTCGTGAACGGCTTGATGCTCGGCGCCGCGCTCGGCCGTTTGCGAAGCCTCACCTGGCTCGCCGTGGGCCTTGCGGCGACGATTCTGCTTCTGCTCGTCGAGCGCGTGCCGCGCGCCGCGGTGCTGAACCCGCTGTCGTTGCTGTACTGGCAGTGGAGCGGCGCGGGCATCGGCGTCGACGCCGAGACGGTGCGCACGCAGGCCGCGGTGACCGTCGTCGCGGCGCTCGTCGCGTGGCAAGGGTTCGTCGGCGCCGGCAAGGTACGTAGGCAGCTCAACGTGAAAGGGCCGGTCACGGGCGCGATCGTTGCCGTTGCGACGACCGCCGCTTTAGCGGCCGCGGTCGTGCTCACGGTGCAGCGCTTTGTGCTGCAGTCGACGCCGGCCGAGCCTCCCGGCCCCTCGAGCTACCAGTTTTCGCCGAGCCCGCCGGCCCGTGTCGAGACGCTCCACTATCGGATCTCGTATCCGGCGCACGAGGCGGAGGCGGCGCTCGCGCTCGCCGCCGAGGCCGACGCCATCTTCGAGCAAGTGCACGCGCTGCTCGGCGTGCCGCCGGGCGATCCGATCGACGTCGACGCTTCCGGCTCTGCTCCCAACACGCACGGCACGGCCTTCCTCGGGCGCTTGCGGATGACGCTCGAGAGCGAAGTGGCGGCCGTGCTCGCCCACGAAACCGCGCACGTCGCGGCGCAACGCCTCGCGGGTGCCGAGCGCGCCTGGTTGTGGCAAGCGGCGGACGTACTGAGCGAGGGGCTCGCGAGCTGGGTCGAGACTCGTTTTCGCGTGCGCGCGGAGCGCACCGACGAGCGGATGCTCGTGCTCGCCGCGATGCACGCGCGCCGCGAGCTCGTGATCGAAGAGCTGGCCGAGCCGAATCTGCTGCGCACCGTGCGGGACGAGAACGTGAAATACACGGCCGGCGAGGCTCTGATCGCGGCGCTCGTTCGGGTCTACGGCGAAGCCGCGGTGCCGCGCCTGCTGCAGGCCTTCGGCGACCCGCGGTTGCCGTCGGACCTGCGCGGGTTGCCGCTGTGGCAAGCGACGTTCCAGCTCGCGGGGTTCGACCTCGCGGCGGTCACCGACGAGTTCTATCGGAGCGTCGCCGATTACGAAGCCGCGCATGCCGACCGGCTCGCGGCGCTGCCGCGTCCGCGGGTCGTGCTCGTGCGGGCGGGCCGCGCCGTGGGCGCGATGCCCGTGATCGACGCGCCGCACGGGGCCGAGGCGCCCGCGCCGGAGCTGGTAATGCGCTTCCGGCCCGCGCCGGACAGCACCTTCGCGGAATACCGGCAGCTTTCGGCCGTAGCCGGGAGGCCGGTCTGGCCGGGCGGCCGATCCGGCTTCGCCGGTCGCGTCTGCGTGCAGCCCGGGGTTCGCGTGGGCGCGGAAGTGTTGTACGAGCCGTGGACCTGTCTGCCGACGAGCGACGCTATCGATGCCGCCGACTTAGAGGACGCCGGCGGGCCGGACGACGAGTCGCAGGACGAGCAGTAGCGGTCCGGCCGATGGCCGCGCGTGACGGGCCACCGGCCGGACGCCCTCGGCCGGTCAAGCCCGGGTCGGCTCTTCGTAGAGCTGATGGATCTCGCAGGTTCCTTGGCCCACGACGTCCAGGAACCCCCGGGTCAGCTTGACCACCTCGGCCTTCGATTCGGCCTTGAGCAGCGCATAACCGCCGATGACCTCCTTCGCCTCGCTGAACGGGCCGTCGGTGACCACGGTCTTGCCGCGGCGGGGCTTGTGCACGCGCACGCCGGCTTCGCCGAAATTCACACCTTCGGTCGCGATCAACCAACCTGCCTTCATTCCGTCCTCGATGAGCTTGCCCATCGACGCCATCTCGGCCTCGGTCGGCGGGCCGTGGTCCGAGCTTTCGTGCGTGAAAATGCTGATGAACTTCATGTCGAGTCTCCTCTGGTGATGTGGTTGCCTACAGCTAGACGACGAACGACGGGATTTGGGATCGACATTCCTGCACGCGATTTTTCCGCTGAGGTATATTCGGCGCCAGGCGACCGACCGAACGGCGCTCTAATCGAATAACCGGAGGGAGACACGGCATGTGCGACCAAGATCATTTCCAAGAGGACCTCAAGAAATACTCGCGTAGGGACGTAGGCGTCCTCGCGGCGGCGGTGAGCCTCGCGACGATGCTGCCGCGCGCGGCCCACGCCGTCGACGTCAAGGAGAGCGACGTCACCATCAAGACGCCGGACGGCGAATGCGACGCGTACTTCGTGGCCCCGAGCGCCGGCGCGCACGCGGCCGTGCTCGTGTGGCCGGACATCTTCGGATTGCGTCCCGCGTTCCGGCAGATGGGCAAGCGCTTGGCCGAGGAGGGCTACAGCGTGCTCACGGTGAATCCGTTCTACCGGCAGAAGAAGGCGCCCACGGCGTCGAACGGCGCGAGCACGCCGATTCCGGAAGTGCTGCCGTTGATGCAGGCGTTGAGTCCGACCACGCACACCACGGACGCGAAGGCGTTCATCGCGTGGCTCGACGCGCAGGCGCAGGTCGACAAGAACAAGAAGATCGGCACCACCGGCTACTGCATGGGCGGCCCGATCGTGATGCGCACGGCGGCGGCAGTGCCGAACCGCGTGGGCGCCGGCTGCACGTTCCACGGCGGCGGCCTCACCACGATGGACGCGAACAGCCCGCATCTGCTGATCCCGCAGATGAAGGCGTCGTTCCTGATCGCGGTGGCCGAGAACGACGACATGCGCGACCCGATGTCGAAGACCACCCTGAAGCAGTCGTTCGACGCCGCGAAGCTCAAGGCGGAGATCGAGGTGTACCCCGCGGCGCACGGCTGGTGCCCGCCCGATACCACGGTCTATAACAAGGACGCGGCCGAGAAGGCGTGGGGCAGGATGCTCGCGCTGTTCAAGACCGCGCTCGCCTAGCCGACTCTTTGTGCATGGCGGGGACCGCGACCGCGGTCCCCGCTTCTTTGCAAGGACCGAACTGCGTAGGGACACGCGATGAGCTATCTCGTTTTCTGCACCTTCGACCTCAAGAACGCCCGCCGCGAGGACTATCTCTACGCCTACATGGACCTCGCGGACCTGGGTCTGCGCCGCACCCTCAAGTCCGAGAACGGGCCGAGCTTCGGCCTTCCGGCCCCCTCCGTGATGGGGTTCCGCGACGGCGGCAGCGCCGACGAGGTGAAGAGCGCGCTCGGCAAGAGCGTGCGCGACATCTTCAAGACCCGCAGCCTGAACGGCACCTTCTTCGTGGTGGTCGGCGGGGACTGGGCCTGCACCGGCGATTCCGTGTAGCTCGGCGCCCCAGGCGTCGCTAGCCACCGCTCGACTCCAAGAATTGGAATTTTCGCAGCCGCTTGGAGGCGGCGGCTCCTCTGGAACTAGGGTCAGACCCCGGGGCCAGAGCAAGTGCTCTGGCCCCGGGGTCAGACCCTCCACGACCCGACCCACTTCGCGCTTCGCGGCGCGAGTTTTGCATCCCCGTTCTGCAAACCACGGCGGGCGGAGTCGTGCGATGTATCGCAAATCGCTTTTGCTCAAGGGGTGCGCCCTGACATTGGTCCTGCTCCAGGCGGGTGTCGCCGGAGCTCAGAGCTTCTTGTGCCTGCCGGGAGTGAACCCCCGGCGGATCGACGGCAATCTCAACATCGTCACGCATTGCGAGCTCGAAGGAACCGAGGTGCGCGGCGACGTGACGTTGTTCGCGGGTGGGTCGTTGACCGCGCGCGACGTGCACGTCCGGGGTGCTCTCACGGGCAGCAGCGCGGACTTCGTCGAGATGGACGGCGGCCGAGTCGAGAAGGACTTCCGGCTCGAGCAGATGGTCGGCGATCTGATTCGGATCGAGGGCGTCGAGCTCAACGGCAACGTCGAGCTTCTCGGCAATCGGTCGCGGCTCGAGGTGCTGAGCAACGAGATCAACCACGACCTACAGGTCGACGCGAACGTGGGCGGCGTGCTGATCACCGGCAACACGCTCGAAAATCTGCGGTGCGCGGACAACGCGCCTGCGCCGCTCGGCGCCGACAACCGCGTGAGCGGCAAGGCCGAAGGTCAGTGCGAGAATTTGCAGCCCGAGGTTCCGCCCGAGCCGCCGCCTCCGCCGACTCCACCGCCGCCGACACCGCCGCCGACGACCCCACCGCCGCCGACGACACCGCCGCCGACGACACCACCGCCCACGAGTCCGCCGCCGACGACCCCGCCGGCCGCGAGCTTCGTGCCGGACCCGAACGGCGGCGGGGGCGGCGCGATGGGCCTGTTTTGGCTCGCGCTGCTGCCGTTCGCCGCTTGGCGGCGCGCGATTCGCCGCTGACGGCCCGTTGACGCATCCGCGCTTCCGCTCTACGGTGCTCCGGCGGCGGGTCTCCGCCCACCGCCATTCGAACCGGGGGGTTCTCGTGAGAGCGCAAATGTTGCTCGCCTCGCTGCTTGTCGCCGTCGGCGCGCGCGTCGCCGCGCAGCCGGCCGCACCGCCGCAACCGCCCTGCGATCCGGCCGTCGAGACCAAATGGGTTTGCGGGCAGCAGACGCCCGAGGACCTCGTCGCGCTGCCGCGCGGGCAGTGGGTGCTCGCGTCGGCCTACCAAGGCACGGGCGGCATCAACTTGATCGAGGTCGGCGATCGCAAGTCGACGAGCGTGTTCCCCGGCCCGGCTGCGAAGCAGCGGCATGACAAGAAGAGCTATCCGGATTGTCCCGGGCCGCCCACCGGCGCGTTCACGACGCACGGGCTCTACCTGGCGCCGGGCAACGGCCCGGTGCTGCAACTGATGGCCGTCGGGCACGGCGCCCGCGAGTCGATCGAGGTGTTCCAAGTCGACGTGCGACCCGCGACGCCGAGCGTGACGTGGGTCGGCTGCGTGATCGCGCAGGAGCCGATCGGGCTCAATTCCGTGCGCGGCCTCGCGGACGGCGGCTTCATCACCACCAACTGGCTGCCGCGCGGCGGCGCGCCCGACGCGATGCAGAAGATGATGGCCGGCGAGAAGAACGGCGAGCTCTGGGAATGGCACACGGCGAGCGGCTGGCAGAAGGTGCCGGGCAGCGAAGCCGCGGGCGCGAACGGCATCGAGCTCTCGGACGACGGCAAGACCATTTACATGGCGGCGTGGGGCAGCCAGTCGTTCATTCGTTTGACGCGCGGCGCCACGCCGCCGAAGCGTGACGAGATCCCGCTCGGCTTTCGCGTGGACAACATCCACTTCGCGCGCGACGGCACGCTGCTCGCCGCCGGCCAGATCACGGACGAGGGCAACCGCAGCTCGCGCGTCGTGAAGGTGGACCCGAAGACGCTCGCGGTGCGCGACCTGCTCACGCTGCCGGATAACGCGACGTTCGCGGGCAACACCACCGCGATCGAGGTCGGCAAGGACCTGTGGCTCGGCTCCTATCGCGGTAACCGCATCGCGATCGTTCCCGCGCCCTGACGAAAATAGGGACAGGATACTTTTTTCGGAGCGACGAGGTGTCAGCCACGGCGCCTGACACCAATCCTCCGCCGGTGCTCACGCCCTGCGAGCGTGGCGCGACTCTTCGTCGTTTCGTCCCATCACGCGGCGCAGCGCCGCGGTGTCCACGTACTGATGGAAGCTCGCGACCTCGCGGCCGCGGAATCCCCACACGTGGCAGACCTGCACGTCCATGCGGTTGCCCGTGGGCTTGTATTTCCCCACGTAGCGGCCTTCGACGACGACGGCGTCGTTCGCCTCGAGCATTTGCTCGACCGAAATCGACCAGCCGTCCCATTCCGGCGCCGCGACCGTGAAGAAGTTATCCACGATCGCTTGTTTGCCGACCCACGCGCCGCCGTCGCCGCGATAAGGGTGGCTCTCGGCGAGCCGAAATTCGACGTCGGCGGCAAACGTGTCGAGGATCGCGGCTGCGTTGCCGGCAGCGAAATCGCGGTAGATCTTACGTATCAGGTCGGTGTTGCGCATGAGCTTGCTCCTTGGATGCTTGGCATGCATCGTGCAATCCACGTTAGCGCGGCCTGCGGAGAGGCTCTTGGCAAAAATTGCGGACTTGCTCACCGACGCTCGGCGCGATCGCGACCGGCTCGGCGCCGCGCCGCGTCTCCGCTCGCGGGTTCTCGCGCGGGGCGACGACTGGTTCGTCGAAGACGTGCTCTGCACGTTTGGTCCGAGCGACCCGGCGTTCGAGGAGCGGCATAGCGCGTATCGGATCGCGCTCGTGGGCGCCGGCACGTTCGCGTGCCGTTCCGCGAACGGCCGCGAGCTCATGACGCCTGGCTCGCTGCTGCTCGGCAACCCGGGCCAGTGCTTCGAGTGCGGCCACGAGCACGGCAGCGGCGACCGTTGTCTCGCGTTCGCCTTCGCCGCGGAGCATTTCGATCGCCTCATGGCCGACGCCGGCGCGCGCGGCCGCGCGCGTCTGCGCGCGCTGCGGGTGCCGCCGGTGCGCCGGCTCGCGCCGCTCGTCGCCGAGGCGTGCTCCGCGTGGACGGTGCGAGACGAGCACTTTGGCGGCGGCCTCTGGGAGGATCTCGCGCTGCGCGTCGCGATGGCGACGGTGCGGCTCGCGGCGGAGCCGACGGCAACCCCGCGTGCGCCGCGCAACGCCGAGCGCCGGGTCGTGCTTGCGGTGCGGCGCATCGATCGCGATCCCGGCGCGCCGCTCGCGCTCGCCGAGCTGGCGCGCGAGGCGTCGTTGAGCCCGTACCACTTCCTGCGAACGTTCGCGCGCGTGACGGGCGTGACGCCCCATCAGTACACGCTGCGGGCGCGCTTACGGCAGGCGGCCGTCCGGCTCATCGCGGACGACGCACGGATCCTCGACGCCGCGCTGGACGCGGGCTTTGCCGACGTGTCGAACTTCAACCGCGCGTTCCGCGCGGAATTCGGCGCCGCTCCGCGCGAGCATCGCGAGCGCTTTCGACGGGGTGCGCGCCGGCGCCCGGTGTCAGACACCAAAGGTGTCTGACACCAAACGTTACTTCGCGCGTCCCGTGTAACCCTGCGCGATCGTGGGAATCGCGACCACGCGGTTGCGCGCGCTCGGCGTGCCCCAGCCGCCGTAGAACACGATGCCGTAGAGCGTCTTCTTGTCGCGGCCGCCGAAGGCGACCCCGTGCAAGCCTTGCGGCGCTTCGATCGTGCCGAGCAACTCGCCGCGCGGCGAGAACACGTCCACGGCGCCGCCGATGGCGGCGTACACGCGGCCCTCCGAGTCGATCGCGGAGCCGTCGCCGCCGCCGCGGCTGAACTTGCCGAACTCGCGCTGGTTCTTGAGCGAGCCGTCGGCCTGCACGTCGAACGCGAGCATCACCGGCCCGTTCGTGACGTACAGCGTCTTCTCGTCGGCGCTCAAGATGATGCCGTTCGGTCCCGTGACGCCTTCGCCGTACTGCGTGAGCACGCCTTGCGGGCTCGCGTAGAAGAGGCCGCCGCCTGAGATCGCGGCGTACACGCCGCCGCGGCTGTCCGCGGTGATGTCGTTCAGCACGCCGCCGACGCACTCGATCGGCTCGCCGTTGAACGTGTCGGCGAGGATTTTGCGCTGCGGCTCGAGCTGCATGATGCCGCCGTGCAAGCCGCGCGACGCGACGAACAGCGCGCCGTTCTTGCTGCGGCTGACCGCGCCGCCGGTGTTCACCTTGTCGTAGGCAACGGTCGCGAGACCCGTGGCCGGGTCGAGCTTCATGACGTTGCTCGCGTCGTTGTTCGCGAACAGGATCGTGCCGTTCTCGTCGGCGATCGGGCCGTCGGCGTTATTGCCTTCCCACGACCACACGATCTTCCAGGTCTGGCCCGCCGCGATCACGCTTGCAATCGCCTTCGACGGCGGCGGAGCGGGTGGCTCCGGGGGCGGCGCCGTGTTGGCCGCCGCGTCGGCGACGATACCGATGCGGAATGGCTGCGGCGGCTTCTTGCACTTGGCCACGACCGCGGCGAGCCCCGGATCCTGCCAGGATTGGAAGCTGTGCCCGCGATCGAAGGCGGAAGAAGGTTGCTGCGCGTTCGCGGTGGCGGCTGTGCACGCGAGCATGACGGCGACTGCGGTCGCGGTGGCTTTCATGATTGTCCCCCTGATGTCGACGTGGTCGTTGCTGGCGGCATTATCGCGGTCCGGCGCGCGGAAAGAAAACGGGCGGGAGCTCGCGCTCCCGCCCGCGCAGAGTCTTTTCTTTTCGATTAGAAGGAATAGCGCGCGTTGATACCGATGCCGTCGGCGTCGCCGCCGAACGTGACGCCCACGCCGGCCGAGAACGCCTTCGTGAAGTAATAGCGCGCACCGGCCTGCAGCGATGTGTCGCTGTTGCCCACGTCGACGTACTGGAGGCCGCCTTCGAGCTCGAGCTTCTCGTTCACGCGGCCGCGGACGCGGAACTGCAGGCCGAGACCGTCGTCGTCCGCGCTCGCGGGGCCGGGGAAGTCGACCTCCTGGTCGATGTACAGCACGCGGCCGTAGAGGTCGACGTCGTTGCGAATCGGGTAGGTGTAGCCCACGCCGATCGCGTAGGTGTCGACGTCGATGCCGAAGTCGAGGTCGTCCTGCCCGTACGCCGCGAACAGGTGCCAATCGTCCGTGAGCCGGAACGAGCCCGACAGCGTGAAGCCGTCGCCGTCGATGTCACCGGGGCCCACGTCGAAGTTCGTCGTGTCGTACCCGAGCTCCGCGTAGCTGTAATTGAACGACGACTTGGCGGGCCGAGTTCCTTCCTGCGCTGCGCCCAAAGCGGGGATCAGCATGCCCGTGATCAGAAATGCTCGCGATAATCCGTTCATCAGTGTCTCTCCTTAGCGACAATCGGGGCGGGTGCCCAAACGACATCATAAGTCACTTCAATCAATCCGCCGCCTTCGGCTCGCAATCGAACTCATAAGCGTGCTGATTTTTGTATTGCGTAAGCCACAACACCGGCAGCGCGAGGTAATAGGCGCTGATGATCGCTCCGAGGTCCGGCCGCTCGTTGCGGCGCATGACATAGCTCTGCTCCGCGCAGCCTGCCTTGCGTATCGTCACGTCCTGCTTCGTGAACGCGGGCTTACGATCCGAGTAGTACCCGTGACCGGTGCCGACGTATTCGCCGTTGACGAAGATGCGAGCGTCGGGATCGGATACGTGGATGCTGGTGCCGCTCGAGCATGCGCCGAGCGCGGCCGTGCAGGCAGCGAAGATCAGTCGTCTCATGTGCGGTCCCCCGGGTGTGTGGGGACCGCAGTCTACGGACGCGACCTGAACTCGGACTGAAGAGCCGTTCAGAATGTGAGATGCAGCGATTCGAGGCCGTCGCCGCGTACGCGCCGGAAGCGAGGGCCGCGCGCGCGGCGGCGCGCTAGGTCCGCGGAGCGGCGATCAGACGTGGAGCAGCTCGAGGTGGCGGCCGACGAGCGCCGCGAGCGGCTCGAGGTCGGCGGCATCGGAGGTTGCGATGTCGTCGCCGTCGTCCGCCAGCAGCACCAGCGCGGCGTCGATCACGTCGGAAGCGCCGGCGCGGGAGAGAAGGGCCCCCGCCGCGCGCCCCAGGGCTTCGTCGAGCGGTCGGACGTCGACGCCGTCGAGAGCTTTGGCCAACAGCGCTTGCCGGGCGCCGCCGCCGCGCCAAACCTGTCCCACGATGCCGCCGTGCGAAACCGGAACGCGCCCCGCGAGCAACGCCGTCTTCAGCCGGCGCCACATCGCGCGGTCGTTCTTCTCGAGCGCGATCAGCGCGCCGCTGTCGAGCAAGAGCGTCACCCCGGCTTCCCTGCGCGCGGCTTGATCTTGCGCGCTCGAGCCTTGCCGCGGACGACGAATGCGGCGCTGCGATCGGCTCGCGACTGGTCCGCGAGCTCCTGGGCGGAGAGTGCCCCGAACTGCCGTTCGTAGGCCGCCACCGCGTCGGCCAGAGCCGCCAGCCGGCGCTCGGTGGCGACCCGTGCGGCAAGAGCCGCGTTGACCCATGCGCTCAACGACTCCGCCCGTCCTTCGGCCACGGCGTCGTTGCCGGCTTCGATGAGGGCCGGGTCTACGGTCACGGTCAACCGTTCTTTCCTTGTGCTCATACCCGGATGCTAACGGCAGTACGATATTCGTACAACTACAGCCGATCGGCGAGTCTGGAGCACCGGCTCGCTGCTCGGCTTGATGCTGTTGCTCGCCTGGGAGGGTCTGAAACGGTTCCGCGCGTCGCAGCACGCGCCGCTGCCGCCGCTGTCCAGGATCGCTCGACGACAGTGGGTTGATCGCGCGGGTGGGCTCAGTCCTGCCGCAGCGACAACACCGGCCGCACGCGCGCCGCGCCGAGCGACTGCAGCGCCACGGTGCCGAGCGCCACGACGAGCGAGATCGCGGCCGCGGCGGCGAACGGTCCCGTGCCGACGTCGACGCGATACGCGAATCCCTGGAGCCACCGCGCCATCGCGGCGTAGGCGATCGCCGACGCGAGCACTGAGCCGATCGCGACCAGCACCACCGTCCGCTGCGACAGCAGCGCCACGATCTGCGACGTGGTGGCGCCGAGCACCTTGCGGATGCCGATCTCCTTCGTGCGCCGCGCCGTCGTGAACGTGGCGAGCCCGAACAACCCGAGGCACGCGACGAAGACGCAGATCGAGGAGAACACGCCTATGAGCCTCATCAAGTGCTGCTCGGCGGAGTACTGGCGGCCGAGCATCTCGTCGAGGAAGCGGTACTCGAACGGATGCTCGGGATCGAACTTGCGGATCGTGTCCGCGACGTATTGGAGCGTGCCGCTCAAGTCGCCCGCGGGCACCTCGAGCACGAGCAACCGGTTCTGGAACGCACGCAGCTCCGGCGTCATTCCCGTGAAGTTGGTTTGCTCGAGGTACATCACGACCGGCTGGATCGGCGTGTGCAGCGAATGGAGGTGGAAGTCGCGGACCACGCCGATCACCGTGCGGCCGCGCAGCCCCATGCGCTTGCCGAGCGGGTTGCGCCAGCCCATCTGGCGCACGAGCGTCTCGTTGACGATGAACGCGTCGCGTTGGTCCGTGGCGATATCGGCCGAGAAGTCCCGGCCTTCGATGATGTGCATGCCGAGCGCGGCGACGAAGTTCTGCTGCATCCGCAGGTGGTTTATCAGCACCCCCTTCATCGCGCCGTCGTTGCTCTCCACGTCCATGTAGCTGGTGCCGATCGTGTCGTCGCCCGGCAGGGAGTCGCTCGACGTCGCGGCGAGCACGCGCCCGCTCGCGGTGAGCTCGCGCTCGATTGCCGAGATCTGGTCGATGACGTCGGTGCCGCGCAGCGTGACCGCGAGCTTGCCGCGATCCTCGAAGCCGAGCGGGCGGCTCGCGACGTAGCGCATCTGCGCACCCATCAGCAGCGTGCACGCGATCACGCACGTGGTGACCGTGAACTGCACGAGCACGAGCAGCTCGCGCAACCGCAGGCCCGAGCCGCCGAGTCTGTCGCCGCGCGTCATCGCCGTGAGCGCCGGAATCCCCGCGAGATAAATCGCCGGATAGAGCCCGGAAAGCACGCCGAGCAGCAGCGCGAACGTGCCGGTCGCCGCGAGCACGAGCGGCTCGCTCGCGGGACGAAGCGACGCGGCCGTGCCCAGCCAATCCGCGATCGGCGTGCGCGGCACGACGAGCTCCACCACGAGCAGGGCCACGACGAGCGCCGCGGCCGAGAGGATCGACGATTCGCCGACGAACCTGAGCGCGAGCGCGCGCCGAGTGGCGCCCAAGATCTTACGTGTGCCGACCTCGCGGACGCGGCGCGCGGCGCTCGCCGTCGCGAGATTGACGTGGTTGATGCACGCGATCAGCAGCAGGAACGCGACCGCGGCCTCGAGCCCGAGCAGGAAGTAGCGGTTGCCGACCGGCCGGTCGTACTCGACGTCGGAATACAAATGTATGTCGTCGAGCGGCCGCAGCCACGCCGACCAGCCCTCGGAGTGGATCTCGCGGGCGCGCGCCGCCATGTGGCGCTCGTAGAACGCGGTCGCCACGGTCTCGAACCTGCGCAGGTCGTAGCGTTCCGGCAGCACGAGATACGTGAAGTTGTCGGCGCCGAAGAGCGCCCGCGCGCGGTCCACCTCCTCCTCGGGCACGACTACGCGCCGGTGCGAGAGCAGCACGTCGTACTTGAGATGCGTGTTCGGCGGCAGGTCCGCGAACACGAGCGCGATCTTGAGCGCCACGCCACCGTCGAGGGTGATCGTCTCGCCGAGGGGGTTCGCGTCGCCGAAGTACCTGCGCGCGAACGTTCGGCTCACGGCGACGGACGACGGATCGGCGAGTGCCGTCTTCGGGTCGCCGTAGAGGATCTCGTGCGTGAAGACATCGAACACGTTGGGATCCGCCGCATAGATGTCGGACCACACGAACGCGTCGTCGCCGTGCCGGATCACGCGATCCGTCGCCGTCAGGAACGACCCGGGCGGCGTGAACCGCACGAACGCCTGCACGTCGGCGAATTCCTCCACGAGCATCGGCGCCAGCACGCCCGGCGTGGTCGCGACGCGTTGCGAGCGGCCGTCGGACTTGAACTCGGCTTCGACCCGGTAGATGCGTTCGTGCAGCGCGTTGTGCCGATCGTAGGTGAGCTCGCTGCGCAGATACATGCCGATTACCACGCACGACGCGATCGCGAGCGACAGGCCGGCCACGTTGATCGCCGTGTAGAGCTTGTCGCGGAGCAAGGTGCGCAGCATGGCGCGGAAGTGTCGCATGCAGCCGCGCCGCCGGCCACGGACACCGTTCACATCCGGGTACGACCGGCCGCGAGGCCGCGACCAAGCGCCCCGGGAAAATGTAGCATGTCCCTGTTTTTGCGTTAGAGTCGCGGCATGAAGAACCGCACGTTGTTGGTCGCGCAAGAGGTCTACGACTACGGTCTCGGTGTGTCGCCGCCGGAGCACGAGGCGCTCGCGGGCTTGCGCCGGGCAACGGCCGCGGTGGCGCACAACGAGATGCAGATCGGCCCGGATCAAGGCCGGTTCATGGCCTTGGTCGTAAAGCTCATCGGCGCTCGCCGCTGCATCGAGATCGGCACCTACACCGGCTACTCCGCGCTCGCGGTCGCGCTCGCGCTGCCCGACGACGGGCGGCTGATCGCGTGCGACGTGAACGCGGAATGGGCGGAAGTCGGCCGCAAGTTCTGGCGCGAAGCGGGTGTCGAATCGCGAATCGACCTGCGCATCCGCCCGGCGCTCGAGACGCTCGACGCGTTGCTCGCCGAAGGCGCCGCCGGCACCTTCGACTTCGCGTTCGTCGACGCCGACAAGCCGAGCTACGGCGCGTACTTCGAGAAGCTGTTGCAGCTGCTGCGATCTGGCGGGCTCATCGCCGTCGATAACACGCTGGCCGTGTCGGGCCAGCCGATCGTGCATCAGCAAACGACGAGCGCGAAGGCATTGCGCGCGTTCAACGAGCTCGCGCGCCGCGACGCGCGCGTGGACTTCGCGCTACTCACGATCGGCGAGGGGCTCACGCTGCTGCGCAAACGTCCATAGCGCAGCGGCTTCGGCCGAGCATGAGCGTCGAGCAATACGAGACCATGCGCGTCGAGGGCGGCCGCCACGTGAAGATGTGGACGCGCGGCGTGCCCGTCGAGGCGAAGGCGAAGGAGCAGCTCGCCAATACCGCGAGGATGCCGTTCGTGTTCAGCCACCTCGCGGCGATGCCGGACGTGCACGTGGGCATCGGCGCGACGGTGGGCTCGGTCCTGGCCACGAAGGGCGCGATCATTCCGGCGGCGGTCGGCGTGGACATCGGCTGCGGCATGCTGGCGGCGCAGACGACGCTCGGGGCGTCGGACCTGCCGGACTCGCTCGGCAAGATCCGCGCGCGCATCGAGCGCGCGGTGCCGCACGGCTTCGTCACGACCCCGGGCCGCAGCGTGAAGGGCGCGTGGTCGGTGGCGCCGGACTCGGTGATCGCGCGCTGGCGCGGCCTCCGCGAGAGGCTCGGCCCTATCCTCGAGAAGTACCCGCGCTTGAAGGCGAAGAGCCCGCAGGAGCAGCTCGGCACGCTCGGCGGCGGCAACCATTTCATCGAGATCTGCCTCGACGCGGAGCAGACGGTTTGGGTGATGCTGCATTCGGGCTCGCGCGGCATCGGCAACCTCATCGGTCAGACGTTCATCGAGCTCGCGCGCAACGACATGAAGAAGCACTTCATCAACTTGCCGGACCGCGATCTCGCGTACTTGGTCGAAGGCTCGAAGCACTTCGACGACTACGTCGAGGCGATGCACTGGGCCCAGGACTACGCGGCGGAGAACCGCCGCGCGATGCTGGATTCGGTGCTGCGCGTGCTCCGCGAGGAGGTGCGGCCGTTTCAGCTCGGCGACGTTGCGGTGAACTGTCACCACAACTACACCGCGCGCGAGACGCACTTCGGCGAGGACGTGCTCGTCACCCGCAAGGGCGCCGTGCGCGCCGGCCGCGGCGAGCTCGGCATCGTTCCGGGCAGCATGGGCGCGCGCTCGTACATCGTGCGCGGGCTCGGCAACGCGCAGAGCTTCGAGAGCTGCAGCCACGGCGCCGGCCGCAGGATGTCGCGGACCGAGGCGCGCAAGCGCTTCACCGTGGAACAGCACGTCGCGGCCACGGCGGGCGTGGAGTGCCGCAAGGACGCAGACGTCATCGACGAGACGCCGGCCGCCTACAAGGACATCGACGCGGTGATGGAGGCGCAACGCGATCTCGTCGAGATTGCGCACACGCTGAAGCAGATCGTGTGCGTGAAGGGCTGACGAGGGTCTGACCCATTTCGCGTGATCCCCGGCTCGCACAGCAGCCGCCCGCCGAAATGGGGTCTGACCCTAATCTCTTACTTCTTGAACAGCGAATCGAGCGTCGAGCGTGCGGCCTGCTCGGCCGTTTGCGCCGCGGGGTCGAACGCTTTCGGTGTGGGCTTGAAGTAGTCGCAGAAGTTCGCGCTCCGCTTGTCGCGGACCTCCGGCGCGTCCTCCTCGATGCAGCCCTTGGGCTTGCGAGTGGTGAAGCGCTCGCACATCTTGCAGACGTGCAGCTGTGCGCGGCACTTGGGACACTCGTCGAGCCGCGTGAGCGGCAACGACAGCGCGGCGAGCGATTCGCCACAGCGATAACAGCGCAGCCCGTCCATAGGATCAGGCATGCTAGCAGAGATGGATGACGCCGCGTCTTGGGTGACCGTCGCGATTGCCGACGAACGGCGCTCGGGTGAGCTCGCGCTCGTGCTTACCGCCCGCGGCATCGACCATCGACGAGTGCCCGGCTTCCGCGGCTGGGAGCTCGGCGTGCCGGCGCCGCAGGCCGCGGCTGCGACCGCGGAGCTCGCGCAGTACCTCGCGGAGAATAGTCGGGCGGTCGGCCAGCGCCGCGTCGAGCACATCGGCGGCGCGCTGCCGGGCGTGGCGGCCTACGTCGCGATCCTCCTGTTCGTGTTCGCGTCCCTGCACAAGAGCGTGTTCGACCTCGACTGGCTCGTGGCGGGCCGGTTCGACGCAGGCCGCGTCATGGGCGGCGAATGGTGGCGGATAGTCACCGCGCTCACGGTGCACTTCGACGCCGACCACCTCGCTGGGAACCTGGTCTTCGGCGTGTTCTTCGGCTACTTCGTGGGTCACTACTTGGGCCGCGGCGTGGGGTGGCTCGCGATTCTCGGGTCCGCCGCCGTCGCGAACGCCGTCGCGGCGCTCGTCGAGCCGGCCTGGCATCGCTCGATCGGTGCGTCGACGGCCGTGTTCGCGGCGCTCGGGATCCTCACCGCGTATACGTGGCGGCGCGGCTACTTGCGCGACACGCCGTGGCGCGCGCGCATAGCGCCGATCGTTGCGGGCCTGGGTCTGCTCGCGTTCACCGGCACCGGCGGCGAGAACACCGATCTCTTCGCGCACCTGCTCGGCTTCGTCGCGGGGTTCGGCGCCGGGCTCGGGTTCGCGCGCTTCGCGCGCATCGAGGCGCTGCGCTCGCGCCGCCGTCAGGCGGTCTGCGCGGCGATCGCGCTCGGGACCGTGTTTGTCGCGTGGACGTGGGGCTTGCTCGCCGCCGGCTAGTGAGTCGTTGGAGTGGGCGCGTTCGGCTCCGCGGGCGCCCCTCTGTGCGCAACCGTACACAGAGCGTAAAATGTACTGCGGCATATTCATGGACGAATGCGCAGTGTCCGATTCTCACGACCCGCGCAAGAACCAAATCTTGGACGCGCTCCCCGGCGAGGACCGCGAGCGGCTCTCCCGGCATCTCGAGCTCGTCGAGATGCCGCTCGGCGCGGTGCTCTACGAGTCGGGCGCCGCGCTGCGTCACATCTACTTCCCCACCGACTGCATCGTGTCGCTGCTGTACGTGATGAAGAACGGCGCGTCGGCCGAGATCGCCATCGTCGGCAAGGACGGCGCGATCGGCTTGTCGCTGTTCATGGGCGGCGAGACGACGCCGAGCCGTGCGATCGTGCAGAGCGCGGGCCACGCGTATCGCCTGTCGGGGCGGCGCCTGAAGACCGAGTTCGGCCGACATGGCCAGCTGCTGCACGTGCTGCTGCGCTACATCCAGTCGTTGATCACGCAAATGGCCCAGACGGCGGTCTGCAACCGGCATCACAGCGTGGACCAGCAACTCTGCCGGTGGCTGCTGCTGTCGCTCGACCGCCTGCCGTCGCAGGAGCTGAACATGACGCAAGAGCTGATCGCAAACATGCTCGGCGTGCGGCGCGAGGGCGTGACCGCGGCCGCGGGCAAGCTGCAGAAGCAGGGCGTGATTCACTACAGCCGTGGGCGGATCACGGTGCTCGATCGGCCAAAGCTCGAGTCGCTGTCGTGCGAGTGCTACGCGGTGGTCAAGAACGAGACCGACCGGTTGCTGCCGCCGCACAAGCGCGATTGAGGGTTCATATCCTCGAACGCATATACACTGCGGCGGCATCGTGCACGGGGACCGGCTGGCGGCCCACAGCCCTCAGTTAAGTGTCGCAACGCACAGAGGACTCGGCGACGACGGGTCACTCTGCCCTCGAAGTGTCCTCGCTGCACCGGAGCTCGCGCATGCCCACCCCCACGGTCGCGCCGCAAAACCTCCTGATGGCGGCGCTGCCGGCCGCGGCTCGGCGGCGCCTCTTGGCGCGCCGCAGCCCTGTCGAGCTCGTGTTGTCCGACGTTCTGGCGGAGCCGGGCGAGCCGATCCGGTACGTGTTCTTCCCGGTCGAGGGCTTCGTGTCCTTGATCGTGTCCATCGACGGCGGCGCACAGCTCGAGGTGGGGCTCGTCGGCAACGAAGGCATGGTCGGCACGTCGTTGCTGCTCGGCGTGGGCGTCGCCCCGCTGCGCGCGCTGGTGCAGGGCGGCGGTTCCGCGTGGCGCGTGGAGGCCGCGGCATTCTCCCGCGAGATTGCGCTCACCTCCTCGGTGCAGGCTCGCCTCGCACGCTACGTGCAGGTGCAACTCATTCAGCTGGCGCAGAATGCGGCCTGCGTGCGTTTTCACGTGATCGAGGCCCGGCTCGCGCGCTGGCTCCTGATGACGAGGGATCGCGCGCATTCGAGCACGTTCGGCGTCACGCACGAGTTCCTCGCCTTCATGCTCGGCGTGCGGCGCGCCGGCGTGACTCGCGCCGCGAGCGCGCTGCAAGCGCGCGATCTCATCCGCTACGTGCGCGGCGAGCTCGAGATCCGCGACGCACGCGGTCTCGAGCTCGCCGCGTGCGATTGCTACGCCGCGGACAAACGCACGTACGCGCGCAACCTGCGCTGACTCTTCTCGTTCCGTGCGGCTAGGGAGTTGCGGGCGCCGCGCCCATCTGGCGCAGCCACCGATAGTGCGAGCGCAGCGCGGCGAGTACCGTGGGGTTGCGCTGGTAGCGCACGCCGAATTCCGCGCAAGTCCGTTCCACGATCGGCGCTATCGCCGGATAGTTCACGTGGCACAGGCGCGCGAACAGGTGATGCTCGATTTGGAAGTTGAGCCCGCCGAGCAGCCACGACGCCAACAGGCTGTCGCGAGCGAAGTCGACGGTGGTCTCGACTTGGTGAATCGCCCACGCGTTGTCGATCTGTCCGGGCGAGATCTCCCGCGGGAAGTCGGCGTGCTCCACGCAGTGCGCGAGCTGAAAGACCGCTCCGAGCACGAGACCGAGCACCGCTGCGGTCAGTGCGTAGAACGTGACGACAACCCACACGGGATGCACAAGCAGCGGCAGCCCGAACGCGAGCAGCAGGAACGCGGCCTTGCCGGCGACGAAGATCGCGAGCTGCCGGCCGCGAGGCGGCGGCGCGACGTGCGGTCCCATCCGGCCGTTGAGCACGAGTCGAAAGTCGTCGTAGAGGTGCCACTTGATCGCCATCACGCCGTACAACAGCCACACGTACCAGTGCTGCCAGCGATGGATCGAGGCGCGTGCGTGATGCGGTGTCAGCCTGCCGAGGCCCGCGAGGTTGATGTCGGTGTCGTAGCCGATCACGTTCACGAAGGTGTGGTGGAAGACCACGTGCTTCCAATGCCAAAAGTGCGAGCTGCCGCCGACGAGATCGAGGCTGAGCGCCATGAGCCGGTTGACGAGCGGGCGATCGGAATAGGCGCCGTGGCTCGCGTCGTGCATCACGTTGAAGCCGATCGCGGCGACCGAGAACGCGAGCAAGATCGCGAGCGGCACGGCCTGCCACCAGGCGTCGGCAACGAACGTCAACAGGCCGTAGCTCGCCGCGAAGCTCGCAAAGATCATCGCCGTCTTGGCGTACATCTCCGGGCAGTCGCGCTCGCGCCGCCCGCTCGCCCGCAAGTGCGCGGTGACGCGCTGCCTCACCGCGACATGAAACGCGTTGTCGCCGGCGAATTTCAGTCGTGCCACGAACGCGGTGGCCGGCCGAGATCCGCGAGTCGTCGGGTTTGTGGTGGTCGTGCTCACGGTGATCGACGGACGCAAGTCCAGACCCAGAGCGTACGGGGCCGTGCGGGCCGCTTCGGTGCGCTGGCGTACACACGCCCGCGGCGCACGCTCGCCCGCGGGGTCATTGAGCTAGTCGTCAGGCGGCGCCGTGGCTGCCGCGGCTCTCGGCGCGAGGTGAGCCGTTGCCGAGCATCGGCAAGCGATCGAAACCGTTGCCGCGCGACCAGGCGAGTAGCGCATCGAGCCGCCAGTATTCCTGCCGGTACGGCAGCATTGGCAAAGGGGTGAGGCCGAGTCGCTCGACGCGTTGCTGGCACTCTCCCACGCTGCGTAGCCCGAGTTGCTCGGGCGTAATCACGAGTTGCCGGCTCCGCCACGCGGGGCTGGCCGAGCACAACAAACTGCGCATGGGGGGCTGCTCCAGAAGATTCGCCCTTCAGTCTACGCTCTTGCGAGCGGTCCTGTGGGCGAATTCGCGAGCGGCATGCGAGCTACGGAGCTCAGTCGAGCACGCTCGCCACGCAGTCGAGGAAGTCCTGCTCGCCGGTGATCGCCTCGGCGAGCCGTGCGTTCAGCGTGTAGCCGTGCTCGGTCGCTAGCGCCTCGTACCGCGGGCGCCGGTGCGCGACGAGCGCCGGAAAGATCCAGCGGACGAACTCGTCGGGAACGATCGACTCGGGACCGTCGAGCTCGGCTTCGGCCAGATACTCCGCGAGCTTCTTGTCGAGAAAGGGCTCCTGATAGTAGAGCGGCTTCGGCTCCGCGATCGCGCGGCGCACGAGCTCCCGCTCGACCTCGGCGTCGGGCTTGAGATAGAGGATCAGCGTGTGCTTCGCGAGCGTTTGAATGGTCTTCTCGTCGTCGAGCTCGACGAGGCTGCCGCCCGCGTCGTTGATGAAGTGGTCGTAGCCGTAGATCTGATGCGCCTTCTCGATGAAGTCGGCCACGTCGCGCATCGCGCCGATCTCGGCGTCGCGATGCTGGCCTTGGCGCCGCTTGAACTCCTTGACGGGCAGCCCGCCCAAATCGGGGCGGCCGATCTTGCCCAAGAACGTCGACACCGGCTCCAGGTTGTGCACCGAGATGTTGCTCGCGATGTAGATCGAGTCGCTGCGCAGCAGGTCGCGCAGGAAGTCGATCTTCATCGCCTGGCGCTTGATGTTGTCGAGGATCGGCTCGGCCAAGTACTTCGTGCCGATGCGGTAGTCGCCGGAGTAGTGGAACCACTTCGACCGCGGCAGCTTGTACGCGAGCGTGGTCTTGCCCACGCCGGACATGCCGAGCAGGGTGATGGCCTTGTTCGGCCAACGCAGGAACTCGCCGCGAGTCATTCGCATGGGAGGGGAAACCGGGCCGCCGAAAATAGGGACATGTTACATTTTTCGAGGGACGGTGCCCGCCCCCCCCGCCGACGGCCCGCGGCGGGAAAATCCAGCATGTCCCTATTTTCGGGGGTGATTAGACGAGGGTGTCGAGCAGCGTGCCGAGCATCTCGTCGGCGCGGCGCACCACGTTCGCCGACGCTTCGAGCGCCCGCTGTGCTTCGAGCGCGCGGACGAGCGGGTCGACGAGCTCGGTCGGCTCGTCGCGGCGCACGGGGGCCGAAGCGACTTCCTGCGCTGCTTCGTCGAGCTTTCGCGACGCGCGCTGGATGCCGCCCAACGCGACCGGTAGGACGCTTGAGATCTTGTCCATACGGCCGCGGTCGGCAACTTTCGCGAAAACTTTAGCTCTACTGGACATAAGCGCGGGAATGGTACGCTCCCGCGCTCGGCCGTGATCGCCGTCGCCGCGTCGGGGTGGGCTCGCAGTGGGGTCGATGCTCGGACATTACTTCACGTCGGCCCTGCGCAGCTTCGCGCGGCGCCCGCTCTCCACCGCGATCAAGGTGTTCGCGCTGGCGCTCGGCTTCGCCTGCTTCCTCACCGCGAGCTTCATCGCCGACTACGTTGCGCGCGTCGATCGGCAGTGGGCGAACGACGGCAGGATCTACTCGATCCTGCAAGCGGTGACGGCGCCCGGCTCGGAGAAGGAATCGGGGCCGACGATCGGCGCGATCTCGCCTCCGGCCGTCAAATATCTGAAGGTCGATTTTCCGGACCTCACGATTGCCGCGACGCAGACGCTGCAGCTGCGGGTCAGCGTCGACGACAAGCAGCAGACCTACAACATTCTGGCCGTGGATCCGGAGTTCATCCGCATCTTCGATCTCGACATGGTTGCCGGGCGGGCCGATGCGCTCAACGAACCCAGGGCCGTGTTGCTCGAGGCGAGCGCGGCGCGGGAGCTGTTCGGAGCAGCCGACCCCGTGGGGCGCAGCGTGCACATTGCCACGGGCGACCTCGCGGTGGCGGGTGTCTTCCGGTTGCCGTCGCCCTCGCATCTCGGCGCGGGCGGCATTGGCAAGAACGTGCGGGTGTTAATGTCGCTCGCGGCGATGTCGAAGGTCGTGCTGGGGCTCGATCTCGACTATTTCCCGCCGTGGTGGCAGCTGACTTGGTTCACCACCTACATGCTGCTTCCCGAGAACGGGCCCTCGGTCGCGGAGATCCAGGCTCGGCTCGACAAGTTTTCCGCGGCGCGCGTGCCGCCCGAGTTCGGCAAGATCCGCTTCGCGCCGCTGTCGCTCGGCGACATGGGCGAGGCTTACTCGGTTTGTTCGGCGGCTCGCTCGACCTCTCGTTCGTCACGATCTTGCGAGTGTTCGCCGCGCTGATCCTGGCGGTGGCGTGCCTCGACTTCGCCAACCTCGCGACCGCCGAGGCGGCCGCTCGCGCGAGCGAGATCGGCGTGCGCAAGACTGTGGGCGCGAGTCGGGGTCAGGTGATCGCGCAAACGATGCTCGAGGCCGGCGTGCTAACCGCGGCGGCGCTCGCGATCGTGCTGCCGCTGACGCTGCTCGTGGTCACGCCGCTCGCCGCCGCGATCCGTCTCGAGATTTCGCCCGTTGAAGCGCTGAGGATCCCTCGCTATTGGCTCGGCGTGCTCGCGGTGGCCGTGACGGTGTGCGCGGTAGCAGGCGCGTATCCGGCGCTGGTGCTCGCCCGCGTGCGCCCGATCTTCAGTCTGCGCGCGACGGGCCAGCGCGCCGGGGCTGCCTGGGTGCGCACCGCTCTCACCGTGGCGCAGTTCGCCGCGGCGAGCTTCCTGCTCGCCGCCGTGGCGGTGATGTTGATGCAGCGGGCGGAGCTGCGCGGGCGTCTCGCCGATCCCACGCAGGACCCGCGTCTCACGCTGACTCTGAACGAGGGCCTGCCGAGGTTCGACACGAAGGCGTTGCTCACGGAGCTGCTCGCGCATCCGTCGGTGACCGGGCTCACCGGCGCGTGGTCGCGGCCGTTCCGCCGAGCTGTCGTTACGGGACTGCCGCCGCCAACTGTCGGTCGGTTGGAGGACCCGAACGCGACGCGCTTCCCGGTGCAGATGCGCAGCGTTTTCTACGACTACTTCGAGGTCACCGGCATCCGCCTGCTCGCCGGACGCGATTTCGAAGAGGTGCAGGACGCGCCGGCGCCGGCCGACGACGCGGAGCCGCTGTCCCCGTCGCAGCTCAGGCTTCCGACGCCGCACGTCATCATCGACGAGCATCTCGCCGCGCGGCTCGGCTTCACGCCGCGGCAAGCCATCGGTCAAGTGCTCTTCCTACCCCCCGTGCAGATGAGCACGCCCGACAGCGCCGGCGGGCCGCCGCGGACGACGACGATCACCCGACCGCCGGTCGAGATCGTGGGTGTTGCCGCGGCCACGCCACTCGAATACATGGCCGAAGGTCCGGACGGCTACGTGTACTCCGTCGAGCAAACCGGGCCCGGTGTGATGATTCTGCGCATCGCGCGGGCCGATATAGCAGGTGCGTTGAAGCACATCGACGCCACGTGGAAAAAGTTCTTCCCCGATCGCCCGCCCCCTCGCCAGTTCCTCGACGAGGCGTTCGACGCGAACTTCCAGATGTTCGACGTGCTCGGCATGACGTTCGTGGGACTGTCGTTGATCGCCGTCGTGATCGCCGCGCTCGGCTTGTTCGGCATCGCGAGCTTCGTGGTGCAGCGGCGCGCGCGCGAGATCGGCGTGCGCAAGAC
>DASQOL010000075.1:0-8264 GCA_035644475.1 Gammaproteobacteria bacterium | reverse complement strand
CGGTCGTTCAGCCGTTGCACACGTAGAGGCCGCGTGCCGCCGCGTTCTGGATGCTCGCCTGCGGCTCGCCCCCGGGCGCTGCGCGCCCGGGCTCCGCGGCTCTCGGCGCTGTGGCTCGGCTCGTCGCTACCGCCGCGGCGGGGCGCGCGCAGCCCCGCGCCCGCGTGCCGCCGCCGCAAGACCAGCCGCGTCGCAGGCCCGCGTGCGGCCGCCGCAAAAAGCGTCGACTGCGGGTGCTGCGCCCGCTCCGCGATGGTGGCGATGCCCGCTGTGCATCGATGAGCTGCGGGCGTGGCTCACTTTGGCCGCGCGCTGCGCGTAATGGCGGCGGACGTACCTCGAAGGGGCTTCCCGAGACCCGCGCCGCACATGGCCGCAATGTGCGTCCTGCAATTGCGGCACTCCCGCCATCCATGGCGGTCGGATGTGCGGCGCGGAGCCCCAGGGATGGTCTTCCGGCGTGTCTTGGGAAGCCCCTTCGAGGTGCGGCCGCCGCCCCGCGACGAGCGTGAGCGGCCGAAGTGAGCCACGGCCGCACGGTCGCGGCTTGCGTGGGGTGGCGGGCATCGGTACCATTTCGCCTCTTTGGCTGGGGTGACCCGGCCGTCACCGTCACCTCTGAGCCATCGATGAAGACATTTTCGGCCAAAGCCGAGACCGTCCGCCGGGATTGGTACCTCGTGAACGCGGAGGGCCACACCCTCGGCAGACTCGCCACCGAGCTCGCGCGGCGCCTGCGCGGCAAGCACAAACCGGTATTCACGCCGCACGTCGACACGGGCGACTACATCGTCGTGATCAACGCCGAGAAGATCCGCGTCACCGGCCGCAAGCTCA
This sequence comes from Gammaproteobacteria bacterium, assembly GCA_035644475.1. Classification (GTDB taxonomy): domain Bacteria; phylum Pseudomonadota; class Gammaproteobacteria; order Steroidobacterales; family Rariloculaceae; genus FEN-1219. Next base: position 7,427 of record DASQOL010000075.1, on the reverse strand, counting down.
AGGACAAGATGTATTACCGGCACACCGGCACGATCGGCAATATGAAGATCGAGCCGCTCGAGAAGCTGCTCGCGCGCGCCCCGGAGCGGGCGATCGAGATCGCCGTGAAGGGCATGCTGCCGAAGAGCCCGCTCGGCCGGCAGATGTTCAAGAAGCTCAAGGTCGTGCGCGGCGCGGCGCATCCCCACCAGGCCCAACAGCCGAAACCGCTGGAGCTCTAGTCGATGGCCATCGAGATCAATTACGGTACGGGTCGCCGCAAGACGTCGGCCGCGCGCGTGTTCCTGAAACCTGGCACGGGCGAGATCACCGTCAACGGCCGTCCGCTCGACGTGTTCTTCGGCCGCGAAACCGCACGGATGATCGCGCGTCAGCCGTTGGCGGTGGCCGAGGTCGAGGGCAAGTTCGACGTGTTCGCGACCGTCAGCGGCGGCGGTACGACGGGCCAGGCCGGCGCCATCCGGCACGGAATTACGCGAGCGCTCATGGACTACGACGAGGGCTTGCGCACGGTGTTGCGTAAGGCCGGATTCGTCACTCGCGACGCGCGCGAGGTCGAGCGCAAGAAGGTCGGTCTGCGCAAGGCGCGTAGACGGCCGCAGTACTCGAAGCGCTAGACTTGGGAGGGCGCCGGTTCGCCGGCGGGGCCTCGAGACCGAGCTCGCTTAACCGGCCGCCCGCGGCCGGTGCGCCAGCCCCGGATTGGGGGATCGTCCAGCGGTAGGACATCGGACTCTGACTCCGAGAACCTAGGTTCGAATCCTAGTCCCCCAGCCAACCCCTCCGTGATCTTCCGAGCGCACGATTGGACTGCGGCGCTGACTGATTCGTGCTCCGACTCTTCGCGGTGACCAGCTCGTGAGCCGGTTCGTGAAGTACGCGCGCGGCACGCCCGAGAGTCCTCTGGGGAACGTTGCCGGCGAGCCACAGTTCCTGTGACGGAATCGTTACGCGTATGGACGAATACGGTTCGCTGAGCTATGTTTCCCGCCCATGTCGCGCACCCTTTTCGCAATCGGATTGCTCGGTTCATGTTGCGTTGCGGCGGGCGCACGGGCGGACGGGTTCTCTTGGGATCTGTCGGGCGCCGTGTCGCAGGCCGAGGTCGGGAGCTTGCAAGATGCGGATGGCTCGGCGCTCTCCGCTAGTCACTACTTCGCTCCGGTCGACGACTCGCGCGGGCCTTACGGGCTCGCGGCTTTCCTCAATCCCACGTCACGAATCTCGGCGGCCGTGAGCCACCAGAAGGTGACCTACCATCCGATAAACATTTCTACGTTCCCGCCGGGCGCCACCGTGTCCGATAGCTCGATCACGACTGACGACTACACGATCGGTGGCAGGTACGTGCTCCCGGCGTCGAAATGGTACGCCGGCGGCGACTACACAATGAGCAACATCGACTCCTCCTTCAGTTTCGATACGAAAGCGTATCGCGTGCTGGCGGGGAAGTATCTTGGTCAGAGGACGTCGCTCGAGCTCGCGATGAACCGATCGGTGCTCGAGTTCCCGGCCATCAACGTCAATACGAAGTCCGTGACGGAGCACGTCAGCCTGAGCTTCCTGCACGTCCGCGGTGGCGAGTCTTTCACGTACTCGCTGTTTGGCGGCGTCGGCCAGACGAACCGGCATACCGACCTCGCGGGGCCGGCCGGCACTAGCTTCGCGGATAGTTTCCCGCGCTATTGGACCTACTCGTTCGGTACCGAGCTGTTCCCGACGACGAAGCTCGGCTTCCGGGTAGGCTACACGCGCGTCGACGACCCCGTGCGTGACGACTCTTACGACGTTGCGGCGACGTGGTTCCTCAAACGGAACATCGGGATCCAGCTCGCGTGGTCGCAGACGCAGTACGATGCGACTTCGGCGCCGCGCAGCGATACGACCAACCTTAGGTTCGTCGGCAGGTTCTGAGCAGCGAAGCGCCGCGGGCGTCATTTCATCGGCTTGCGGAACTTGTACACGAACTGATCCGTGCGCCCGCGGATGGCCGGAACGAACACGTTGGTCTTGCGATCGTCCGATCGATTGCGCAGCACGTCGGTTTCGCCGACGTATTCAAACCCCGCGGCGAGCACCTGCTGCTTGACGCTCGCCTCGTCGATGCGGTGCAACGTGTCCGTGTCGCGCAGCCCGGATCCCGCCTCCGCGGAGTGGTCGACGATGACGTAGAGACCGCCCGGTTTGAGCGCGGCGAGGACAGCCGCGTTCAAGAGCTTGAGATCCGTCGGGCCCATGAACTTGTCCGGGTAGTCGTGGTAGTTCTGCGACGTGAACACGACGTCCACCGGCTGCGGCGCCGTCAGCTTGGCGGCCGGTTGCATCAGCAGGTCGACGTTGCCGTATTCGGCCGCGATGACTTTCACCTTGTCGGCGCTCTCGTCGTACTCCATCGGCCACACGGCATAGACGCGCCCCTGCGATCCCACGACCTTACTGAACACGCGCGTGAAATAGCCGCCGCCCGGGATCAGCTCGAGCACCCTGTCGCCGGGCTTCGCACCGGAGAATGCGACGAGCTCCGCGACTTTGCGTCGCTCGTCGTTCTTGGCGTCCTGCGCGCGGCCCGGGTCGGCCACGGCCTTCGCGACGTAGTCGGGAATCTGCGCGACCGCCGAGCCCGTGAAGGCCAACGATGCCGCCACCGCCGCAAAGGCCCATACGATCCGCTTCATGATGTGCGCTCCTACGTTGCTGTCGGCGCGAGCCGGTGTCCCGTGCGGCCCTTCCTCGAGATCGAGGTGACGATATTACCCGCTGACGCCGCCGGCGCAACGCGCCGGAACAACGACGAGAACGTGCCCCCGGCGGCTCGAGGACGCGCAACGGCAGCGGGAACGGATCCGATGAGCGCCGGCTTGTCGCCTCGTGGCGTGCGACCCGGCGAGGCGGAACGCTACTTGATGACCTTTACGCCGCCCGCGCTGCCGATCAGCAGCACGTCGGCGGGCCGATGCGCGAAGATTCCGACTGTCACCACGCCCGCGATCTGGTTGAAGCGGGTCTCGAGCTCGAGCGGGTTCGCTATCTTCAAGTCATGGACGTCGAGGATCTCGTTGCCGTTGTCGGTGACGAAGCCCTCGCGCGGGATCGGGTGGCCGCCGGCCTTGACCATCTGCCGAGCGACGTAGGCGCGGGCCATGGGGACGACCTCGACGGGCAACGGAAAGCGGCCGAGCGTCGCCACGAGCTTGGTCTCGTCGACCATGCAGACGAAGCGCCGCGAGGCCGCGGCGACGATCTTTTCGCGCGTGAGCGCGCCGCCGCCGCCTTTGATCAGGTGCCGATGCTTGGTGGCCTCGTCGGCGCCGTCGACGTAGAGATCGAGCTCGCCGACGTCGGCGAGTGCGACGGGCTCGATGCCTAGCCCCACGAGCTTGCGCATGGAGCGTTCGGAGCTCGAGACGACCGCGGCGAGCTTCGCCGCGTACGGCGCGAGCATCTCGATGAACAGGTCCACCGTGCTGCCAGTGCCGATGCCGAGCTTGTGACCATCCTTGATGTAGGTGAGCGCCTCGGTTGCGGCCGCGCGCTTGTTGGCTTCCTGGCTCAAAGTCGTGCTCCCAAAAAGAGAGTGCCCGCAACGAGGCGGGCACTACACTCGTGTTGAGCCGAAACTCGGCTCAGCAGCGCAAAGATCCTAAGACACTATTAACGACGGCTCTTGCGCTTGCCTTTTTTACGTCGACCTTTTTTCTTTCCGCGCTTTTTCGCACGGCGCTTTTTGCTGCGCTTCTTCGCGCGGCGCTTCGCCGGCTTCTTCGCTACTTTGCGCCGCTTCTTGCTGCGCTTTTTCGTCGACGTCTTCTTGACAGATGCCATGGGTAGTCTCCGTTGTCGGGATAGACGGCGTTGAGTATATATAAATAGATCAAAATTTCCAGCACGTTATCGTTTCTTGCGCATCTTTGTCTCGCAGTCGCGAACGCGGAGTGTGATTCTCTGCACACTCTGCTCGCGTTGCATCGCGATCAACGCGGCGCAGCGTGCAGCGCGTCACTCGAGCGAGAGAATGAAATCCCAATGCGCGTCGCTCACCGGCGTGATCGACAAACGATTGCCGCGTTTGAGCAGCGCGAGCCCGCGAAGCGCGTCGTCGGCGTGTGCTCGGAGCGTTTCGAGCGTGATCGGGCGCTGCAACTTACGCTGCAGCTGTACATCGACCATGTACCAACGCGGGCTCTTCGGATCGCTGTCGGCGTCGTAGTGCTTGTCCTTGCGATCGAAGGCGGTGTGATCCGGATAGCCGGTCTTCACGACCTTTACGATACCCACGATCGCGGGGACTGCGCAGCTCGAGTGGTAGAAGAACGCAAGGTCGCCGCGCTGCATCTGGTCGCGCAGGAAGTTGCGCGCCTGAAAGTTGCGCACGCCGTCCCAATGGGTCGTTTTTCGCGGGCGTTTGGCCAGATCGTCGACGCTGAACGTGTCCGGCTCGGACTTGATCAGCCAGTGGCTCATGCCGCCGTCCGCGCCGCGGAGGGGATCTCGAAGCGGCGCACGCCGGCCTCCGTGACCGCGCCCCAGAGGGGGATGTCCCAGTCCTGCGTCTCGATGTAAGGCAAATGCTGAAGCTCGTAGGCCACGCCCAGGAGCTTCGGTCGTTGCCAGGCGTCGCGGCCGCGGAGGAAGCGGAAGCACCGATCGTAGTAGCCGCGGCCCACACCCACGCGCACGCCGCGGCCGTCGAACGCCACCAGCGGCGTCAGCACGAGATCGAGCCGCCGAGCGTCGATCGGCGCGCCGAGGTGCGGCTCCAGGATGCCGAAGAAGTTGTGAGCGAGCTGCGCGCCCGTGTGGATGCGCGCGAAGCGCATTCGCTTGCGCATGATCACCGGGGCGTACCAGTGCTTGGGGTGCGCGGACTCGATCAACGGAGTGAGCGTGGGCTCGCCGTCGAAAGGCAGAAACAGCGCGACGTGGCGCGCGCGGCGGAATGCGGGAAGTTTACGGATGTGCGCGCGGATCGCGCGGTCGGCGACGGCGCGCTCGGCCGCGGACATGGAGCGGCGCTCCGCGCGGATGCGCTGCCGTAAAAGGCGCCGTTCGGTGCGGAAGCTCGAGATGATGCTCCCCGCCTGTGCCGTCACGAACCGTTGCTCTCGAACCTGAGCAAAAGGTGGGGTACGCCAGGGCGGCTGCAGGCTATCCGGACGAGCCGGATGTGCACAACACCGCCGCTAGAACACAACCCCGGATACACGATTTAGGGTCCGAAAGACTATCGATCCTTGTCGTACACCGCAGGGAGCACAAGCTGATCTTATAACGAAAGCTGCTTCGCGGGACCGAGGGCCGAGTCGAGCTGCTCGCGCATGGCTCGGATACGGAGTCCCACGATGTTCTTGAGCTCTTCGTCCTGGCCCCGTGCCTTCAGCAGCTCGTTCGCCAGATTGAGCGCGGCCATCACGGCGACGCGATCGAGACCGACGACTTTGCCGCTGTCGCGAATCTCGCGCATTTTTGCGTTGAGAAGCTCGGCCGAGGCGACCAATGCCGCCTTCTCTTCGGCCGGACAAGCAACGTTGTATTCCTTCTCGAGGATGCGGATGGTGACATGCGCGAACATGTCACTCACGAGGCCTGCTCCATGCCTTTGAGGCGGCCGATCATCGCCTCGACGCGGCCCCGCACTTGCTCGTTCTTGTGCAGCAGCGATGCGCGTTCCGTCATCAGAGAATCTTGCCGCTGGCGCAGCGACTGATTCTCTCCTTGCAGCTGCCGGCACACCACGACGAGCTCCTCCAAACGCTTCTCCAAGCGCCGCAGCTCGAGGTCGAAGCGGTGATTGCTCTCTTCCTGGCCCATGGCCGAAATATAGTGCCGCCGGCCGTGGAGCGTCAATCACAACGAACGGTGCTAGCATTTGTCGAATCGCTAGATGCGCGACCCGAGTTTGTTGTGAGTACGCCCGGATCCCCGACCGCTGCCGAGTACGACGCGCTGCACGACTCGCTCGTGCATGCCGGCGTCGTGCTCGCGCTGCCGGAGCTGCACGGCGGAATCTGCGGCGCGCTGTGCGCGGGCGGCACCGACGCGGCGCTGCGCTGGCTCGAGCAGGCCCTCGACGACGACCAATCTGCCGATGACGATGCCGCGAGCATCGCGCCGCTGCGCGACGCGCTGCACGAGCTCGTCGAGGCGAGCTTCCGGATGCTCGACGGAGAATCGTTGGCCTTCGAGCCACTGTTGCCAAACGACGACGCTCTGCTGGAAGAGCAGGTGCAAGCGCTCGCGGAATGGTGTCAAGGCTTCTTGGCCGCGCTCGGCGAGAACGCGCCGGAAGTCGCCGGCGACGGCGGGAGCGCCAAGCGGCAGCGCCCGTCGGAGCGCACGAGCGAAGGCGAGCCGGCGGCCGAGCACGACTCGCAGGGCGCGTCGGCCGACGTCGTCGAGATCCTCGAGGACTTCGCCGAGATCAGCCGCGCGGGGCTCACCGAGGACGAAGCGGCCGATCGCGATCAAGCGGACTTCGCGCTCGCGGAGCTCAAGGAATACGCCCGGGTGAGCACCCAGATCGTGTTCGAGGAGCTCCGTCCGCGGCGCGCCGCGCAATCGCGCGACGTGCACTGAGCACGGTTTTGGCAGTCGCGGCCGCAGGCCGCCTAGGACGAAACACGGTGAACCCCAAGGAATTCGCGAGGCGGCGCCGCCAGCTCATGGAGCTGATCGGCGCCAACGGCATCGCGGTGCTCGCCGCGGCGCCCGAGCGGGTGCGCAGCCGCGACACCTTATTTACGTATCGCCCCGACAGCGACTTCTACTACCTCACGGGGTTCGAGGAGCCCGAGGCGGTGGCCGTGCTGATGCCGGGCCGTGAGCAGGGCGAGTACCTCCTCTTCTGCCGCGAGCGCAATCCCGAGCGCGAGCTCTGGGACGGCCCGCGCGCCGGTCCCGAGGGCGCGGTGGAACGCCACGGCGCCGACGACGCGTTCCCGATCACCGACTTGGACGACATCCTGCCGGGGCTCCTCGAGCGCACCGACCGCGTCTACTACTCGATCGGCATTGCGCCCGAGTTCGACCAGCGGCTCCTCGGCTTCATCCATACCCTCAATGCCAACCGCCAGCGCGGCCACGCGCCGAGCGACCTGGTGGCTCTCGACCACCTGTTGCACGAGATGCGGCTCTTCAAGACTCGCGCCGAGAGCTCCGTGATGCGCGAGTCGGCGCGGATCGCCGTGCAGGCCCACAGCCGTGCGATGCGCGCGTGCCGCCCCGGCATGCTCGAGTACGAGCTCGAGGCCGAGTTCCTGCACGAGTTCCGACGGCACGGGGCGGACTGCTCGTACCCGCCGATCGTGGCCGCTGGCGCCAACGCGTGCGTGCTGCACTACCGCGCGAACAACGCGGAGCTCGTCGACGGCGATCTCGTGCTGATCGACGCGGGCTGCGAGCTTCAGATGTACGCGTCCGACGTCACGCGC
>DASQOL010000074.1:0-8668 GCA_035644475.1 Gammaproteobacteria bacterium | reverse complement strand
CAATCACAGACCTCTCGCGACCCGGCACCTACACTCACCGAGCATGGGCGTCAAGTACTACACGCACTTCGTTCTCACCGGTGAAGCGGCCGAGGGATCGGACCAAGAGTTCAGCGGTGTGGTCGAGGTAAACCAGCCGACCGAGCAACGCTTCGAGACCAAAGATATCGAGGCACTGCTCGCTCGCAACTTCGACTTGCGGTCTGGCGAAGTTCGCCTGATCAATTGGGCGCGGTTGCAGTAGCCCGCGCTCCCGACGGTTCCCCCTGTGACTCGCCCGGCTTCGGCCGGGCATTTTTTTGGCGGCCGAAAACAGGGACAGGTTGCTTTTCCGCCGACTGGGTCATCTGCCGAGCCACCCCGACGACGCCGGCGAAAAAGTAACCTGTCCCTATTTCCCGTAGCCCTATTTCCCGTAACGGATAGCGACCAGCTCGTAGACGCGTTGCCCTTCCGGCGTACCGACGGCGAGCTCGACGCCGACGGCCTTGCCGAGCACGGCGCGGCCGAGTGGGGAGTCCATGCTGATGTTGCCGGCGGCGAAGGCGGATTCGTCGGGGCCCACCAGCCGGTACTCGCGCGTCGCGCCATCCGAGTCGCAGACGGCAAACCAGGCGCCGAAGTACACCTTGCTCGTGTCGGACGGCTGCGTGTCGACGACCCGAATGCCGGTGAGCCGCTTGCGGAGGAAGCGAACGCGCCGGTCGATCTCCGCGAGCTGGCGCTTGCCGTAGATGTATTCCGCGTTCTCGGAACGGTCGCCCTGCGCGGCGGCCTCGGATACCGCCTTCGTCACCGCCGGGCGCTTCACGCGCCACAGCTCATCGAGCTCGCGGCGCAGCACGCCGGCGCCTTCGGGCGTGATGTACTTCGAGCTTTCGGGCCGTGGGGGTCGATAGCGAGCCATAAACTCGAGGGGGCAAACGTGCGATACTCGAGGCCTCCTCAGAGCGCATGTTAGCAGCCACGATGTCCGAGTTCCGCGGGATTCCCGTCGTCACGAGCGGTTCCAAGTACGAGACCGAGCAGGGCTTCACCGCGATCAAGAACGGCGTCAAGGCGCGCGAGGACCGGAGCTCGGTACCGCGCGAACCGAAGCCGCCCTGGCTCAAGGCGCGTATCCCGAGCGGCGAGCGCTTCGAGGAGCTGCGCGCGACGGTGCGTGCGCACCGCCTCGTCACGGTCTGCGAGGAGTCGATCTGCCCGAACATCGGCGAGTGCTGGAACAACGGCACGGCCACGCTGATGCTCATGGGCGCGGTGTGCACGCGCGCGTGCCAGTTCTGCGCCGTCGACACGGGCAATCCGCGCGGCTGGCTCGATCCCGACGAGGTGCAGAACGCCGCGCGCACCGTGAAGCTCATGAATCTCAAGTACGTGGTGCTGACGTCCGTCGACCGTGACGATCTGCCCGACGGTGGCGCGCGGCACTACGCCGACTGCGTCCGCGCGATCAAGGCGGCGTGCCCGGAGACGGCCGTCGAAGCGCTGACGCCCGACTTCGCCGGCAACCTGCCCGACGTCGAGACGGTGCTCGAGTCCGGCGTCGACGTGTTCGCGCAGAACGTCGAGACGGTGAAGCGCCTCACGCATCGCGTCCGCGACGCGCGCGCGGGCTACGGCCAGACGCTGTCCGTGCTCGGCCATGCGAAGCGCTATCGATCCGACGTGCTCACGAAGACGAGCCTGATGCTCGGCTTGGGCGAGACCGAGGACGAGATCCTCGAGACGCTCGACGACCTGAAGCGCGTGGCCGTCGACATCGTCACGTTCGGCCAGTATCTGCGTCCCACGCCGAATCATCTGCCCGTCGAGCGTTACGTCACGCCGCAAGAGTTCGAGACCTACCGGCAGTGGGGGCTCGCGAGCGGCTTTCTCGAGGTCGTGGCCGGGCCGCTCGTTCGCTCGAGCTACCGCGCCGACCGCGTGTTCGAGAAGAACAACGTAGGCCTCACTCCCAAGTGAGCGAGTTCCTGTCCGCGTACGGCCTGTTCCTCGTCGAGCTTGCGACGCTCGTGGCGCTCGTGCTGGTCGTCATCGTGTTGATCGTGTCGAGCCGCCGCGGTGGCCGGGCCGAAGGCCTCGTGATCGAGCACCTGAATCGCCGCTACGAGGACACCGCCGACGAGGTGAAGCGCGCGATCGCGGGTAAGGGCGGCTTCAAGAAGCAGGCGAAGGCGCGGCAAAAGGAGCGCAAACGCGCCGCCAAGGAACGCGCCAAGCAGGAGGCGACGCGTCCGCGTCTCTTCGTCGTCGATTTCAAAGGCGACCTGCGCGCGAGCGCGAGCGCGTCGCTGCGCGAAGAAGTGTCCGCGATCCTCGCCATCGCGGTGGATCAGGATCACGTGCTGGTGCGGCTCGAGAACCCCGGCGGCGCCGTGCACGAGCACGGCTTCGCGGCGTCGCAGCTCCTGCGGGTCAAGCGGCGCGGGCTCAAGTTGCTGATCGCGATCGACAAGGTGGCGGCGAGCGGCGGGTATCTCATGGCCTGCGTCGGCGATCACCTGCTCGCCGCGCCGTTCGCCGTCGTGGGGTCGATCGGCGTGGTGGCGCAGCTGCCGAACTTCCGTCGGCTGCTCGACGAGCACGGCGTCGACTACGAAATGCTCACCGCCGGCAAGTTCAAGCGCACGCTGAGCATGTTCGGCAAGAACACCGACGAGGGCCGCGAGAAGCTCCAGCAGGAGATCGACGAGGTCCACGAGCTGTTCAAGAATCAGATCCGCGAGCACCGCCCGCAGGTAGACCTCGAGAAGGTCGCGACCGGCGAGCACTGGTACGGCATCCGCGCGCTCGAGCTCAAGCTCGTAGACGAGTTGCGCACGAGCGATGACTTCCTGCTCGAGGCCGCGAAGGAGCGCGACGTCTACACGCTCAGCTACAAGCGCCGGCGGTCGCTACCCGAGCGAATGCTGTCCGGGGCGGAAAGCCTGTTGTCGCGCTGAGGCTCGGCGGCGGGGACGTCTACTTGCAGGGCTGCGCGAGCGAGCTGTCCATCTCCTCTACGAGCTCCCTCAACGACGCGTTCGACTGAACGTGCGCATATCCCAGCTGGTCGCACCAGGCCAGCCGAGCGCTCGGGCTCGAGTTGATGAAGTCCAGCCACGACGATCTCTGATCGTCCGAGCTGCGGACGCACTCGCCGATCACGCCGTGGGGTTCCCAGAGCTGCTTTTTCCCGTTCGGCATCACCATCACGTGCCCCGCAACGAACTGCGGCGCCGAGCCGTCGGCAGCCGGTGACGAGCGCCGAGCCGACGGGTCCACCGATGGCCTTATGCGGGGATCGCGCGAGATCTCTGCCGCGGATTTGTACGGGAAGGCGCAGAACCTAAGGGTGTCGCCGACCTTTGGAACGTCTATGTCGCTACCCCTGCGATCGAGCCCGGATTGCGCGGGACCTTCGACAGCCCAACGGCGAACCTGCCCGTCTGCGGCCTTGTCCTCCAACGTAATGATGGTGTGAGGATTGACGTGCTCGAAACGGACGACCGAGCCCTTCACCCAGATGGGCGTCGTCGCGTACATGTAACCCGAGTGATGTGCTCCGGCTGAGCTCGTGTAAGCGATCGTCGCAAGCACCGCCGTCCACACCGCGATCCCGCTCTTCATCGGAGTCTCCACCTCTACGTTCGTCGATTTATATTCCTACAGATGTAGAGATGTCAACCGCTCCAATCGGCCGCCGCTTCGCCGGCCGGGACCCAGGGCGGCAGGCCGTCGAGCCGGGCGCCGGCCGTGGCGGGTTATGTCGAAGGTGCGCTCACACGCGTGAGGGCTCGGGCATACTGTCGACAAAGCCCATCCGCGAATAACAAGAACGATGAGGATGAAGGGATTCGCCTTGCCGGGCCGGCTCGCCCGGCTCCGCTGCACGAAGCTCCTTGGGATCGGCGCGCTACTCGCAAGCGGCGTCGCGAACGCGGACCGTGTCTGCGCTCCTCGCGAGTGCGCGCCGCAGCCAGCCTCGGTGATCGCCCCGGCGCCGGCCCTCGCACCGCTGGTGTCGGGCGAGCAAGCGGCGGACGCGGCTCGGGGCCACGGCGTGCCCGCGCCGCTCGACGCCGGCGGCAGCCGCGCGTCGCTCGGGCTCACGATTCGGCCGCCCTCCGTTGGCCGGCCGCTCTGGTCGAGCACGATGGACCGGCACGAGGTCGTCGTCGGCGCCGTCGATGCCGATCACGACGACACCTACGCGTATCGGCTGCCCTACGCCGACGACCAGAGCTATCCCGTGACCCAGGGCTACCGAGCGCGGCTCAGTCATCGGGGCGCCGAGCAGTTCACCGTCGACTTCGGCATGCCGGCCGGCACGGCGGTGCACGTGGCGCGCGAGGGCGTCGTCGTGCTCGCCGAGGACTCGCACGCCACGGGTTGCTGGAGCGACGAATGCGCGCGGCTCGCGAACTTCGTCGTGGTTCTGCACGCCGACGGCACCACCGGCGAGTACTTCCACCTGCAGCGCGGCAGCGTGCAGGTGCGCGTCGGCGATCGCGTGCAGCGCGGCCAGCGCCTCGCGCTGTCGGGCAACACCGGCTACAGCACCGCGCCGCATCTGCACTTCGGCGTGTATCGCACGGGGCGCGACGGCGGCACGCAATCGGTCGCGGTTCGGTTCCTCACGCGCGAGGGCGTGATCGGCGAGCCGCGCACCGGCGCGCGGTACTTGAATGTCGCAAGAGGAAACGTCGCGAGAGCGGGTGTCGCCACGGGGAACCTAGTGATCGGAGGATTCGCCCCCGGCGGCTGACCGGAGCGCGGCTGACCGGAGCGTCGCCTTTCCCGGACAGTGCCCTCGCGCGGCGCTTCTGTATACTTCACGTCGGATGCTCGGACGAATCGCTCTGCACGCCCGATCCTTGCGCAACGCGGCCTTCTGCGCGCTCGCGCTTGTGCCGCTCGGCGGTTGCGCTCTGTTGTCGTCCAGTCCGCCTCCCGCGCCGCCGGCCCCGGCGGCCGCCGTCGTCGCGACACCCGACCCGCGCGCGCCGCGGCTCGCGCCGCTCGAGACGCGCAAGTTCGAGCTCGCGGCCGATCAGCAGATGATCGGCGAGACCCAAGTGCTGTTCTCGCACTACGAGGACACGTTCGCCGCCATCGCGCGCGTGTACGACCTCGGGTACGAGGAGCTTCGAGTCGCGAACCCGACCGTCGACAAGTGGCTGCCGGGCGTGGACACGCCGGTCTACCTGCCCACGCAGACGATCCTCCCCGAGGCGCCGCGCAAGGGCATCGTGATCAACGTGCCGGCGATGCGGCTGTTCTACTTCGCGACCGAAAAGCCCGCGAAACCCGTTGCCGAAACCGTCGCGGCGACCAAGGTCGCGGAGCAGACGCCGGCCGAGCCGGTTGCGCCGGTGATGACCGTGACCAGCTATCCGATCGGCATCGGTGCCGAAGGTTGGGAAACACCGATCGGGGAGGCCAAGGTGACGGGCAAGGCGCGCGATCCCGTGTGGTATCCGCCGGCATCGGTCCGCAAGGAGCACGCCGACCGTGGCGACAAGCTGCCGGCCGTCGTGAAGGCGGGGCCCGACAATCCGCTCGGCCGCTACGCGCTCACGCTATCGCTGCCGAGCTACCTGATCCACGGCACGAACACCCCCGCGGGCGTAGGCATGCGCTCGAGCCACGGCTGCATCCGGCTCTATCCCGAGGATATCGAGGCGCTGTTCGGCCGCGTGGCCAAGGGCACGCCGGTGCGGCTCGTGAACGAGCCGGTGCTCGCGGCCTGGCAAGGCAACGACCTCTATCTCGAGGTGCACCCGCCGCTCGCTGAGGAAGACAGCGAGCTCGTGACCGACGCCGAGCGGGCGCTTGCGGCGGCGCTCGAGCGCGCCGGAAATCCGGCCGGCGCGGCCGTCAATCACGACGTGGTGGCGCGCGTCGTCGCGGAGAAACGCGGCATCCCGTTCCCTGTGCTGCGCTCGCGGCTGCCGCCCGAGCGCTACCTCGCGTCCGTGCGGCGCGTCGAGAACACCGTGCCGGTGGAGCCTGTCGACAAAACCGCCCGGACCGAGGACGCGGTCGCCCCGGCGGCGCCGAACCCGCGTTGATCGCCGCCTCCGCGCGCGAGCGGGTCTGCCGATGATCCCGCTGCGCGACGACAACCCCGTCCGCGCCACGCCGATCGTGACGATCGGCATCATCGCGGCGTGCGTCCTCGTGTTCATTTGGCAGATCACCTTGCCGCCGAACGCGGCTCAGACGGCCATCTATCAGCTGGGGTTCGTGCCGGCGGTGCTGTTCGGCCAGGCCGAGATCCCCGGGGCCGTCGTGCCGGCGCCACTCACGGTGTTCAGCTCGATGTTCCTGCACGGCGGGTTGCTGCACCTCTTGGGCAACATGCTGTATCTCTGGATCTTCGGCGACAACATCGAGGACCGGCTCGGTCGCGTGCGGTTCATCGTCTTCTATCTGGTCTGCGGCGCCGTGGCCGCGCTCGCGCAGGCGCTTCCCAACGTCGACTCGGAGATCCCGATGATCGGCGCCAGCGGCGCGATCTCCGGCGTGCTCGGCGCGTACGTCCTGCTCTACCCACGCGCGAGGGTGCTCGTGGCCTTGCCGCTGTTCATTATCTTCTACACCTTTCGCGTGCCGGCGCTCCTAGTGCTCGGCTTCTGGTTCCTGGGCCAGCTCATGAGCTCGCTGGCGGCGAGCGCCGAGGGCGGCGTCGCGTTCGGCGCACACGTCGGCGGCTTCATCGCCGGCCTCATCCTCATCCGCCTCTTCCTCCGCGAACGCCGCACCCCACGCCTGCACTAACGCGAAGGCGCTAAGTCGCGTCTCACTTTGACCGCACGATGCGCGTGATAGCGGCGGCCGCACCTCGAATGCCTGCGCCGCGGCGGTAGCGACGAGCCGAGCCACAGCGCCGAGAGCCGCGGAGCCCGGGCGCGCAGCGCCCGGGTGCGAGCCGAAGGCGAGCACTCAAAACGCGGCGGCACACCGCCCGGGAACTGCGGAACAATCAAACGACCGCGTTTTGAGCCCCGGCGAACGCGCCGTGGCGAGGGAACCGGCCGCAGGCCGGCGAAGTCGCGTGCCGCGGCGCAGGCATTCGAGGTGCGGCCGCCGCTGGCACCACCCTCATCGTGCGGTCAAAGTGAGACGCGACTCGTTGATGCGTTGGTGCTGCAAGCAGAAGCGCGTCCGGCTATGATGCGGCTTTCCCGAACTGCGGGCAGACGTGGCGTCCGAGTCTCTCGACTTCGTTTCTCCTGAGGCCGAGCGGTTCGACGGTGACGAAGTCATCCCCGTAATCGCGGCCACCACCGTCGCATTCATCGGCCGTGCCGAGCGCGGACCCGTCAACGAGCCCGTCCCGATCAAGAGCTTCGAAGCCTACCGCCGTGTGTTCGGCGGCCACTGCGCGTTCAGCTTCCTGTCGCACGCAGTGCAGCACTTCTTCTTGCACGGCGGCGAAGCGGCGATGGTCGTGCGTGTGGCGAACGGCGCTACCCGCGGGCTGCTCGATCTGCCGGCCGGCGGCCAAGTGCTGCGGTTCCAGGCGCTCCAACCGGGCAGCCGCGAGTTCTTGCGCGTGTCCGTGGACTACGAACGCGTCGAACGCACCCCGGACCGCTTCAATCTCGTGATCCAGCGCCTCGCGCGGCCGGGCTCGCAGCTCGTGGACGACCAGGAGCTGTACGAGTCGCTGTCGATGGATCCCGCCGACTCGCGCTTCCTCGTCGATGCGTTGCACGATTCCGAGCTCGTGCGGCTCGTGGGGCCCGTGCCGGCTGCGCGGCCCGACGCGACTCGCGCGGAGCGGCCGGGCGACGCGATCCCCTACATCGCAATGACGCGGCTCGGCTCCGACGGCGAGGAGCTCACGGATTACGACGTCATCGGCTCGAACAACGAGGGCACCGGACTGTTCGCGCTCGACGGTTGTCCGACGCTCGACTTCCTCTGCATCCCGGCGCCGCCTGGGCGCGACCTCGGCGCCACGACCTTCGTCGCCGCCACGCGCTATTGCGAGCGCCGGCGCGCGCTCCTGATCTGGGACCCGCCGTGGTCGTGGATGTCGGTGCACGGCGCGTTGCTCGGCGTGCGCGGCGGCGACCAGGCGAGCCAGAACGCACTGACCTACTTTCCGCGCGTGCGGCCCCGCGGCGAGCCGATGCGGTACGAGCTCGGGCTGCCGGCAAGCGGCGCGATCGCGGGCATCCTCGCGCGCTGCGACCAGAACGGCGTGTGGCACGACCTGCCTAGCGCGGACGCGACCCTCAAGGGCAATCTCGCACCGCTCGTCACGCTCGACAAGCGGGAAGCTGATCTGCTCAACCGCAGCGGCGTGAACGTGTTCGTCCGCGTGCAGCCCGGCCTCGCGGTGCTCCAGGGCAACGTGAGCTTCGCGGGGTTCACCGCGGTGGACGGGTTTTGGCAGCGCCTCGCTGTGAGCCGGCTCTGCTCGTTCATCCTGAAATCGGTCGAGCGGCACACGCGCTGGGTGTTCACGGCGCAGCTTCTCGAGGAGCTGCCCGCCACGCTCGAGCGGCAGGTGTGGATTTTCCTGTCGCGCTTGAAGCATCGAGGGGCGTTCGCGGGCTCGAAGCCGGAGCAGGCTTTCTTCGTGCGCACGAGCGGGCGGGTGCATCCCGACAACGACGTCGCGCTCACGCTGCGCGTCGGCTTCGCGCCCGACCAGCCGAACGAGTTCCTC
>DASQOL010000073.1:0-4410 GCA_035644475.1 Gammaproteobacteria bacterium | reverse complement strand
CGGCCGCGGGGGTCCGTATTTGTCGATCCAGGTCGACCCCCACAAGAGCCTCAAGGTGGGGATCGTACTCGCGATGCTCCTGGGTCCCCTCGGCCTGTTCTACGTGAGCTTTCTGAGCGGCGTGGTTGCGTTCTTCACAGTGATCCCGCTCGCGCGCTGGCTTACGCCGCCAACCGCTTACGCGCTCGGCGGGCGGATCGAGCTTGTGTGGGTGGCCCTTGGCCTGACCTGGTGCATCACGGTCCCGTGGGCGATCGCCGGCGTGCTCCGGCACAATCGAAAGATCGATCGGTAGAACCACGCTCAGTCGGTCTTCTGCCAAGCGGGTCGAGCCCGGCGATCCTGTCGCGCTCCAAAAGAGGATCCAACCACCGCTTGGAGAGCTTTTCCTGAACGGAATTTTGCCGCAGCCGCGCGTTCAAGTTCTCGAAGTCGACGCCCTCGATCTGCGCCAATACGTGTTCGTCCGGGTCGACACGCGGCAGGGCAGGGGCCACCACGAGCACGTGCGGACCGCCGGAGCGCACTCGAAGTTCGGCGTGCCGCTGTTCGAGATCGCTCGGCGTGCCAGAGAAGTCCGGCCAACCCGGTATCGACCTGCGCGCGCTCGACGCACGGCTCGGCGAGATCAAGCAGGGCCACTAACTGCGTTCGTCCGCTCCGCGTGAGGGGCGAGTCACTCCGCCGCCTGCGGCGCGGTCGCCGCCGGATCGCGCGGCGGCGGCCTGCAGAACGGCACGAGCACCAGCGCGGCGACGACGATCCACGCCATCAGCCGAAAGACGTCGTTGAAGGCAAGCGTTAGGGCTTCGCGTCCGACGACCCGCGCAAGCTCGCCTTGGGCGACGAGGAGCGCGTGCGCGCTGTCCGACACGACGGCAGACGCGCGCGCCGCAACGGCGGCGACGAGCTCGGCCGCGGCGCGGCCCGGCTGGCCGAGCGCCACAGCGAGCCCCAACGCGTTGCCGCGTGCGTAGTCCTGCAGCCACGTGGTCACGGTCGCGATGCCGATCGCGCCGCCGAGGTTTCGCATCAAGTTGAACAGCCCCGACGCGTAGCGGAGCTCCGCCGCGGCGAAGCCCGCGAGCGCGAGATTTACGGCCGGCACTATGCACAGCATGATCGCGAAGCCGCGCAGGGCTTGCGGCCCGAGCAGCGCCGCGAACCCCCACTCGCTCGTGAAATGCGACGTCCACCAAAGACTCGCGGCGAATAGGCCAAGCCCCGCCGTGATCATCAGACGCGGGTCGATACGCTGCGACAACCGCGCGGCGACGACCACGCTCGCGATCTGAGCGATGCCGGTGACGACGACGGTCTCGCCGATCTCGAGGCTGTCGTAGCCGCGGACTCGGCCGAGGTATAGGGGCACGAGATAGGTCGCGGAGTACAGGCCGAAGCCGATGGCGAGATTGAACGCGCACGCGAACACGAACGTCGCGCTCTTGAAGGGCGTCAGCCGCACGATCGGCCCCTTGGAATTGAACGAACGCTCGAGAAACAGCAGGAACGCCACGAACGACAGCCACGCCGCCGTCGCGATTCCCGCATCACCGAGCCAATCGTGCTTCGGTCCTTCCTCGAGGACGTACTCGAGGCCGCCGAGGAACACCGCCATCGAGAGCAAGTGGGCGTAGTCGATGCGCTTCAGCATGGTGAGGTTGGCCGCGTCGACGCGGATCAGGAGCGCGGACAAGGCGGTGACCAAGATACCCGGCACGATGTTGATGTAGAAGATCCAACGCCAACCGGCCGCTTCTGTGAGCCAACCGCCGACGGTCGGACCCAGCGTCGGGGCGAGCACGGCAATCATGCCGAGGATCGCAGGGATCATCGCGCGCTGTTTGCCGGCGAACAGAGCGAATCCGGTAGCGAAGACCGTGGGGAGCATCGCCCCACCGACGAAGCCTTGGATCACCCGAAACGCGATCAGCGAATCGATGTCCCACGCGAGTCCGCAGAGCGCGCTCGACACCACGAACAAGCCCGCGGACAGCGTGAATAGCCAGCGCGTCGAGAGCGCCTGGGCGAGGAAGGCGGCGAGCGGGATCATGACGAGCTCGGCCATCAGGTAGCCGGTCTGCACCCAACTGATCTCGTCCGGCCCCGCGGCTACGCCGGCCTGCACTTCGTTGAGCGAGGCGGCAACGATCTGGATATCGATCAGTGCCATGAACTGACCGAACGCCATGACGCCGAAGATCAAGTACTTCTGCGCGGTCGACAGAGCGCCCGGAGCGACGATGGCACCGCGCGGGCGCGGCGCTCGAGTTGCAGGACCTGGGCCGCCCGTGGCAGCGCGGGCATCTTGCGGCGAGGCAGCGCTATTCATCGAGACCTCTTGCAACGGCTAACGTTCATAGTATGATGTCCGTCATACTACACCGGGACGAGCGCGATGCGCTACGGCGAAGAGCACAAGGCAAAAACACGCGACAAGGTCCTCAAGGCTGCCGCCAAGGCGATCCGCGCGGACGGTCCGCACCGCGTCGGTGTCGCAGGCTTGATGAGCAAAGCGGGTCTCACTCACGGCGGCTTCTACGCCCACTTCCCCTCGAAAGACGCGCTGATCGCCGCGGCGATCGAGCAGATGTTCGCCGAAAGCCGCGAGCGGTTCTTGCGCGAGACCGAGAATCGCGAACCGGCTGACGCGCTTGCGAACTACATCGATTTCTATTTGTCGGCACGGCACCGCGACGCGGTCGGTGATGGCTGTCCGATTTCATCCCTCGCGGGCGACGTTCGGCGCGTGTCCAAGCACGCGCGCAAGTGCTTCGCAGGCGGCGCAGCGCGGCTGAGTGCACGTCTGGCGGATTCGCTGCGTGCGCTCGGCAACGGAGACCCCGACGGCACTGCCAGCTCGATGCTCGCCGAGATGGTCGGCGCGCTCACGCTCTCACGGGGCGAGCCCGATCCCGCGCGCTCGGATTCGATCCTGGCCGCCTCGCGAGCTGCCCTGAAACGCCGACTCGGTCTGCGGGAGAATCCGTCATGAGCGAACCCAGCGGCGCTGTGAGCGCACGTCCCGCCGAGACACCCGTCAACGCTCCCGCGCTCGGGCCGAGCGCGGCGTCGTCGTTGGCGACCAAGCTCGGCACGCGTTGGAAAGCCTTGGCGGCGGTCGGCGGCGCTCTCGTCCTCGCCGCGGCCGGAGCGCTCTACATCCTTGCTCCGAAGTCGGCCGAGTCGACCGACAACGCCTACACGCAGGCGGATAGCTCCCTCGTCGCGCCGAAGGTCCGCGGCCTCGTGGCGGCGGTGCTCGCCGAGCACAACGAGTTCGTGCGCGCCGGAACACCGCTCGTGCGCATCGACTCCGAGGAGTTCGATGCCCGTGTGGCCTCCGCCACGGCCATTCTGCAAAACGCCGCCGCCGCCGTCGGGGCCGCTCGCGCAGCGCTCGTCTCGCTCGACGCCGAACAGGGTCTCGCCGACGCCAACCTGCGCGCGGCGGAGAGCTCGGTGCGCGCAGCGGCCGCGCAAGGCAACCTCGCCGGCGCCAACCGACGCCGCTACGACAACCTCGTTGCAAGCGGCGCGGTATCTCGACTCGCGGCGGACCAGTTCGGTGCTACAGCGGTATCGGCCGACGCCGGGACCGATCGTGCACGCGCCGAGGTCGATGTCGCGCGCAACCAAGCGGCCGTGACGCATGCCAAACGCGCGATCCTCGCAGCGAACGTGCAGCAGGCCGAAGCTGCGGTCGCGAGCGCGAGCGCGGCGCTCGAACTCGCACGTCAGGATCAGGAGCACACAACGATTCGTGCACCGATCGACGGCGTGGTGGGCGATCGGCAAGTCGCGGTCGGCGACTACGTGCAGCCCGGGACGCGGCTGCTCACGATCGTGCCGGCATCGCTCTACGTCGTGGCGAACTTCAAGGAGACGCAGACCGCGCGCATGCGCGCCGGGCAGCCGGCCGCGGTGGAGCTCGACGCGCTTCCGGGAGTCACGCTCACCGGCCGCGTCGAAAGCTTCGCACCCGGCTCCGGATCACAGTTCGCGCTGCTGCCGTTCGAGCCCGGTACCGGCAACTTCACGAAAATCGTGCAGCGGGTACCGGTACGGATTCGCTTCGACGCCGACCAAGCCTCGCTCGCAACGCTGCGGCCGGGTCTCTCCGCGACAGTGACGGTGCGGCTTGCGGACGTTCCCGCGATCGGCCGCGGCGCAGCGCCGTACCCGATCGCCACGACGTCGTTTGCCGGCGAGGCGGTCGACCGCTAAGACCACGTGGCTCGACGCCTACCCCACGCGATCGGAGAATCCGCGTCAGTCCGCGCCGGGCGGCATTACCGCTTCTGAAGGCGCTTCAAGAACACCTGCATCTCCTTTGCGGCTTGCCGGTCCCCGCCCCGCCCCGCGACTTCGAGCTCACTTCAGGCGGGATGCGATCTTGTCGAGGCCCGC
>DASQOL010000072.1:0-12776 GCA_035644475.1 Gammaproteobacteria bacterium | reverse complement strand
ATCGTTTCGTTCACCGCGCTCACGATCGGGGCACTCTCATGCGCCCTTTCGATGGTCGCGTCCGCGCAGGTGCCGCAACGCACCGCCATCGCGAGCTCGGACGTGCTGAGCCAGATCTCGATGTTCAGCTACAACGAGGGTCCGAAGTCCGACCTGCTGTTCCGCGGCACGCCCTTGGCCGCGACCGGCGAAGGCAAGGCCAGCGTCGAGTATGAGAACGGCAACGCGGCGATCTCGGCGAAGGTGTCCGATCTCCCGGCGCCCGGGACGCTCGGGCCGTACACGACTTACGTGCTGTGGGCGATCACGCCCGACGGCCGCGCGATCAATCAAGGCGTGATCGCGGGCGCCGAGGGCGGCAAGGGCGGCATCGACACGACTTATCCCGCGTCGCAGTTCGCGCTGATCGTGACCGCCGAGCCGCATTTCGCGGTGACGGTGCCGAGCACGATGATCGCGCTCTACAACGTGGCCGACAAAGTGAAGGGCGCGGAGAGCAAGGTCTCGAAGCTCACGGCGAGCGCCGACTACTCGAAGCTCGCACGCATCGCGATCGACGAGGAGAAGAACCCGGCGGCGATCGTTCAAGCGCGCTACGCCGTAGCGATCGCCGACGCGGCCGGCGCGAAACAATTCGCACCCGACCAGTTCGCGAGCGCGAACCAGAAGCTCGCCGCCGCGGAGTCGGGCATCGGCGGCAAGAAGAAGGAGCGTGCAGCCGCCGAAACCGCCGCGCGCGAGGCCGTGGTCGCGGGTGAGGACGCGCGCCGCCAGGCGCAGGTCCAGACCGCGATCGCGAACACCGCGGAGAAGGCGAGCGCGCAAGCCACAGCCGAGACCGCGGTCGCCGCCACGGCCGTAGCCGCTGCCGCGCTGCTCGAGCGGTTGAACAACGCACTGCCGACGCGCAAAACCGATCGCGGCCTCGTGTCGGAGATCGGCGGCCTGCAGTTCGCGACCGGCACGTCCACGTTGAGCAACGCGGCTCGCGAGGGCCTGTCGCGCTTCGCGGGCGTCGTCGCCTCGTATCCGAACCTGGCCTTCAAGGTCGAAGGGCATACCGACAACACCGGCAGCGCCGAGAAGAACCGGGAGCTGTCGCTGCGCCGCGCGATCGCGGTGCGCGACTACTTGGTCGGCCAGGGCGTGCAAAACTCGCGGATCGACGTTGACGGCCTCGGCCCGGCGCAGCCGGTTGCCGACAACTCGACGGCCGACGGCCGCGCGCGCAATCGCCGGGTCGAGATCGTGCTGTCGGGCGGCCCGCTGGCCGCGCACTAGCGACGCCGGCGCCATCCCCTTCGACACGGCCGCCCAAGAGGCGGACTGGCGCGGCCGGCGGTTCGCCGTCGGCCGCGCACGTGCGTGTCAGGGAGGAACCATGAAGACGACGACGCCGGTCGAGCGCGCGGCGTAGGGGCGGCGATGGCGAGCGCAGTCGCAAGGCCCGTCTCGCTGCGAGCGCACCTCGCCGCGCACGCGTTGCAGCGGCGCGCCGTCGAGGCCGCGATCTGGGGTATGCCGATCGTGAGCGTCGACGCGATGCGCGAAGCGTTCATGCGCGACGCGCACGCGCGCTACGGCGACATCGTGTTCTGGTCGAAGCCCGCCGATTGGCGGAATCAGACGACCACGCCGAACGCGTCGTCACTCTACGTCTACTTCAACTTCAATACCAAGAACGGGCCCGTCGTGCTCGAGGTGCCGGCCGCGCTCGGCGCAGGCCTGTTCGGCACGCTGCTCGACGCCTGGCAGACACCGCTCGTCGACGTGGGGCCGAAGGGTGACGACCGCGGCAAGGGCGGCAAATACCTGCTGCTGCCGCCGGATTTCAAGCGCGCCGCGCCGTTGGGCTACATCCAGGTCCACTGTCCCACGTACAACGGCTACGCGCTGCTGCGTGCGATTCCTGCGAGCTCCGCGGCCGCCGACACGGAGAACGCGGTCGGGCTCATCAAGCAGCTCCGGCTGCACCCGCTCGCTGCGGCCGCGAACCCCGCCGACCAGCGGTTCATCGACATGACCGGCAAGCTGTTCGACGGCATCGTCCGCTACGACGCGACGTTCTACGCGCGCCTCGCGCGGATCGTCGGCGAGGAGTTCGTGCAATCGCGCGACCTCGTCGCGATGGGGCTGCTCGGCTCGCTCGGGATCCGCAAAGGCGAGCCGTTCGCGCCCGACGCCACGACGCAAGCCGTGCTCGGGGCGGCGGTCGCCGAGGCGCACGCCGGCTTCATGCGCACCGTGGTCGACGACGTCGACTCGTTTTGGCCCGGGAGCCGCTGGGGGCTGCACAGCGCGCTCGCGCTCGCGGCGCGCACGGGCTTCAGCTTCCAGACGGCCGATCGGCTCGACGTCGACGCGCGCGCGCCCGTCTACTTTCTCGCGTATGCGCCGGCCGCGAAGCTCGGCGAAGCGACTTTCTACCTCGTCGCGACCTACGACGGGGCCGGCGGCACGCTGAACGGCGGCAACGCATATCTCTTGCACGTGCCGGCGAACGTGCCGGCCAAGCAGTTCTGGTCGGTGACCGTCTACGACCTCGAGACCGCCGGCTTCATCCGCGAGTCGCCGCGCGTCGGCGTCGATTCGTACGACCGCAAGATGCGGCGCAACACCGACGGCTCGGTCGACGTGTACTTCGGGCCGAAGGCGCCCGCGGACCACGAAAGGAATTGGATCTTCACGGCGCCGGGCCGCCGCTGGTTCGCGATGTTCCGCTTTTACGGCCCCGACAAGCCGCTGTTCGACAAGAAGTGGAAGCTCGCCGACATCGCGAAAACGAGCTGAACGCGGCGTCTGACACCAGCCCCAAGGACCAATATTCGCGCCATCTTCCGCCGCGGATACTGGCGGTATGCCGCGTGTCGCGGAGGGAGGTTCGCATGTTCGGAGCCGGCCAGATCTTCACGATGATGTTCGTGATGCTCGGGCCGCTGAAGCTGCTCGGCCCGTTCGCGGCGCAGACGCGCGAGCTCGAGGACGCGCAGATTCGGCGGATCGCGCTCACCGTCTTCGCGATCGCGCTCGCGGCGGCGGTCGGCGGCTGCTTCGTCGGCCGGCAGTTGTTGACCGCCTGGGCCGTCTCGACGCCGGCGCTCGTGCTCGCCGCGGCGATCGTGCTGTTCCTCGTCGCCCTCCGGATCGTGCTCGAGCAGTACCAGCCCGCCCGGCCGCCCGCCGAGCCGCTGCCCCCCGAAGCTGCGGCCGCCGCCATGCGGCTCGTCTTTCCCCTCGTGCTGACGCCGTACGGCATCGCAACGCTGATCGCGCTGATCGCGTCGTCGGAGACCGCCCGGGAAACCTGGTTGATCTTCGCGATGCTCACCGGCGTCATGCTGCTGAACCTCGGCGCGATGCTGCTCGCGCGCAAGGTCATGCACGGTACGCTCTTGCTCGTGCTGTACGTTTTAGGGGCCGTGCTCGGCGTGCTGCAGGTGGCGCTCGCCGTGCAGATGATCGTGCGTCAGCTCGCAATACTCGGCCTCATCGACGTGCCCGGCTGAGCGGCCCCCGGCTCACTCATGGCTCGCGGGCGCCGCCGCCCTCTCTCTCGGCAGCGCGATGTGGAACGTCGCGCCGTGGGGATCGTTGGCGGTGGCCCAAAGCCTGCCGCCGTGCGACTCGACGATCGACTTGCAGATCGCCAGCCCCATTCCCGTGCCGCGCTCCTTCGTGGTGTAGAACGCTTCGAAGATGCGTGACGCGGCGTCCGGGGCTACACCTAAGCCCGAGTCCTGCACCTCGACGCGAATCTCGCCGTCGACGCAGTCGTTGCGAATCCCGAGCGTGCGTGCCCGCCCGCTGACCGTGTCCATGGCCTCGATAGCGTTCAGGATCAGGTTCACGAACACCTGCTGGAGCTGCGCCTTGTTCGCGCGGAGCGTCGGCAATCGCCGGCTCAAGTCCGCCTCTACCGTGACGCCGTGCGCGTGCAGGTCGCCGTGCAAGAACACGAGCGCGTGGCCCAGCACGTCGGCGATGTCCACGTCGGCAGCGTCGTGATCGCCGCCCTTCACGAGCGCGCGGATGCCGGCCAGCACCTCGCCGGCGCGCATGGCGTCGGCGACGATCGTCCGCAGGATCTCGCGCGTCTCGCCGAGGTCGGGCACCGGCCGCTGCAGCCTCAAGAGCCCCGCGCCGCCGTTTGCGACGATCGCCGCGAGCGGCTGCTTGATCTCGTGCGCGATCGACGCGGCCATGGCGTCGAGCGTCATCAACCGGTTCTCGCTCTCGCGCTGCCGCACCGTCACGGAGCTCGCAAGGCGCGCGTAGAGCAGCGTCGTTTGCGCGAGCAGGGCGACCAGCACGAAGCTCGCGGACAGGAGCCCGTAGACGCGGCCGGAGTACCACACGAGGCTGAAGCGCGACGCAGTGGTGCTGAGCAGCAGCATCTCGATGAGCCAAGCCCAGAGCACGACCAGGAGCCAAAGGTCGAGCACCGAGCGCCGGCTGCGCCAGAGCGCCGCGAGCGCCGCGCCGGTGAGCGTGACGACGAACCCCGCGATGTACGGCCAGCGGCCGTTGCCGTGCTGCGGGTCGATCATGATCACGGGCATCGCGACGCCGATCGCGAGCGCCGCGAGGCCGCCGGCCGCGAGCACGGTCGCGCCGAGGCTCGCGACGGCGGTGCGCCGCGCCGCGACCGACGGCTGGGGCGCGGCGCGCTCGCGCTCCCGGAGCAGGACGTAGGCCAGCACCGAGACCGGCAGCCCGAGGTGCCAGAACACGTAGACCCAAACCGTCGTCTGCAGAGCCGCGCCGAGCAGGCCGGTCGCCGAGAACGCCCCGGGGAAGGTCAACGCGTGCGGCACGATCATCAGCGCCGTGAACGAATAGCCGCACACGAGCGCGAGCAATGCCGGAGAGCGCGTCATCGCGAACTGTGCGAGCAGCAGCGCCGCGGTCAGCAGGTCCGTGAGGAACAGGATCGTGTCGACGATCGGGATGAACTGGTCGCTCGCCGGCAGCTGCACATCCGTCCACGGAGCGGCGGCGAAATACCCGACGGCCAACGCCAGGGCTACCCCCAAGGCCGATTGTTTCTGCCGCCTCGTCGGCGGCAACGTCGACAAGAGCAAAGGCTGCGTTCCCGGCACCCGAAGTCCCCGTACCGGCCAGTTCCACCCTGCTCCAACCTACCCGAAAGCCCGCGGCGCAGCGGCCACCGCCGTATGGGACCAAGGTCCCACTAGCCCGCGGTGGGTCCGAGGGCTATTTTCGCCACGGGGTGGAATACCCGGCCGGAGGACCCTTTTTTGCGGCCTCGGGCGCCTCGACGCCGGCCCGCCACGCCGCCTCGTTCATCGACCGTTCAGCCGACTCGCGGATACACTTGCCGGCAACGATTCGGAGCACCAGATGGCCGTCTACCAGAACTACCTCCGCGACCGCGCCTCGAAGCTCGGCATCCTCGTGGTGCTGGCGGTCGGTATCCAGATCCTCTACACCGTGGTCGTTCGGCCCGGCGCGGCAGCCTGGACCACCCGGCAGACCGAGATCGCGAGGACCACGCCCGGCTACAGTCCCGAGCGCTCCCTCTACGTGATCATCCAGGGCCAAGAGCAGGAAGCGACCATCATCATCTCTTTTTGGGCCTTGACCCTGGCCATCCTCCGCTTCGCCGAGCTGCGCTCACAGCGCAAGCTCCTGTCCGCCGACCTCATGAACCTGCCGCCCGGCATCGTGATTGTGCCCGAGGACTGCCGCGAGTACTTGCGGCGCCTCGAGCAGCTGCCGGCGAAGGAGCGCGACTACGTCGTGCCCCGGGTGCTCGGCAGCGCGCTCAAGCGCTTCGGCGCCACCGGCCAGGTGCAAGACGCGTCCACGACGGTGCACAACGTCTGCGAGAGCGAGGCCGCGCGGCTCGATGCCGAGCTCGCGATCCTGCGGTTCGGCGTCTGGGCGACGCCGGCGTTGGGCTTCGTCGGCACCGTGCGCGGCATCGGCCTCGCGCTGCAAGGCGCGCAGCTCGCGATGCAGGGCGACACCACGGCGGTCACGGGCGGCCTCGGCATCTCGTTCAACTCCACGCTGGTCGCGCTGACGTTGTCGATCGTGCTCGTCTATACGCTCCACGAAATCCAGCTCGCGCAGGAGCGGCTCGTGCTCGACGTGGAGCATTACACCGACGATAGGCTCGTCAGCCGCCTGCACACCCACAGCTAGGGTATATCCCCAAAGGCCAATTCTTCGGCCGGTAACCGGCGCGGAGAATCCCCGTGGAGGCGGTCCGCGACCAGCCCTTTTGGCCGCCGGAGCCCTATTGCCCAGGGGAGGCACGCCATGCGCACGCATCAGCCCGCTGCTCGCCCGCCGCCGCGCGCGGCTTTCGCGGCCGTGATCGTCGCGTTCGCCGCCGGAGGCTGTAACTCCGACCGCGGCGAGGCACAACAGGCGCAGGGCACACAGCTCGCGGCCACGCCCGCTGCGACGGTGACGGCGCCGGAAGATGCCCAGCAACCGGGCGCGCCGGCCGCCGCGACGCCCGCCCCGGCGACGGCGGCGCCGCACGTGCCTGCCGTCTCGGTAACCCAGGCGTCGTGGGCGCCCGACGCGCTGGAAGAGCTGCTCGCGCCGATCGCGCTCTATCCCGACTCCCTGCTCAGTCAAGTTCTCGCCGCATCGGTCAACGCGCAGGAGGTGCTCGACGCCGGCAACTGGCTGATCGAGAACCAGGACCTGAACGGCGACGCGCTCGACGCCGCTGCCGAGAAGGTCGGGTTCGGGCCGGCCATGCGCGCGCTTGTCAACTTCCCCACGGTCATCGACATGATGTGTCAGCAGATGGACTGGACACGTCAGCTCGGCTCCGCGTTCACCTCGGACCAAAAGGGCGTGCTCGACGCCGTGCAGCGGCTCCGCGCTCAGGCGGCCGAGGTCGGCAACCTGAAGACGACGCCGCAGCAAACCGTGGAGACCAAGACCGAGAACGACAAGGTCGTCATCGAGGTCAAGCCGGCGGATCCGATGGTCGTGTACGTGCCGCAATACAATCCGCAGGTCATTTACGTGCAGCCGCCGCCTCCGCCGCCGCCCGTGGTCACGACCACGACGACCGTCATCCACGAGGACAACAACGACGACGAGGTGGCCGCCGGCTTGATTGGGTTCGGCATCGGCATCCTGGTCGCCGGAGCGTTCAACGACAACTACTACTGCCACTGGGGCTACGGCTCCGTCTACATGGGCGCGCGTCCGTTCTATCCCCCTGCCTACGCCTACCGGCCCGTGTACGGGCCGGCCTTCCGCCCCGGCTACGGCTACGCGCCGCCGGCGGGCTATCGGAACAACTACCGCAGCGGCTACCGGAGCGGCAACAACGTCGTCATCAACAACAACGACTACTACGGCCGCTTCTCGAACAACCAAAACCTCAAGGGCAACCAAAACGGGAACAGCCCGCTCGGCCGCTCGTCGTACGCCGGCGCGCGCAACGACGCGACGTCGGACCGGCTCGGCCAGGCGGCCGGCGGCGCCAATCGCCCCGGCGCCGACAACCGCGTCGGGGCCGGCGGAGCGCAGCAAGGCAACCTCGGCGCGAGCCGGCCGCAGACAGGCAACCTCGACGCGAATCGCGCGCAGGCGGGCAATCTCCAAGGCCGCCAGAACACCGCAAATCGAACCCAGCATGTCGATCGCGGCTACGGCGCGTCGACGCGGCCGGCGCCTCGGGATATGAGCACCGTGTCGCGGCCGTCGCCGACGCCGGCGGCCACGCCCGTGCCGCGCCAGACCAACAGCGCGTTCGCGGGTGCGAGCGCGAGCGGCAACGGCTCGTTCGACCGGGCGGCCAGCGCGCGTGGCCACGCGAGCACCAGCACCAGCAGCCGACCCGCCCGCTCCGCCGGCGGCGGCGGCGGCGGGCGGCGCCGCTAGGAGATGACCATGACCCAACGCCTGTTCGCGCTCGCAACGCTGGTCGCGCTCGCGGCGCTGCCGTTCACGGGTTGCTCGAAGCCCGGCCAGCCGCCAACGCCGGCCACCCGGCTGGCGGAGGGGCCGGCGGAGCCCACTCACCGGTCGTTCGCGACGCCGGAGGACGCCGTGGCGGCGCTGGTGCGCGCGGCGGAGAACAAAGACACGGCGGAGCTCGCGCGCTTGCTCGGCCTCGACTCCGAGGAACTGCTGTCCTCGGGCGACCTGGTCGCCGACCGCGCGGCGCTGGACTCGTTCGTCAAGCGGTACCGCACGAAGCACGAGTTCGTCGCCGGCAGCAACGACTTCCTCGTGCTCACGATCGACGACGACGCGTGGCCGCTGCCGGTCCCGCTCGTGCATACGGACGGCCATTGGCTATTCGACGGCGCCGCGGGCATCGACGAGCTCGTACTGCGGCGGATCGGCGCGAACGAGCTCAGGACGATCGACGTCATGCGCGGCTACGTGGAGGCGCAGGAAGACTACGCGGCCGCGGAGCACGACGGCGCGGCGGCGGGCACGTACGCGCTCGCGCTGAAGAGCGACGCCGGCAAGCACAACGGGCTCTATTGGGAGACCGCGCAGGGCGAGCCGGAGAGCCCGGCGGGTCCGATGCTCGCGGCCGCGGCGGCTGAGGGCTACGGCGGACAAGGCGCGAAGGCCCCCTACCACGGCTACCTCTATCACTTACTGCGCAAGCAAGGCGCGGCGGCCGAAGGCGGCGCCCGCGACTACGTCGTCGACGGCAAGCTCACGGCCGGCTTCGCCGTGCTCGCCTATCCGGAAAGCTACGGCGTCAGCGGCGTGACGACGTTCATCGTGAACCAGGACGGCGTCGTGTGGCAGCGCGATCTCGGCGACGACACACCGCGGCTCGCGGCAGCGATCGACACCTTCGATCCCGATTCGTCGTGGACGCCGATCGCACCCGAGGGCTGAGCCGCCGCGCCGGACGGGGTTGGCGCGCGGGGTTAGCCGCCGGGGGCGTCGCGAGAGCCCAGTTTTGGAATCTCGTCGGGGATGTTGCGATCGTCCACCTCTTCCTCGGGGGGATTCGGCGCCTTGATCGGCGGCGA
The DNA here is from genome assembly GCA_035644475.1 of Gammaproteobacteria bacterium. GTDB lineage: Bacteria > Pseudomonadota > Gammaproteobacteria > Steroidobacterales > Rariloculaceae > FEN-1219. The sequence continues at coordinate 3,780 of DASQOL010000072.1, read as the reverse complement.
CGGCGTCGCAGCGCTCTTGCGCCGTTTCGCCTTCGTCGCCGGCGGACGAGCTTGTGTCGTCATGGCCGCTCCGTTGGGCTAGGTCTTCTTGCGACGCCGGCGATTCGGGTTGGCCGGCAACTTCGCGCCGCGTTTGCGTGCTTCCGACAAGCCGATCGCGATCGCCTGCCTGCGGCTCGTGACCTTCTTGCCCGAGCGGCCGCTACGCAGTGTGCCGCGCTTGCGCTTATGCAGCGCGCGTTTGACTTTCTTGGACGCCGCCGCTCCGTACTTTCTCGCCATGTGGAGCTCCCGTTCGGGTGGTCACGAATGAGCAGCACGATCCGTGCCAGTGCTGCTCGGAGCGCCATTGCGAGGTCGAATCCGCCCCCAGAATATGCTCAAGCGCCCGATCCAGAGCGTCCGGCGAGAAGTTGCATTTCCCAGGCGAAGGCGACGGCGCTTGCTCCGCCGTGCTCGAGAACGACGCTCGCAAGGCCAGCCGCCGTGTCCTCGCGTGCCCAATCGCGCTGCCATTCGCCCAACACGGCCATCCAGGTAATCGGCACCGCACCGGCGGCGACCATGCGGCGCACCGCCATATCGTGAGCTTCCGGGGAAACCCCACCGGATGCGTCGGTGACGATGAAGACGTCATACCCTTCCGCGAGCGCCTGAATCGCCGGCATGGCGAGGCAGATCTCGGTGTAGAGCGCGGCCAGCACGAGCTGCTTGCGGCCGCTCTTCTTCACCTTGTCGGTAACTTTCGGGTCCTCCCAGGTGTTGATGAACGTGCGGTCGATCGGCTTCTGGTCCGGGAAGACGTCTTGAAGACCCTTGATCAGATGGCCGCCGCGTTCCTCGATCACCGTCGTTAGGATCGTCGGCACGTTGAAGACTTTCGCCGTCTTGGCGAGGCCGATGACGTTATTGATGATCATCGTCGGCTCGTGGCTGTTCAAGTTGGTGAACTGGTAAGGCTGATGGTCGATGAGGACGAGAATGCTTTCCTCTGGGCGAAGCAGGGCTTCGAGGCCGGTTTTGGGGGGCTTGGGCATGGGAAATTCCTTTGGTGATGGGCGGCTCAGGTGCCCGGGGGATCGAGAAAGACGTGAAGGGTCTGGATTCGACCGCCTTCGACTCGGGCGACGTCGGTTCCCGTTACGGCCACCGGACCGTTGGGTGGTCCGGATTGCCAGCGCAGCCGTCCGACACCGTGATGACCGACGGCGGGGCCAATCGCCGTGAACACGAAGTTTGGCGGCAAGCTCGACAACAGGGCTGTTACCGCCTGACCGATGGCGGTGTGGCCCGTGGCCGTGGAATGCGGTTCAAACAACGTCGCGTGGTCGGCGTAGATCTCTGCGATCGCGACTACCCGGTGCGACGCGTCGCGCTCACCAAACACTCGCGCGAGATTTGCCTGCATCAGGCCGTCGTAGTCGATGCTGGCCTTTGATGGGGTGGACATTGCGGTGTCTCCGTTGGTGGCAACCGAGACAGACTGGCGCGGCGATTGATCCCTGATAAGCCGGTAATGGTTGGAATTAGTTTCAACTGTTCGTTTAAGATCGGCGCGTGGAGACCCTCGCCAACCTGGAGTCCTTCATCCGTAGCGCCGAATGCGGCGGCTTTTCCGCGGCTGCGCGGCGGCTGGGCCTGACGCCGGCGGCGGTCAGCCGCAATGTGGCCAGACTGGAACGAAACTTGGGCGTGCGCCTGTTTCAGCGAAGCACCCGGAGTCTGACCCTGACCGAAGACGGCGAGCGCTTCCTAGCTTCGGTCGCGGTTGGGGTGGAATCCATCCAATCGGCCATTGCTGATGTGGCCACGCACTCCGGCAGGCCTGCCGGCGTGCTGAAGGTGAGTATGGCGCTGGGCTTCGGCCTGGACTATTTGTTGCCGCTGCTGCCGGCCTTCATGCGGCGATATCCAGACTTGGTGTCGGACTGGAGTTTCGAGAATCGCCAGGTCGATTTGATCGCCGAGGGTTTCGATGCCGCCATCGGCGGCGGCATGGAACTGGCGCCGGGCGTGGTGGCCCGGCACCTGGCGCCGCTGCATATCATCGCGGTGGCCTCACCGGAATATTTACAAGGTCGCCAACTGCCGCAGCACCCCGACGATCTGGCTACGCTGGATGGTATTGCCATGCGTTCGGCCCAGAGTGGTCGTGTGCGCGTCTGGAAGATGCGCAATCGCGAAGGCGCCGAGGCGATGTTGGAACAGAAGGCACGCATCGTGGCCAACGACCCCGACGCTATTTGCCGGGCCGCGTTGATTGGCTTGGGCGTGGCGATGGTCGCCGTGCCGTTCGTGCTGCCGCATCTGCAAGGCGGCTCGCTGCAACGCGTACTGCCCGACTGGCATTCCGACCTGGGCGCGATCTCGCTCTACTTCGCCAGTCAAAAACTACTGCCGGCCAAGACCCGCGTCTTCGTCGACCATGTCACCGAAGCGTTTCGCGAACAGGACCTGGCGCGGCGGTTTTCAGCGACCGAGGCAGAAGGCATTGGTTCGGGGCTGCAACGCATCGAAGCGACACACTCATCGTGACGGCCCTCTTGATCACCGACTACGCCTGGCCAGACCTGGAGATCGAACGCGCGGTGATCGAGGCCGCCGGCTTCCGCATGGTCGCGGGCTCTGCCGCGCCGGCGAGCGCGGCGGCGATCGCGTCGCTTGCGCGCGAGCACCAGCCCGAGTCGATCCTCACGTGCTGGGCACACGTTGACGCGAGCGCCATCGCCGCAAGCAAGGCGTTGCGCCACGTCGGACGTTTCGGCGTCGGCCTCGACAACATCGATGTCGCCGCGTGCACTGCGCACGGCATCCCCGTGACGAACGTGCCCGACTGCTGCATCGAAGAGGTCTCTGACCACGTCATCGGTTTTGCGCTCGCTTGGACACGCGGCATCGTCGCTTTCGACCGTGCCGTGCGTGCCGGTCGCTGGGACCCGGCTCAGGCGAAGCTTCGCCGGCTGGCCACGCAGACCATCGGCATCGTCGGCTACGGCCGCATCGGCCGCGTCACCGCGCGCAAGTTTGCCGCGCTCGGCTGCCGTGTGCTCGTGCATTCGCAGCCGACACCCGAAGCAGCTGCCGGTATCGAGGTCGTCAACCTCGACGCCCTGCTCGCAGCAAGCGACATCGTCGTGCTGCATGTGCCGCTGGTTGAGGCCACACGCCACCTGATCAACGCGCGCCGCATCGCGCAGATGAAACCCGGGGGCCTGCTCGTCAATGTCAGCCGCGGCGGCCTCGTCGACACCGAGGCGGTGGTCGAAGCGCTGCGCAGCGGCTGGCTCGGCGGCGCCGCACTCGACGTGCTCGAGGGCGAACCTGACGTCTCGCCGGCGCTGCTCCAACAACCGACCGCGCTGCTGACCCCGCACGTCGCGTTCAGCTCCGTTACCTCCATGGCCGAACTGCGACAGCGCGCGGCCGAAGAAGCGGTGCGAGTGCTGCGCGGTCAGCCGCCCCTCAACCTCTGCAATCCACTCTACAAGACGCCCATCCGATGAATGCCCAGATTCGCGCCGTCCGCGCATGTCAGATCCTCGATTCCCGTGGCCGCCCGACCGTCGAGGCCGATGTCGAACTCGACGACGGCAGCTTTGGTCGCGCCTCCGTACCCGCCGCCGCTGCGTACTTTCTCGCCATTCGGTTGCTCCGTTTCCGTCGTCGTGGGCGAGTAGCGCGGCACGATCCATGGCAAGAATCTTGGCGCGGCGTGCCGACGTGCTTGGATCTGTGATTCCGTGTGTCTCCGGTGAGGCGCAGATCTCTGGTCGCAGGCGA
>DASQOL010000071.1:0-6052 GCA_035644475.1 Gammaproteobacteria bacterium | reverse complement strand
TCATCCAGCGAGCGGAACAGAAGCGGGATGCCGTAGAGATTGAGCGCGCTGTAGCGCTCCGCGAGCCCGCCGGCCGTGAACGCGCCGCCCTGGAGCTGCCCCACGCGGACTTTGCGCAAGACCTGCGCGTCGTTGCCCATGACCCCGCCGGGGTAGAACTTGAGCGTGACGCGGCCGCTCGTGCGCATCTTGATCTCGTCGGCGCCGCCGCGCATCTGCTGCATCCAGTGCGAGCCGTCGGGCGCCACCGACGCGATCTTGAGGTCCACGGCTCGTGCACCGTTGCCGGCAAAGAGGGCGAGGGCCAGCACGGCGCCGTGCAGGGCGCGGTAAATGGCCGTTCCTTTGGCTCGACCCATCAGAAATACTCCTTCGAAGTCGCCAGCAAGGTCTCTGCTTCCTGCTTCGCCAACACGTTGAACAGCGTGTACCCGGGCGCGTCGGCCGGCGCATTCAGCACTTCGTTCAAGAGGCGATCGTGCAGCTCTTGATCGAACACGAGGCGCGCGTAGCGGCGCGCGTATTCTACCTTGATCGAGAGATCGTGGCCCTGCGACAGCTCGATGGCGCGCTCGAAATGCGCGCGGGCCACATCGGGCTCACCGCCGAGCGCGGGCGGGCGCAGCGAGTTCAGGATCCCCAAGTAGCCGTGAAACGCCCCTTTCTGGTAGGTCTCGTCGAGCGCCAAACCGCGCTCGAGCACTGCCTGGACCCAAGGCAGCTCGCCGACGGCGGCCCAGTCCTCGCTCGTCGCGGAAAGATTGGCGATCCAGCTCACGCCGTAAGAATAAAGAGCGTCGATCTGCTTCACGTCGACACCGCCGAGCTGCCCGACGAGATCGTCGTAGCCTATTCCGCTCCAGTGACAGGCAGGCTCGTAGCGCGCGCACATCGCCCGCTCGCCGTAGCCACGCGCCTTCGCCGTGAGCGCGATTGCGTGCTGCTTGTCCGCGAACCGCGAGCCGTACAGCGCGAACATCTGGGCCCCGGCTCCCAGCAATGGCGCATTATCGGGGTGGCGTTTGATCAGGCCGTCGATCAGCAGGAGATACGCCGGCAGGCCGCTCTCGACGAGCAGCGGGTCGTCCTGATCGAGAATCGCGGCGGAAAGCGTCGCCGACGCTCTCGAGCCGATCAGATTTGCGCAGCCCGCGGCGGAGATCGCCAAGAACGCGAGCGCCCCGAGGCACAAGCCCCGCTGGAGGCGCGCAACGCGCGCGACGACCTCGGCCGGCGCAGCCGGCACGGCGGCGCGAACCCGGGACGACTCGTCCGAGCTAGACCTTTTCCTTGATGCGGGCAGCCTTGCCGCTGAGGTCGCGCAAGTAGTAGAGCTTCGCTCGGCGCACATCGCCACGTCGTTTCACCTTGATTTCCGCAACAGCGGGACTGTGAGTCTGGAAGACACGCTCTACCCCCTCGCCGTGCGAAACCTTCCTCACCGTGAACGACGAGTTTAGTCCGCGATTGCGCTTGGCAATAACGATCCCTTCATATGCCTGCAGACGCTCCCGGTCGCCCTCCGTGACCCGTACTTGGACGACGACGGTGTCGCCCGGCCCGAAGTCCGGGACGTCCTGCTTCATTTGTTGCCGTTCGATTTCGTCGATCAACCTGGACATGACTCGATCCTTTTCATTCCCAACGCGTGGCCGCAACCCTTGAGCGCAAGGCGCGTATTTTACGAGAACTCCCCACCCGAATTCAGCATCTTCCACTCGGCTTCGAACTCCGCGAGGAGCTCCCGTTCCTCCGCCCCGAGCTCGCGCTGCGCGAGCAGCTGCGACCGCTTCAACCACGTTCGCCCCAGCGCCTGCTTCAGGCGCCAGCGGCGGACGGCCGCATGGTCGCCGGCGAGCAGCACCTCAGGCACGCGCCGGCCGTCTACGATCTCGGGCCGCGTGTACTGCGGGCAGTCGAGCAGACCCGCCGTATACGAATCCTCCACGTGCGAGGCCTCGTCGCCGAGCGCCCCCGGCAGCAGCCGCGTCACCGCGTCGATGACCACGGCCGCCGCAAGCTCGCCGCCCGAGAGCACGTAGTCGCCGAGCGCGAGCTCCTCGAGCCGCTCCGCCTCGACCAGCCGCTCGTCGATGCCCTCATAACGGCCGGCCACGAGCAGCAACCCCGGCGCCCCCGCGAGCTCCCGCACCAGCGCCTGGTCGAGCGGCCGGCCCTGCGCCGTCAGCACCAGCTCGCGCGTGCCTGCGGGCAATCGTGCGCGCAGCGCCTGTACGGCGTCGCGCATCGGCTCGTATTTCAGAACCATGCCCGGACCGCCGCCGTACGGCCGATCGTCGACCGTGCGATGCCGATCGGTCGTGAAGTCCCGCGGCGATACGTGCTCGAGCGCGAGCAGCCCCCGCTCGCGGGCCCGGCCCACGACGCCGAACAGCACCGCCGGCTCCACGAGCTCCGGAAACAGCGAGACGACGCCGATCCGATACATGCCGTCACTCGTCCTGCCAATCGGCCACAATGACCCCCGCGTCGAGGTCGACGCTGCGGATCACCGAGCCCGGCACGAACGGGATCAACCGACCCGCTTGATCGAGCACGAGCACGTCGTTTCCGCCTGTCGCGAGCAAGTGGTCGACCCTACCGAGCAACACGCCATCCACCGTCCGCACCTCGAGCCCTTCGAGGTCGGCCCAGTAGTACTCGCCCGGCGCGCACTCGGGAAACGCCGCACGCTCGACTGCGATCTCGGCGCCGACCCAGCCGCGCGCCTCGTCGCGGTCGTCGATGCCTCGCAGCTTCACGGCGACGTGCCCGCCGCCGCTGTGCGAATCCTCCACCTCGAGCATGTGCACTACGCCGCGCCGCGACACGGTCCACACGCCGAAGCCCGCGATATTCGCGCGGGGCTCGGTGTACGAGTGAACCTTGACCCAGCCCTTCACGCCGTGCACGCCGCTGATGCGGCCGAGCGTGACGAGCTTGTCGGTTTTCGCGCTCACTGCGGAGTCGCAGGGCGCGTGCGCGGTCAGGCCGCCGCTGCGGCCTTGGAGCGGTACTGCTTCAACAGGTGCGCGACGCGCTCGGAAGGCTGCGCGCCCTGCTTGACCCAGTGCTCGAGGCGGGCAACGTCGAAGCGCAGCCGCTCCTCGCCACCGGTTGCAATCGGATTGAAGAATCCGATTCGCTCGAGATAGCGCCCGTCGCGGCGATTGCGACGATCCGTGACCACGACATGGTAGAAGGGCCGCTTCAGTGCGCCGCCGCGCGCGAGACGAATGACCACCATACGATTTCCAAGACCCCGAAAATTTTGTCGTTCGCGAAAAAACCGAGGCGGCCCATGTGGACCGCCCGTCGAGGCGCGGAATTCTACTGTTTTCGGGCCTGCGGCGCTAGGAGTCTAACGGCCCCCACGAAACGGCGGCCCCCCGCGCCGCATGGCGGCACCGAGCAGGCGCTGCATTCCCCCGCCCTTCGCCAGCTGGCGCATGGTCTTCGACAGCTGCTTGTGCTGCTTCAGGAGCCGGCTCACGTCCTGGACCGGCAGCCCCGCCCCCGCCGCGATCCGCCGCTTCCTGGAGCCGTCGATGATGTCCGGCCTCCTGCGCTCCCGCGGGGTCATGGAGTCGATGATGCCGATTTGCCGGCGGAGCTGCTTCGGGTCGACCTTCGCGGCCGCCAGCGCCTCCGGCTTCACCCCGGGCAGCTTGTCGAGCAGCGAGTCGAGGCCGCCCAGGTTCACGATCTGGCGGAGCTGGTCGCGGAAATCCTCGAGATTGAGCTCGCGGCCCTGTTTCACCTTGGTGGCGACGCGCTCCATTTCCTCCCGATCGAGCTTCTCGTGGACCTGCTCCACGAGCCCGACCACGTCGCCCATGCCGAGGATCCGCTGCGCGAACCGCTCCGGGACGAACGCCTCGAGCGCCTCGAGCTTCTCGCCCGTGCCGACGAGCTTGATCGGCAAGCCGGTGACCTCGCGCACCGACAACGCGACGCCGCCGCGCGCGTCGCCGTCGGTCTTCGTGACGATGACGCCGGTGAGCGGCAGCGCCTCGTGGAACGCGCGCGCGGAGTTGACCGCGTCCTGGCCCGCCATCGCGTCGACGACGAAGAGCGTCTCGGCCGGCGACACGATGCCGTGCAGCGTGCGCGCCTCGTTCATCATCTCCGCGTCGACGTGCAGGCGGCCGGCCGTGTCGAGAATCAGCCAGCGCTGGCCGCCGCGCCGCGCCGCTGCGAGCGCCTCTGCCGCGATCGTGGCGGGATCGGCGGACGGCGAGTCGAAGGAGCCGACGCCGAGATCCGAGGCGAGCTTGGCGAGCTGCTCGCGCGCGGCGGGACGGTACACGTCGGTGCTCGCGAGCAGCGCCGCCCCGCCGAGCCGCGCGGTCAAATGCTTTGCCAGCTTGCCCGCCGTCGTCGTCTTGCCGGCGCCTTGGAGCCCGACGAGCATGATGACGGCGGGGTGTCCATGCGGCGCCAACGGGCTCGGGTCGCCGCCGAGCACGCGGACGAGCTCGTCGTGCACGATCTTGACGAACGCTTGGCCCGGATTGAGGGTGCGCGCCACCTCCTCGCCGAGCGCGCGCTCGCGAACGCGCTCGACGAGCGCCTTCGCGACGGGCAGCGCCACGTCGGCCTCGAGCAACGCGACGCGAATCGCGCGCACCGTTTCGCGGACGTTGTCCTCGGTGATCCGGCCGCGGCCGGTCACGCGCTGAAGCGCCTCGCCGAGGCGTGCGGTCAATTGCTCGAACATCAGGCGTGTGCACCGAATCGGCGGGGCCCCAAGCCTAGCACGGGGTCGACAGGGCTCCGTTTTCTTGACAAGCCCGCCGCCGGTTCGGTCCAATCATCGACCACCAGACGAATTTCGCGGAGGATCAAAGTCCTTGAATGACGGGGTCCCCGTTGGCGTTCTCGTTGCGCTGCTGATCGTCCTGCTCCTGCTGTCCGCGTTTTTCTCGGGCACCGAGACGGCGCTCATGAGCCTCAACCGCTATCGGTTGCGGCACTTGGCGCGTACGGGACATCGCGCGGCGCGAGTCGCCGAGCGCCTGCTGCAGCGGCCCGACCGGCTGATCGGCTTGATCCTGCTCGGCAATACCGCGGCCAACATCGCGGCGGCCGCGATCGTGACGGTGATCGCGGCGCGCGTGGGCGGCGACGGCGCGATCTTCGTCGGCACTCTGATTCTCACGTTCATCGTCCTGATCTTCGCGGAGGTGGCGCCGAAGACCATCGGCGCGATCAATCCTCCGCGGCTCGCACTGCCGGCGGCGCTCGTCTACTACGTCGTGCTCAAGGTCGCCTACCCGCTGGTGTGGCTGATCAATCTATTCGCGAACGGCTTCTTGCGGTTGCTCGGTTTTCGCGCAGACCAGATCGCGTCGCATTCGCTCAGCGCCGAAGAGCTGCGCACCATCGTCGCGGAAGCGGGCGCGATGGTGCCGCGGCGCCACCAACGGATGCTGCTCAGCATTCTCGACCTCGACGCGGTGACCGTCGCCGACGTGATGGTGCCTCGCCAAGAGATCGTCGGCCTCGACCTCGACCGCGAGTGGGACGAGAACTTGCGGATCATCCAAGAAGCCTCGTTCGACCGGCTGCCCGTCTATCGCCAAGACATCGACAACATCGTCGGCGTCGCCCGGATCCGCGACCTCCTGCCCGAGCTCGGCCGTGCCGAGCTCACGCAGGCGCTGCTGCTCGAGCGCATCCGCGAACCCTACTTCGTGCCCGAGGGCACGCCGCTCACGAAACAGCTGCTGAACTTCCAGCAGCACCGGCGGCGCTCCGCCTTCGTCGTCGACGAATACGGCGACGTGCAGGGCCTGATCACGACGCAAGACATCATTCGCGAGATCGTCGGCGAGCTCGACACCGAGGCGTCGGCCGTCGCGCTCGGCGTCACCAAGGAGAGCGAGCGCAGCTACGTGGTCGACGCGAGCGCGAACGTGCGTCAACTGAATCGCGTGATGAACTGGAATCTGCCGACGGACGGACCGAAGACTCTGAACGGCCTCATCGTCGAACAGCTCGCCGAGATCCCCGAATCGGGCACGGGGGTCACCGTCGCCAACTACCCGAT
>DASQOL010000070.1:0-14526 GCA_035644475.1 Gammaproteobacteria bacterium | reverse complement strand
GCGCGTGATGTACGAGAACGGCATTGCGGCGTTCGTGCATGCCGAGAACACGGTGCCGACGCCGAAAATCCAGGGGCCGAACGTCGGCACGGCGAGCCTCGACGGCATCACGCCGTTCTTCCAGATTCCGCGGACCGTCGTGCCGGCCGGCGTGACCGACGTGATCTACGAGCCGCAGTACGCGCTCGGCGCCGACAAGACGGATTACGTCTCGGTGCTGCCGCCGGGCACGCCGAAGACCCTGTTGCGGCACCCGATGCCGATCTCGATGACGTTCTTCGCGGGGCAGGGTGACGAGCCCGTGCTCATCCAAATCGGTACCGCCTACGAGGCCGCGACGCACCATCGGTTCGCCCCTCCGGATTTCGGTCCGGTGGGCGGGGGTTCCTAGCGACGGCGCCTTGACTCGCAAGGAAGCGCGCGCCGTAAAAGGGGCCGCGGAACGGCGCGCAACTCGATCAGTGCGAGCTGGTCTCGCGAGCGGCCGTCCATTCCGTTGTGAGACGGTTCGCGAGCCCGTGTTGCACCATCGGGCCGTCCTTCGGGCTCGTGACGAGTCCCTGCATGTTGTCGCCCGAAAGCGCGCCCTCGAAGCTCAGCAGGAGCTTGCCGCCGCTGGGGTCTCTGACCTCGAACCGAAGCCGGCCGGCGGCGATGCTGCCGCTGACGTCTGCGAACTCGAACTTGCCGGTCACGGCGCCGTCCTGCTCACGCACGACGAGTAAGTGATCCTCGATTCCCCACCCTAAGATCGCGACGTGCCAGGTTCCGGACACGGTCACGGAGCCGTGCTGGGCGGTCGCGGGGCCGTGCTGCGCGTGCACGGCCGTGATGAGGGGCGGCGCGAACAGAGCGGCCAACCACAGGGGCGCGATCGAGAGCCTCGTGCGGGGCCGCGAGCGCACCGTTCGATCTTTCCGTTTCATCTTCGTTTCACCCTCATTGGAGCCTACGTTTGCCGCCCCTTGGAGCGGCTGCTGTAGAGTAGGTTTTTTCCGGCGGAGCCTCATAGAACACCGGAACCGGCGGCTGTTCGGTTGCGAACAATGCGCGCCCGTTTGTCCTGTTCTGGGCGGCATGGGAGACGAGACAGTGCGAACGAAACCGGCGGATCGCCGCGTGCAGCGGACGCGCAAGCACCTGCACGAGGCGTTGCTGTCGCGCATCCTCGAGAAGCGCTACGACGCCATCACCGTGCAGGAGATACTCGATCGCGCAGACATCGGGCGCTCGACGTTCTACACGCACTTCCGCGGCAAGGACGAGCTGCTCGTCTCCGGATTCCAACGCTTCAAGGACTCGCTGGAGTCCGTGGATGCGGCGCCGAGCGCAGCGTCACGACCGTCGTACGAGCGAATCGTCGACTCCAGCCTGGCGATGTTCGAGCACGCCGCGCGTTACCGAGACGTGCATCGCGCGTTGCACGGCTCGCGCGCGGAGTCCCTCGTGCGCCGCAACCTGCACGCGGTGTTCTACGACGTGATCGGCCGGCGCGTCGAGATCGAGCTCCGGGGTCGCACGCCGCGGGGTTGTCGCGTGCCGCCGGATCTCCTGACTCGATATCTCGTGTCGACGCAGATCGCCGTGCTCAATTGGTGGACCGAGGCGCGCGAGCCCATGGCGGCCGAGGACGCCGATGCTGCCTACCGGCGGCTTGTCCTTCCGGTCCTGGCCTCTGTCTTCGACTAACGGCGACGCGCGAGCGCGGCAGCGTGTCGTTTACTCCGCGGGCCGCGCCGAGCGCTCGTCGACCATGGCCAGCACTTTATCCGCGACGTCCGGATCGGCGTTGATCGCCGCCGCGACCGTTTTGTATTTTTCCGGCGTCCAGCCGTGCTGCACGACCGTCGCCGTGCTCTCCTTCAGTCTCTGCGACCGAACTTCTTGCGCCTCCCGGTCCGTTTGAGCTGCGGCTATCTGCGCCTCGAACCGGTCGGTCACACGCTGTAGGTCGACATAGATATCTGCGAACGCTTCCAGATCCGTTTCAGAGACTTGCGCTCGCTCGGACCGCGGCGAGGGCGACGGTTGCGCCAGTGCGGCGGAGCCGGCCAGCAATGCCGCAGCGGCGACGGCGGTGATGAGGTGACGATTCATGTCAGTTCCTCCGGGATGAGAGAAGCCGTTTGCGATGCAGATTCCGTGCCGGATCGCCCTACGGCGCGCGGGACTTGCCGAGCGCCCTGCGTCGGAACGATGATCGGCGCGGGCCACTATCGCGGGCGCATCGATGCCGGAGAGCACGACGGTCTTCGCCGGGGTGACGATACCGTCGACGCACCCGCTGTTCCTCGCGATCCTCGCCGTCCACGTCCCGCTCGGGCTGTTCGCCGTGGTTACCGGCGTCGCGGCGATGCTCAGCCGCAAGGCTCCGGGCCGTCATCCGCGCTTCGGGACGATGTACTTCTGGTCGCTGGGCGGTGTCTTCGTGTCGGCGACCGCTCTGAGCGCGATGCGGTGGGCCGAGGCTTACCATCTCTTCGTGCTCGGAGCGATCGCGTTCGCGGCGGCCATCCTCGGCCGCGGCGCACGCCGGCGGCGACGGCCTGGTTGGGAGGTGCGGCACATCGCGTTCATGGGGGCGTCGTACGTGGTGATGCTGACGGCGTTCTACGTCGACAACGGTAAGCAGTTGCCGCTGTGGAGGGAGCTGCCCGCGTGGACGTACTGGGTGATTCCGGCGCTCGTCGGCGCGCCGATCATCGCGTGGGCGCTGCTGCGGCATCCGCTCGTGAAACGAGCTCGCGAGCCCGGGAAGGCGTCTTAGGTTGGACGGTCGAGCTGAACGAACCTCGAGTGAATTCGAGGATCCCTCCATGGAGGGATCGCGAGCAACGCCCGGACCCAGCGGGTGGGTAGGGTGAGTGCGTGGGAATCCGTCTGATCAAGAGGATGCGGATCACATTCCTCGGTCACCAGGGCTGGCGGTTCGAGAACGGCGGCCGGAGCTTCCTACTCGACCCGATTCTCGAGGACATCGGCAACGGCGCAGTGGGCATGCCGGTTTGGCCGCGGCGCCGGCTCGACTTCGGCAAGCTCGGTCCGCTCGACGCCGTCATCGTCTCGCACGAGCACGCCGATCACTTCTCGCTCGCGACGCTGGCTGCGCTGCCGCAGGGCTGCCGTATCTACCTCTCCGACCTGTCGTCGTTCGCGATGGCCAAGGCGATCGCCGAGCTCGGCTTCCAGGTCACGCGCTTCGCGGCGCTCGAGCCCTTCACGATCTGCGGGCTCGAGCTGACCGCGCTGCCGGGTCTCTACAACACGCTCGAGCCCGACACCTACGCGCTGCTGGTGCGGGATGCGGCGGGCGGCAGCTTCCTCACCGGCATCGATACGGTCGCGCACCCCGACGTGCTCGCGTGGCTCGCGCGGAATTGCCCCGAGCGCACGCTCGATAATCTGACCAACAACTTCGTCGAGGCGCGCCAAGCGCTCGTCGATGACCCGGCCGCGTTCGCCAAGTCGCGCGCCGCGGTCGCCGGCAACATGCTCGAGTTCGTGCAGAAGTTTCGGCCTCGGCGTGCCGTCGTAAGCGGCCAAGGCTGGTGCTTTCAAGGCGCCAAGGCCAAGCTCAATCATTCGTTCTTCAGCGTCGACAATCGTTGGCTCGCGGCCGCGGCGCGCGATCTCGCGCCGCACGTCGAGTGGCTCGAGGGCGCGCCGGGACTGCGTCTCACGCTGACCGGCCCCGAGCTCGCCGTCGACCGCGCGCCCGAGATCGACGTGCTCGACTCGCCGGACCGCACGTTCGATCCGGCATCCGTCCGCGGGCCGGACCCGTTCCTGCCGTGGTCGGGTGTGCGGAGCGTGCCGGCGGATCGGTTGCGCCGGATCCGCGACTTCATCGTCGAGGACTTCGGCCGCATCCTGGGCGCGCACGCGCCGAACCTCATGCAGCGGCTGTACTACTCGAAATTCCAGGGCGCCGGCACGTTCGGCGTGTGCGTGCGCAACGCGAGTGCGCGCCATCTGTTCGAGCTCGACTACGGGCATCTGACGTTCGCCGAGGCGCAGGCGTCCGCGCCGGACCGCTGCGCCGTAGGCCTCGAGATCTGGGCCGGCGATCTCGAGCTCCTGATCGCCGCCGAGGAAGACGCGTTCGCGGTGATGGAGAGCGCGGTCCGCACCTGGACCCGCGTGCCCGAGCTCGTCGACACGCAGGCGCTGCTCGAGAGCTTTCTCTGGTTCACGCCGCGGTTTCGGCCGAACGAGTTCCTGCGGTTCTACCGGTCGCGGATTCGCGGGCTACGCGCGCAGCCGCCGCAAGCCAGGCATGCCTAGCGCGAGAGGCGCGCGATGAGCGCCGTGCTCACGGCGGCGGCGCCCGCGCGGCAGAACTGGATCCTGGGCCCCGCGCAGGACACGCTGTTCGTCGTGGCCGCGCCGGCGCTCGTGCTCGCGGCGGCGGTCGCCTTGTTCGCCGTGCTCGGCCCGGCCGACGCGACCGCGTCCATCGTGTTGTTGCACGTCGTGCTCACGGTTGCGCATCACCTGCCGACGTTCATCCGCGTGTACGGCGACGTGGATCTGTTCCGGCGCTTCAAATGGACGTTCGTTTTCGCGCCGCTGGTGCCGCTCGCGTTCGCGACGGCCGTGTTGTCGTATCTCAACGCCCACGACTATCCGGTACAGAACGTGTTGTTCCTGTGGATCGTGCTCGCGCTCTGGGACCCGTGGCATTTTTTGATGCAGCACTACGGCTTCACGCGGATCTACGACCGCAACAACGCGGCGCCGAAGAAGCTCGCCGCACGCATGGACCTCTTGCTCAGCGCCGCGTGGTTCGTGTTCATCATGCTCGCGAGCGGCGAGTGGCTCGCCGGTATTCTCGAGGATCTCTACCTGACAGCGCACCTGCCGGCCTCGCTGCTGCTGCCGGCGGCCGCGGTCCGCGCGCTCACGGCGCTGATGCTCGGCGCCGCGACGCTCGCGACGGTTACGTACGGCGCATACCTCGTCTGGTGCCGGCGCCGCGGCTACTTCGTTAGCGTCGCCAAGCTTGCGCTGCTGGTCACGACCTTCGGGGTGATGTTCCTAGCGTACACGCCGAACGCGTGGATCCTCGAGTGGGCGCCCGGCTGGACGTTCGCCGTCGGCTTTGCCGTGATCGGCATCGTCCACATGACGCAGTACCTCGCGATCGTCTGGCGCTACAACAGGAGCCTCGCGGCGCGCCCCGACGCCGCGCGCGCCGGCGTCTTTCGCAAGCTGCACGGCCGCGGCGGTTGGCTCGCCGGCGCGGGCTACGTCGCGCTCTGCGTCGCGTACGGCGGCGCGCTCACGAGCCAGCACGAGAACCGCTGGCTCATGTCGGTGCTGCTCGCGCTCGGCTTCACGTCGACGCTGCTGCATTACTACTTCGACGGCTTCATCTGGAAGCTTCGCCACAGCCAGAACCGCGAGCACTTGGACATCCGCCACGACGCGGCGGACGCGCGCGCGGCGGACGGCGCAGCGGGGACGTCGTGGTGGAACGCGCGGCAGCGAACGCCGCTCGTCATGCTGCTCCGGCAGACGCTGTACTTCGGCGTGCCGCTCGGGATCTTGAGCACGGGCGCGCTTGCCGTGCTGAGCGGACCCGCCGCGAATTACGTGGGCTACATGCTGCGCGGCGGCGCGCTCTATCGAGAGGGACGCACGGCCGAAGCGCTGGACGAGGCGCGCGGAGCGCTGGCGTCGATGCAGCGGCAGCTGCCGCTCGCGCGCGGGCTCGCCGAGCTCGAGCCGACCGCGGCGCGCGAGGCGGCGCTCGCGTTTCTCGTCTACAACCGCTCGCGTTACGTCGAGCTCGTGATCCCGGCGCTCACGGGCGTCGACCCGGGCGCGGCCGGCACCGCGCGGCACCGCGGCAACGTGACTGAGGCCGTCGCGCTGCTCGAGCACGCGCTCGCCCGCGGCGGACCGATCGGCAACTTCGGAGGCAGAGAGCTCGGACGCGAGGACGCCTACGCCACGCTCGCCGGCTGGCGTAGGGAGCTCGGCCAATAGGCTGCGTTCGCCGGGAGTGCTTGTGCGCGTCAATCGCGCCTCGATCCGCCGGCGACGCGCGGCATCACGTAGGGTGTCGCGAGCCCCCGTCGTCGAAAAGGGTAGGTCCACCGACGAGAGCACATCGATGAACGACATGGCGTCATCCCGCCGCGGCTTCATGGCCGCCTTCGCGCGGCTCGGGCTCGGCACGACGCTGTTGCCGGGCGTGCTCTGGTCGCAGCTAGCCGCGGCGGGCACGCAGAGCGCAACCGTCGCGATGATCAAGGACGCGGCCCGGCTCTCGGGTCTCGAGTTCAGCGACGAGGAGTGCACCGCGATCGTCGACGGCGTCAACGCGAATCTCAACCGTATCGTCGCGCTGCACGAGATCAAGATTCCGAACGACGTCGCCCCGCCGTTTTACTTCAGCCCGCTGACGCCCGGTATGAAGGTCGACGGCGCCGCGAAGCCGTTCCGCGCGAGCAAGCCGCGACCCGTGAGGCGGCCCCCCGACCTCGAGCAAGTCGCGTTTTGGCCCGTGACTGACCTCGCCGAGCTCGTTCGCACGCGCGCGGTGACCTCGACCGAGCTTACGCAGATGTATCTCGCGCGGCTGCACCGCTACAACGAGAAGCTCAACTTCGTCGTTACGTTCTTGGACGACGTCGCGCTCACGCAGGCCAAGCGCGCCGACGAGGAGATCGCGGCCGGCCGCTACAAGGGACCGCTGCACGGTATCCCTTGGGGCGCGAAAGACATAATGACGTTCAAGGGCTACAAGACGACCTGGGGCTCGGGCGCCTATCAGGACCAGATGCTCGAGAACACCGCGTCCGTGATCGAGCTGCTCACCGACGCCGGCGCCGTGCTGCTCGCCAAGCTCACCACCGGCGAGCTTGCGGGCGGCGACCAGTGGTTCGGCGGCCGCACCAACAATCCGTGGAACCTCGAGGAGGGCTCGAGCGGCTCGTCGGCGGGCCCCGCGTCGGCCACCGCGGCCGGTTGCGTGGGCTTCGCGCTCGGCACCGAGACCGGCGGCTCGATCCTGAGCCCCTCGGGTCGTTGCGGCGCGACGGGACTCCGGCCCACATTCGGCCGCGTGAGCCGCTACGGCGTGATGGCGCTGTCGTGGACGCAGGACCGGATCGGGCCGATCTGCCGCTCCGTCGAAGACTGCGCGCTGGTGATGCGCGTGATCGCGCGGCCCGACGGGCGAGACTTGAGCGTCACCGACGTCCCGTTCAACTGGGACGCGCAGGTCGATCCGCATACGCTCAAGATGGGCTATCTCGCGGGGGCGTTCGCCGACGCGGACCGCGATCCGGAGTGGGCTGAGATCGACGCGCGGACGATCGCGCACCTGCGCGGCAAGGGCTTCGACCTCGTGCCGGTGGAAGTGCCCAAGTTCCCGACCGACCTGCTGCGCTTGAGCGTCGAGTCGGCCGTGTTCCACGACGAGCTGTTGCGGTCGGGCCGCTACAAGCAGATGACGAACAAGACTCGAGGCGAGCGCATGCGCAACGCGCGCGTGATTCCCGCAGTCGAGTACCTCCAGTCGCAACGCATGCGTTCGCTGATGATGCTGGAGCTCGCGAAGGCCACGGCGCACGTCGACGTGTATCTCGCGCCGTCGACGCACGGCAGCCCGCGCCGCGAAGGCGAGCGGGCCGACAGCAACGCGCCGGAGCTCGACACGCAGCGCCACAGCAACATGGCGAACCTCGCGTGCTACCCCGCTGTGGCACTGCCGAGCGGTTTCCTCGCAAACGGTGCGCCGACGAGCGTGTCATTCATGGCGCAGCCATACCGCGAGGCGGCGTTGCTGGCCGTCGCGAAAGCGTATCAGGACGACACGGGATTTCATCGACGGCCGCCGCCGCTGTTTGCGGTGACTTGATCGGAAATCGGAGCTCGGCCGGTGGGGGGAGCCCGCGCGCAGCCGTCTCAGAGAGAAGATGGAGGGTCCGAAGCCATGAATCGCAATCGTCGTCCGTTGGCTCGTCGTCTATTGGCTCATCGTCGGGGGCCGTTCACGCTCCGCGTGCTCGGCGCCGCGGCAGTCGCCGCGTTCGTCTTCGTGCTCACGGGGTGCGACTCGTCCCCGCCGGTGTCGGCGGCGCAGGCCGCGGCGCCCACGGCGCTGCCGAAGTTCGAGATCGTGGAAGCGCGGATCGCCGACATCCAGGGCGCGATCAAGACGCATCAGCTCACGACCACCGAGCTCCTTGACGCGTACCTCGCGCGCATCAAGGCGTACAACGGCACCTGCGTCAAAGAGCCGAACGGTATGCTCGGCCGCATAGAGACGATTCCGAACGCGGGCCAGATCAACGCACTGTCGACGCTGAACCTCCGGCCGGCCGCGCGTGCGAAGTGGGGCTTCGACGGCCGCAAGGCGCGCAGCATGACCGACTCGGCGGACGCCGATCCCGCGATGCCCGACGCGTACGAGGTTGCGGCCGCGCTCGACAAGCATTTCGCCGCGACCGGCGCGCTGGTGGGCCCACTGCACGGTGTCGTGATGGCGATCAAGGACCAGTACGACACCTACGACATGCGCACGACGTCCGGCGGCGACGCGTTCTGGGCCAACGACCGGCCGCCCGACGACGCCACGTTCATCGCGAAGCTGCGCGCGGCCGGCGCGATCATCCTCGCGAAGTCGAACCTCGCCGAGTACGCGTCCGGCGGACCGCGCAGCGCCTTCGGCGGCACCTTCTGCAATCCATACGACACCGAGCGCTCGCCGAACGCGTCGAGCGCGGGCTCGGGCACCGCGGTGGCGGCCAACCTGGTGACTTGCGCGATCGCGGAGGAGACGAGCTCGTCGATCCGCGGCCCGGCCGTCGCCAACAACGCGGTAGGCATTGCGCCGACGCAGGAGCTCGTAAGCCGCGACGGCATGATCGGCGCGGGCTTGAATACTCGCGTGGGGCCGATCTGTCGGACCGTTGAAGATGCAGCGAAGATCCTCTCCGTGATCGCGGGCTACGACCCCAAGGACGAGATGACCGCGTTCGGCGTCGGCCGCCTGCCCGCCGAGCGGTACGAGACGTTCGCCGGCACGAAACGGCTCGACGGCATGCGCATCGGCGTGCTGCGCGAGTACATGGACCCGGCGCTCGGCGACGCCGCTCGCGAGAGCACCGCGATCGTCGAGCGCGAGGCCGCACACCTGCGCGAGCTCGGCGCCGAGGTCGTCGACCCCGGCGCCGGCGGCAAGCTGTTCGGCAGCTGCGTCGCGGCGTACGCGCCGATGTTGCTGAACGCGGAATACGCCGAGCACTACTCGAAGCTCATGGAGGGCAAGGACCAGATCGAGGCGTTCGTCGACCTCGCGCTCTCGCCCGACAAGGCGCCGGCGGATCTCACGATCCGCAGCTTCGGCAACGCGCGCTTCGACGGCGAAGGCAAGTACTCGATGAACCGCTATCTGCACGAGCGCGGCGACGCGAACATCAAGTCGAACGCCGACTTGATCGCGAAGGCGAACTTCTACGACGACGACCGTTTCCCGGACCGCAAGGCCGCGCGGCAGCAGGCCGAGGACCAGAAGACGCTCGACAGCGCGGGGCGCCTGCGCGTGCGGTTCGCGATGCAGCAGATGGTGCTGCAGTGCATGCAGCTGCAGAACCTCGACGCGTTGACGTACCCGACCAGCGCCACGCCGCCGACGCGGCTCGATGCCCCCGGCAACGGTAACGGCGGCGGCCGTGGCCGCGCGGGCGGCGCGGGTGGCGCGTTCGCGCGCGACACCAGCGCCGGCGGTAGCGGTGGCGGCGGCGTCTGGTCGTTCCTGGGCCAACAGGGCTTCCCGACGATCACCGTGCCCGCCGGCTTCACCACCGAGGTGTACGACCGCGTGCTCGATCCGTCCGCGCCGAAGACCGAGGACGGCAGACCCGGCACCAAGCTCGCGGGCCCGACACCGGCGAAGCTGCCGGTCGGCATCGACTTTCTCGCGCGGCCGTTCGCGGAGCCGGTCTTGATCAAGATCGGCTCGGCGTACGAAGGCGCGACGCACCATCGCACGCCGCCGGAAGGCTACGGCGACGTCGAGGTCCCGGCTCTCGAAGCACCGCAGAGCGGCGGTTAGTTCCCCCCACCGCTCGCCCGGCCGAGGTCATGCCGACCTCGGCCGTCTCTTTTTTGTCGCGCCTGACTTGGAGCCCCCCATCGCCCCTCCATGGAGGGATTTCGTACTACGCCGGTGCACGGACGTTGCCGCGGAGACCGGCAGTCGCGGCGAAAGACGTTTGGCGCCGACGTAGGGTGGGGCGCAGCGCCGCGCGTCTGATTTAGCAACGACATTCGGCAGAAGGGCTCATGGCCAGATCCATTTCGATTTACGGCGCGCCGGCGCTCCTGCTGCTCGCGCTCGGCGCGGCGGCCGAGCCGAAGTACGACCACTACGTGAAGCTCACGCCGGAGAACTCGGCGATCGGCAACTTCCCCGCGGAGAAGCAGCCGATCCTCACGATCAAATCGGGCGACACGGTGCGCTTCGACACCGGCGGCGGCTCGGGTTGGCAGCGCGACAAGATCGACCCGAACGTTTGGCTCAAGGACAACGGCGTGCCGATCTCTGCGGACGATCAAACGGTGCGCGAGACCGTCGAGGTGCTCGCGAAGACCAAGCGCTACGGCGACATCACCGGCGGCCACTTGCTCGTGGGCCCGGTCGCGATTCAGGACGCGATGCCCGGCGATTCGATCGAGGTGCGCGTGCTGTCGGTGTTCCCCAGGATTCCGTACGGGACGACCGGCCGCTCGCCGGGCCGGGGCTTGAAGCAGGTGCCCGAGAACGAGCGGCCGCCGGCCAAGGTCACGGTGATGGACCTGAAGCGCAAGGTGGCGCTGTTCGGTCCCGGCGTCGAGGTGCCGCTGGCGCCATTCATGGGCGTGATGGCGCTGCTGCCGCCCGAGTCCGAGGGCCCGAACCGGCGCAGCGGCCCGCCGGGACTGTTCGCCGGCAACCTGGATCTCAAAGAGCTCGTCGACGGCAGCACGCTCTATATCCCGGTATTCCATCCCGGCGGGTTGTTCTATACGGGCGACGCGCACGCCGTGCAGGGCGACGGCGAGATCAGCGGCACCGCGATCGAGACGGCCAATACCGCGTATCTGCAATTCGTCCTGCACAAGGGCAAGACGCTCTCCGGCCCGCGCGTGGAGACGGCGACGCACTACATCGCGATCGGCCTCGCGCCCGACCTCGACGACGCGATGCAGATGGCCTACGACCAAACGGTCGAGTGGTTGAAGGAGCTCAAGGGCTTCGATCAGTTCACGACCACGCCGCTCGCGAGCATCGCGATCGACTATCGCATCACGCAGATCGTCGACGGCACCAAGGGCGTGCACGCGATGATTCCGAAATCCCTCTTCATCAACGACAAGAAAGACTACTGGTATCACCCGTAAGGGTCATACCGGCGTTCAGAGGGCGCCGTCGGCGGCGAGCGGCGCGGGGGCGGGTGTCTCCGGTGCGGGCGGCGCCGCGGCTCCGTACACGGTCGGCTGGTCGCCGCTCGTTTCGCCGCTCGTTTCGTCCCCCGGGGGGTCCGCCGGAGCAGACGCGAGCGCCGGGGAGGCGATCTCGGCGAGCTGTTGGTCGTCTCCGGCGTGGTCCCGGGCCAGGTGCTCGGTCGTCTGCGCGAGCACCAGCAGTTGCGAGGTGATCTCGTCGCGCATGGCGCGCAGCTCGTCGTGCACGGCGCGTGTGTCGTCGAGCGCCCGCTGCTGCCTGAGTTCCGCGTAAAGGTAGCCGCCGGCCGCCGAGGCGATCATCAGCGGGGCGATCACGAGCGACGAGCGCAGCAGGCTCGGCCTTTTCGGGCTCTGACCCGTCTTGGTCGTGACGCGCAGCGCCGCGTACAGATGGAACAGCGCCGCGGTGAGTGTGGCCGCTCCGCCGATCCCCGCGGCAATGACGGTTTCGGGAATGCCCATTGCAACTGCTCCCTTCGCGTCGTGATTAAACCAACGAGGCACGTGCCGCTGTAGTGACGAGCTTCACGCGCCAGCCGATGGCCGCAGCCGGTCTGCGCGTTTGACCCCCGCGCGTTTGACATATGGCGGCGGTAGGGTGCGGCGCGCGCCGCGCCGTCTCTTGTCGGTAGGGGCACAACCGAGTGGCTTATTGTTACGAGCCGCCGCGCGCGCCGGCGGGCAGCGAGTCTGGCTTTTAACCGCATTCCGACGACGAGGACACTCGTATGAAGCGACTCTTGATCGTCTCCTTGGTCTTGGTCGCGGCGCTCCTGTCCGCGTGCGGCTCGAGCATCGAGCCGACGGCGGCTGCGACGCCGGCGAGCGTGCAGAAACCCGCACCGTTTCACCTCGAGGAAGCCACGATCGACGACCTGCAGCGGGCGCTGCTCGCGAGAGAGATCACGACGGTAGGCATCGTCGAGGGCTATCTCGCGCGGATCAAGGCCTACAACGGCACTTGCGTGAACCAGCCGAACGGGATTCTCGGCGCGGGTGTCGAGACGATTCCGCACGCGGGCCAGATCAACGCGCTGTCCACGCTGAACCTGCGGCCCGCGGCCCGGGCGAAATGGGGCTTCGAGGACCGCAAGGCGCGCAGCATGACCGACGCCGCCGACGCCGATCCGAAGATGCCCGACGCGCTCGAGATCGCCGCGATGCAAGACGCCGAGCTCGCGAGGACCGGCAAGCTCGTCGGGCCGCTGCAGGGCGTCGTGATGGCGCTAAAGGATCAGTACGACACGTTCGACATGCGCTCGACCTCGGGTGCCGACGCGTTCTACGCGAACGACCGGCCGCCCGACGACGCGACGTTCGTCGCGCGCCTACGCGCTGCCGGCGCGATCATCCTCGCGAAGGCCAACCTTGCCGAATACGCGAGCGGCGGCGCGCGCAGCTCGTTCGGCGGCACCTTCTGCAATCCGTACGACACGGAGCGAAGCCCGAGCAATTCCAGCGCCGGTTCGGGCTCGTCGGTGGCGGCGAACCTGGTCACGTGCGCGATCGCGGAAGAGACGGGCTCCTCGATCCGGGGCCCCGCCCGCGCCAACAATGCGGTCGGTATTGCGCCGACGCAGGAGCTCATCAGCCGCGACGGCATGATCCAGCCCGGCATCAATACTCGCGTGGGGCCGATCTGTCGGACTGTCAAAGATGCCGCGAAGATCCTGGGCGCGTACGCGGGCTACGACCCGAAGGACGAGCTCACCGTCTACAGCCTGAGCCGGATGCCGCCGCAACCCTACGAGAGCTACGCGGCGGCGACGCGTCTCGACGGCATGCGCATCGGTGTCGTGCGCGAGCTGTTCGACCGCGCGACGCTGACACCCGCGTCGTATCAGACCATCGACCTCATGAACCAGGCATTCGCGGACCTAAAGGCGGCCGGCGCCGAGATCGTCGACCCGGGCGAGGGCGGCGCGCTGCTCGCCTCGTGCGTGCGCAACTACGCGCCGAAGCTCGCCGGCAACATCTTCACGTCGATGTATCCGCAGCTGTTCCCGGTGGACAAGAACGGCAAGCCCGTCGGGGACCACATCGCGACGCTGGTTGCGATGGTGATGGACCCGTCGAAGGTGCCCGAGGACTTCAACTTCATGTCGCTGCCGCGCGGCGCGGCCGACGGCGAGAGCAAGCTCTCGATGAACCTGTATCTCGCCGAACGCGGCGACGCGACGATCAAGACCAACACCGATCTCGTCGAGAAGGCCAACTGGCTCTCCGACTCGAACTACCCGAACTACAAGAACACGCGGGTCACGCAGGACAAGCAGACGTTCGTCGACATGTCGGACCGCATGCTCGACCGCTTTCAGATCCAGACAACGATCCTGCAATGCATGCAGGAGCTGGATCTCGATGCG
Source organism: Gammaproteobacteria bacterium (assembly GCA_035644475.1). Classification (GTDB taxonomy): domain Bacteria; phylum Pseudomonadota; class Gammaproteobacteria; order Steroidobacterales; family Rariloculaceae; genus FEN-1219. Next base: position 697 of record DASQOL010000070.1, on the reverse strand, counting down.
ATGGCCTACCCCACGAGCAACACGCCGCCCGAGAAGCTAGGGTCGCCGGGCGGCGGTGGAGGCGGCGGCGCCGGTACCGGCGGGCGCCGCACGTCGTCGAGCTCGCTCGGCCGCCAAGGCTTCCCGGCGATCACCGTCCCTGCGGGCTTCACGTCCGAGGTCTACGACCGGGTTCGCGATCCCGACGCGCCGAAGGGCGAGGACGGCGAGGCGGGCTCGAAGCTCGTGGGCCCGGTCGCCGCGCGGGTGCCGGTCGGCATCGATTTCGTCGGCCGGCCGTTCGACGAGCCGACGCTGCTCAAGATCGCGTCGGCGTACGAAGCGAAGACCCATCATCGCGAGCTGCCGCCCGAGTTCGGCGCGGTGACGGGCGAGCCGTGAGCCTCGAGGCGCGGCTCGTCATTGGGTCGGCGCGCACGTAGGGTGCCTCCGGCTCGACACCGTCTCCTGTGGCTAGGGGCCCAACGAATCTCAGGGGTGAACGGATGAAGTCCCAAACGACGTTGACGCGCCGGCGTCTGCTCGGCACGACGGCGACCGCAGGCGCCGTGCTCGCGTTCCCGGGTTTGCGTGCGCGCGCGGCCGGTGCACTGGCAGACGAGGTGCTGTCGGTCTCCGCTGCCGAAGCCGCGAAGCTGTTGCGCGAGGGCAGAGTCTCCGCGGTCGACCTCGTGAAGAAGTGCTACGCGCGCATCGA
>DASQOL010000069.1:0-8178 GCA_035644475.1 Gammaproteobacteria bacterium | reverse complement strand
TCCCGGTCCGTGGAGCCTGGGGACGAGCCGCACTACTCGCCGCTCTACGTCGGCCCCGCGGAGGACCTTTCGAAGGCCTTGAAGCAGCATGCGCGCGGCGACTGCTTCCAGCTGCACTACGCGAACGTGATCGGCGTTCTCAAGGAACCGGACGCGCGCGTGCGCGAGCAGATCGCCGCCGACCTCATCGGCTCTCTCGATCCGCCCTGCAACTCGGCGGACGCGGACTGAGCCGAAGTGCCTACCGAGTCCGACGAGATTCGACACAACGCCGCGCAGCGGCGATTCGAGGTCGCGGTAGGCGACTCGTTGGCGGTCCTGGACTACGCCCCGCTCGACGCGGCCACTCTCGATTACAACCATACGTTCGTGCCGCCGGCCATGCGCGGCCGCGGAATCGCGTCGCGGTTGGTTCGCTTCGCGCTCGACTACGCGCTCGAGCGGCGCCTCACCGTGATCCCGAGCTGTCCGTTCGTGGCGACTTACATCAAGGCCCACCCGCGTTACCAAGTCCTGCTCGGGAACTAGCCCTCCGCCAGGCTACCCTCAGAGGCGAGCGCTTCGCGCAGCGGGCCCAGGTGCGCCGAGTAGCGCCGCCAACGGCCGATGGAGTTGTCGTTCAACGGCGCGCGCACCTGAACGGCGCTGGCGGTGGCGACGGGCGCCGTGTTCTCGTGGAAGCGCAGGCAGTCGGGCTCCCAGGGCAAGCCGCAGAACTCGAGCAAGCGGCGCGTCTCCGCCTCGTGGTCCCTGACGAGGTCCTCGTATTGCAGGCGCAGCATCGCGGCGCCGAGCGTGCGCTCCCAGTGGGTCATCAGCCGATCGAAGGCGACGTAGTAGCGGCCGAGGTCGCGCAGATCGTTGGCGTAGTTGTAGTACGAGAACGTCAGCGCAAAGAGCTGGCGGAAGTTGCTCACACACGTGTCGAGGCCATCGCGCCGCACGCAAACGATCTTCGCGTTCGGCAGCGCGAGCCGAATGAGGCCGAGGTAGAAATAGTTGAGCGGCATCTTGTCGACGAAGCGCGGCTTGCCGCCGGTGATCGGCCGCGTCGACTCGACGTAGCGTTCGCCCAGGGCCGCGAGCTCGAGACCCGCGGCACGCTCGAGCGTGGGGACGTCGAGCACGCGCCGCGACGCAGTGCCCGCCATCCGCTTCACGCAGACGCCGAAGTTCTGTAGCTCGCCCGCCGACAGCACCCGGGAGTGGCTCGACAATATCCGCTCCACGAGCGTGGTGCCGGAGCGCGGCATTCCGACGACGAAGATCGGCTCGTCGTTCTCGCAGCCGCGCGCCGGCCGCGCGAGCAGCCGCTCGTCGAACAGCCGCTCGACCGCGGCGAACAGAGCGACGTCTTCTTCCACCGAGTAGCTCAGCTCGCGGCGCTTGCGCGCCTTGCCCGCGGCGAGGTGCGCGAACGCTCGATCGTAGTCGCCGAGATCCTCGTGCTCCTTGGCGAGCGCGTGCCGGAGATGCAGCTCGCCGTCGACGTCGCCGGCTGCGCCGGGCAGCAGAGCGAGCAGCCGCTCGATGTGATTGCGCTCGGGTGTCTGCTTGCGCAAATCGGACAGCGCCGAGTGCGCGCGATACAGCGTAGGCGCGGCGCGAACGGCCGCTTCGTAGGCCTGCTCGGCCTCCTCGAACCGGCCGAGGAAGCGCAACGACGCAGCGAGGTTGTATTGAAATCCGGCGTTGCCGGGCTCGGCGCGCACGGCGCCGTGAAACGCGTCGACCGCCCGCGCATGCTCGTTGAGCCGCGACCAAACCACCCCCAGCGTGTCGAGCGTGAGCGCAGCGGTCGGCTCGAGCCCGTGCGCACGCTCGGCCGCCGCGCGGGCTTCAGCCTCGCGCTTCAACAGAGCGAGGCAGCGGGCCTGTTGGGCGAGGTACTCGGCCTTCGTGGGATCGGCGTCGATCGCGCGGGCGATCTCGTCGACGGCTTCGCCGTAGCGATGCGCCGCCGCCGCCGTCATGCCAAGCAGAAAGCGCGCGTCCGCGTGCCGCGGATGGCGCGTGAGCGCCTCGCGGCACGCCGCGCGCGCGCCCGCAAGATCGCCGCTATTCAGGCGCCGCTCGGCTTCGCGCCGCCAGCGCTCGAGCTCTTCCGCCGAAGCTGCTATCGACCTGTCCGCCTACTTGTTCCCCACGCGATAGCGGAATTCTACGCCTAAGTTGCGGGGCCGCAGGTCATTGCGGAAGTAGCGGCGCAGGTCGAAGCCGTTGACGTTGCGGATGAAGCTCGGGTCGAGCCGCACGGCGGTCTCCGCGAACTTGTCGGTCAAGTTGTCCACGTAGACGGTCGCCGACCAGCGATCCTTCGAGAGCGACGCCGACACGTTGTGCACGGTGTAGCCGCCGAGCACCTCGCCGTTGTCGCGCAACCCGACCTTCGTCCAGACGTCGCTCGACGACGTGAGACCGTAGCCCGCGTCGAGGTCCCAGCCGCTCGCGAGGCGGCGGTAGTAGTTCACGTAGAAGCTCGCCTGGTTCTGCGGCGTGCCCGACAGCCGATCGCCGGGGAGCGCGTCCACGCCGCCGACGAGGCCCTGCGCGAACGTCGTGAGCTCCGCCTCGTTGTACGCGTAGGTACTCGTGAACGACCAGTGCTCGAGGCCGTGGCTCTGGAACGCCAGCTCCACGCCGTTCGACTTCGCCTTGCCGCCGTTGACGATTATCCGCAAAGCCCCGTTGACCGTCGTGCTCTCCGTCTGGATGTGCTGCCAATCGATGTGGTACAGCGCACCGTTGAACAGCAGCTTGCCGCCGTTCCACGTGCTGTGCACTCCGACTTCGTAGTTCGTGGTCGTGTCGGGATCGATCGGGATCTCGTTCGGCAGCGCGCAGGCGGCTTGCACGGACAGGTTGACGGGCAGGATACAAGGCGGGGCGCCATTCGCTCCGCCGACGCGGTAGCCTTCGCTGATCGTCACGTAGCCCATGACCGCGTCGTTGAAGCGGTACGACGTGTTGAGCTTCGCGAGGAAGCCGTGATCGTCGACCGCGCTGACGGAATCGTCGCTCTCGGGCACGTACGGCAGCAACACGTTACCTATCTGCGAAAAGTCGTAGTTGAACCAGCGCCCGCCGATCGTGGCTTGCCAACGGTCCGTGAAGCGGTAGCCGAGCTCGCCGAACAGAGCGCGCTCGTCGAGCTCCAAGTGACGCGTTTGGCGGAACTCGAGGTCGCCCGTCGGCAGCGCGTTCGGATCGCCGAAGAAAAACTCCGGATAACCCGGCGTGAACTCGCTGCTGCTGTCCTTGGTCTCCAACTTGTTGTAGAAAAGTCCCGCGATCCAGCTCAGGCGACCGGTGCCATTCGACACGAGACGCAGCTCCTCGTTGGTGCGGTCCTCGGTGGACGTCTCGCGCGTATACGCGGCGAACGACGGGAACAGCTCGTAACCGAACCCGAAATCGAGCAGGAGGTCGGTCTGGTCGCGCTGGCCGACCTGATCGTAGTTGGAGAAGCCCGTAGCCGATGTGAGGGTCGCGAAACCCAGATCCGCGACCAGCTCGACGCTCAACAGCTGGTTCTCGCGGTCGTTCGGCTCGAGGAACCGCTGGCCGGACTCGTAGCGGCCGGTGTTGAACGCCTGGCGCTGGTTGATCGTGCGGCCGCCGTTCTCCTGGTCCTGGAAGTAGTAGTTGAAAGTCGCGTCCACGGAGTCGGTGATGCGCCAGAGCAGCGCCAGGCGGCCGGACAACGTCTGCTCCCAATCGACGTCGTTCTGCCGGTACAGGTTCGCGGCAACTTCGGCGGGGTTGTTGAAATTCGGCTGGGGATTGGAGACCCCGGGCTGGCGCAACAGGTACGGATAGTCGATGAAGCCGGAGTCGTCCAGGTAAGCGACGGCGCCGCGGAAAGCCAGGCGGCCGTCGCCGAACGGCACGTTCACGACGGCGTCGGCCTGATAGCTCTTGTCGTCGGCCTGCGAGAGGCTCGAGAGGTCGCCGTGCAGGTCGAACGTGAGGTTCTCGGTATCGGGCGCGTGCGGGATGTAACGCACGGCGCCGCCGAGCGTACCCTCCCCGTACAGGGTGCCTTGGGGCCCGAGCAGCACCTCGACCCGGTCCAGGTCCTTCATCTTGAAGTCGACGTACAGAGGAATCTCGCCGAGATAGGTGGCCACGGTGTCGCCGCCGCCGTTGCCGAGGAACTGGCCGTCGTCGATCGAGCGCACGTTCAAGCCGCGGACCGTCATCAGGCTCGGCGTGCGCCCGCCCTGCTCGATCACGCTCAGTCCCGGCACCCAGCGCGAAAACTCCACGAGGCTCGTCAATCTCTGCCGATCGAGTGTCTCGCCGGTGACGGCGGCAATGTTGAACGGCAGCTCCTGCACGGTCGTCTCGCGGCGCGACGCCGTTACGACGAGCTCCTCGATGTCGACTTGGCGAACAGCACCCGGCTCCTGGGAAAGGGCCGGGGCGACGCTAAGACCTCCGCCGATCAGCGTCGCGACGGCGGCGGCCAATGGCTTGACGACCAAACGACCGGCCGACGGAGCGAAATTGAGTTTCATCTAAAATCCTTCAACAACAAAAGCTTGCGTAAAAACTCTAGAACCGGGATGACAAATGCCGGCTTATGTAGCACAGCGTTTTGGTGCCAGCAAGCAACCACGTCACCCGAACCCGCGGTCGAGCGTGGACCGCCGGGTTTCAGGGCTTGCTAGACTCGAGGCCCCGCCCATCCTTCCGCGCGCAGTGAAAAACCCTCAACCCACAGCGGAGCCGCCGGAGCCCGCCGGACTCGGGCGCCGGCTCGTCGCGCTCGCCTATGACTCGCTGCTGCTCGCGGCCTTGCTGTTCTTCTTCACGCTCGCCGTGTTTCTGGCGCGGGGCGCACACGAGGTGCCGCCGGGATCGCCCTGGTTCCAGGTGTCCCTCGTCGGGGTCGCCGCGCTCTTTTACTGCGGCTTCTGGACGCACGGCGGACAGACCTTGGGGATGCGCGCGTGGAGGATACGGCTGGTACGGCAAGACGGCGGCCCGGTCGGCTGGGGATCGGCGCTGCTCCGCTTCCTCGCCGCGTGGGCGTCCGCTCTACCGCTCGGGCTCGGCTATTGGTGGAGCCTCCTCGACCGGCGCCGGCGCACTTGGCACGACGCGCTGTCGCGTACGGCCATCGTGCGCGAGCCGAGCAGCGGGGGAGGTTAACGCGCGCGAGTCACCGCGACGGCGGTGACCAGGAACAGCGCGGCGCTCGGCGCCCAGGCCACGATCAGCGGATCGATGCCGTAGATCTGTCCCCCGCTCGTCAGGAGCTGGCCGACCACGTAGTAGCTCAAGCCGATGATAAGCCCCGCCAGGAGCCGCGCTCCGGCGCCGGCGGACCTGAGCCCGCCGAACACGAACGGCAATGCGAGCACGGTCATCAAGACCACCGACACTACGTCCGCGAGGCGCTTCCAATACGCGATTTCGTAACGGCGCGCGTCCAAGTTGTTCCCGTGCAGGTAAGCGATGTAGCGCTGCAGCGCCGGAGTGTCGAGCATGTCTTCGCGAACCACCGACAGCGCAAGCAACTCTGGATTGAGCCCGTAGGTCTCGGTCGACTCGCGCTCCTTGCGCGCCGCGATGCCCGCGTCGCCGAACGAGGTCTCGGCGTAGTTGGCGAGAACCCAGTTGTTGTTCGCGTCGATGTCGGCCGAGTCGCCGCGGGCGACGCGTTTCAGCGCTTGCCCCGGGCCGAGCTCGAACAGCCATACGCCGCCGCCGTAGCTCGGCGCAGCGCCGGTTTGCCGACGCAGGCTCAAGATGCGGTTGCCATCCTTGAGCCAGGTGGCCTGCCCGTCCGCGAGAGCGACGTCCTCGTGCAGCGCGCGCGTCCGCATCTCCCCGGCGTAGGCGGCGAGCGACGGTGCCACCGATTCGCCGAGCAGTCCCATGAACACCGCAAGGCCGAAGCCCGCGAGCCCCACCGCCGATAGCAACTGCAAGGTCGACACGCCGCTCGCGCGCATGACGACGAGCTCGCGGTGCACCGCGAGGTTGCCGAGGCCGAGCAACGAGCCGATCAAGGACGCCGCCGGCAAGGTGTCGAATACCGCCTGGGGCACGCGCAACAACACGTAGCGGACGGCCGCGATCAGGGTGTAGGAACCTTCGCCGACGTCGTTGATCTGGCCCACGAGCTCGATGCAACTCTTCACCGCGATGAGCACCAGCAGCACGAGCGCCACGCCCTTGAACACGCTCGCCATGAGATATCCGCGCAGCAACGTCATGCGGGCACCGGCGCGACCATGCGCACGCGATGAAACCAACCGGACTCGCGCCCGAGGAGCAGCAGGGCCAGCGCGAGAGCCAACCCGTGCACCCACCACATGCCGAGCCAGGTGGGCACCACTTCCCGCTCGACCCAGACTCGCGCGAACGTTTGGAGGTTCGTGTAGATGATGTAGAGGAGCAAGCCCACGCCGATCCGCGCGTAGCGGCCCTCGCGTGGCGAAGAGCGGCTCAACGGCACCGCGAGCAGCGCGAGGACCAACACCGACAGTGGCATCGAGATTCGCCGCTCGAGCTCCGCGCGGTCCTTCGGCTCGCTCGAGGCGAGCAGGTCGAGCGTCGGCGTCGACGCGATGAGCGGCACGAACTCCTTCTTGGCCTCCGTGCGCACCGGGATGCCATGCTCGTCGAACCCCACGACGAGGAACTTCTCCTCGCCCGGCACGCCCTCGTAGCGGCGGCCGTCGAACAGCACGAAGAACACTTGCCCGGTGTCGGGATCGACGCGGCGCTCGGCGCGACTCGCGCGAATCGCGACCACGCGGTCGCCTTGCCGGCCCTCGTAGAAAACGTCGCCAAGCTGCTCGCCGTTGACCTCGCCGGCGTATAGCACGCTCGCGCCCCCATCGGGGCTCGTGAACTTGCCGGGCTCCACCGCCGCGAGCTGCACCGTCTGCTGCGCCCGGAACTCGATCTCCTGGATGCGCCGGCTCGCGAGCGGCGTCTGCAGCAACGCGAGCCAACTCAACACCGCGGCGAGCGCGAACGTGAGGGTGCTGACCGGAGCGAGCAGCTGCACCGGGCCGATGCCGCAGGCGGCGAGCGCCGCCATCTCGCTGTCGCGGTTCAAACGCGCCAGCGCCCACATGACCCCGAGAAAGTGCGCGATCGGAGTCAGCGCCGTGAGAGAGGTCATCGAGGTGAGCGCGAATACGGCCAGGACCGCTTCGCGCGGCAAGCGATTGCCCGCCGCATCACCCAAGATCTCGGCGAACTTGCTGGTCATCAGGATCAGGAACAGCACCATGATCATGACCAGCCAGGCGCCGAACGTCTCGCGCAGGATGTAGCGGCTGATCAAGCTCACGATGCGTTCCGAGCCAGTACCTTCAGCGGATCGAATCCACTAAACTGCGATTTTTCCACGGTATTCCAACACGATAGCACAGCGCGGCCGAACAGCCGCGATCGTCTCGTCCGCCGCTGTCGCAATCGGCGCGAGCAGAGACCGAAGGAGATTGAGGATGGAGTTTCCCGTCAAGACGGGCGCGCCGGCGAGTCAGCGCACCGAATGCGCGATCCTGCCGGTCTTCGACGACGGTCAGCTGCGGGGCGCCACCAAAGAGCTCGACACAGCGGCCCGCGGCTTGATCAAGCAGCTCGTCCGCAATGGCGACGCGTCCGGCCGCCTCGGCGCCGCCGCTTTGATCCATCGCACGCAAGGCACGGCCGCGACGCGTTGGCTGCTCGTCGGTTGCGGCAACGCCGACGACTTCAGCGCGAAGCGGTTCGCGATCGGCGTCGCAGCAGCCGTCAACGCGCTGCGCGGCACGGGCACCAAGGAAGCCATCAGCTATCTCGGCTATTCGACCGCGTCCGAAGTCGTGCCCTACCAGGCCGCGCGGCAGACCGTCGAGATCACACGAGCGGCGCTCTATCGCTTCGACGAGCTCAAGAGCCGCACCGACCCGGGCTCGAAGCTCGCGCGCATCGGCATCGCGTTTCCGCGCGGCACGAATCTCGCGGACGTACGCCGCGGCGTCAAGGTGGGTCTCGCGATCGCGAACGGCAGCGACCTCGCGCGCGATCTCGGCAATCGGCCGCCGAACGTGTGCACGCCGTCGCATCTCGCGGACGTCGCGCGCGGTCTCGCGAAGAAATTCCCGCGCATGCACGCCAAGGTGCTTACCGAGGTCGAGATGAAGCGCCTCGGCATGGGCGCGTTGCTGT
>DASQOL010000068.1:0-11039 GCA_035644475.1 Gammaproteobacteria bacterium | reverse complement strand
CAGCGGCGTTACATGCAGCTTGAAGGACTGCAAACGCTCACCGACAATCAGACCACTCGGTTGTCCGCCGTGGTCAACTGAGCACGAGTCCAACCGAACCAGGACTCACGACTCGTACACCACGCCGTGGGACACGATCTGCGCCGCGCATGCGACGCCGTATCGCGGTCCGCTGCGACTGCTTATTGTGACCTAGCGATGCGCCCTCGATTGCCACCGCGAGGGAGCGCGTTGCTGATGCAGAACGGCGAATATTTCTATGAGCTCTCGCTCGAAAGTGAAAGTAGACGGCATACGGGAACCGACGCACCAGGACGCGGCGTACTTCCCGAAGGATCATGCTGTAAGCGAGCGGGACTTCCGCTGCCTTCTCTATTGCCGCATCGAGCTCCAGAAGGAACTCGATTCCCAATCCCGGCTGTTGCGCCTCGTACCATGCCGCTGCCTCGTCGGCTTCAGCCTCCGCACGCGGCTGAACGTTGACGCGGATCAAGCCCTGCGGAACTTCGCTAGGAGTTGTTCTCGCACTTCGCTCCACGGCCGACCCGGTTTCGGGTTGGCTCGGTATTCTTTTAACCGCTCATCCAGCAGTTGTTGATGCTCTGGCGGGATCGGCACACGGTCTGGATCCAGCGCGATGCGATCCCACAGCTCCTGAACGAAGGCAATCCGCTGTTCCTTGGGAGCATTGTCAAACTCGGGTGGTACTTTGAGGTTGGCACTCATGGCTGTGGATTATAGGCACCCGGCCCAATCGAGCGCCATGCGCAAATGTGCGCATAACACCGCAGTTCAGCCGCGGCACGCCGCGCCCACCAGTGCGGCGCATGTGCGCGATGAAATTACGCACTTGCGGCGCACCTGCGATACCTTGGCACCGTCCGCTGCAAAACTGCTTGTTAGGGGCTTGCGATGAACTCACTTAGGAAGACCTTCTGTCTGCCACTTGTCGAACGCGGCGACCCACATCTCGGTGCGAACGTTGGCTCGCCCAACGCTCATTTGCTCTCGTCCGAGTCGGATCAGCAATTGTTCTCGCTGCTTCCGCGCTTCCGGCGTTCGAATGAGTGCTTGGTCGGCTACTGAGCCCGCGCCTCCCCAAAGTTCGTCAGACACCAGATAGGCCCACAACGTTTCTTCGTCGTCGAATCGAACACCCCCCAATCCGGGCGACGCTTCGTTGTGCTGAGTGAGCAATTCCGCAATCGGTTCTAGCGTGCTGCGGACCTCCCAATACGTCCGCTGAGCTTGTAGTTCTTCTATCGTCGGTGAGTATATATCTAGGCTTAGCTTCACTCCGCGGTCGCCCAGCGCGGTCAAAGACGCGGGAGAGATTTCCGCACCTTCGTTTGATTCGTGCATGAAGAGTCCACAAAACAAATCCACCTTCTAGCGCTCGGCAATCGATCTCCAAACATCGATCGCCGGTGATAGTTTGCTGAGGATCTCCTCTATCTGCGCGTCGAAGTTCTCCGGCTCACGATCTGATGCCTCTAAACGCCAAACTCCAGACCTTGCCGTACGCGATCGGCCAGACGTCTGGTTAGTGAACACATCGCCTTTGCGTTGGCTAGCCGTCGGCGTGCAACCCAGGAAGTTGCTGATCTCGTTAGGATCGAGATCGTCGCCGGCAATACGCAGCGTGGCAACGGAGCGATGAAGATGCGCCATACGAAGGTGCTCCTAACGCCGCAGTTCAGCGGCGGCGCGCCGCCGTGTGTAGCGCGCCGCGAGCGCATAGTGAAATGACGCGCTTGCGGCGCGCCCGTGGGAACTATCCCGTCCGTTGAAACCGATTGTTAGGCGATCGGCACGAGCTTTCTTGTTCATCCGGTCGCCCACCGCGATTCAAAATCCAATGCGCACGCCCGCTCCGCTGGCCGTACCGCTTCCCTCGAGTGGTTCGTCGCGCAAGCCGAACATCTCGTACCGAATCGTCGACGTGAAGGTCCGTGCATCGGCTGAAACCTCGATGCGTTCAGTGAACACGCCACGACCCGACGGCGGCCAGCCTGCCCCCTTTATGAACGCTTCGACCCCCGACGGCGCGGTCGAGAAGAACTCGAATCTTGCCTCGAACTCGTTCGGGGCGATCCTGCGCCACACGCCATACGCGGGTGGAACGGGCGGCGCACCATCGTAGTTTGAGGATTCAGTCAGCGTGCCGCCCGCATTGAACACATACATAAACTCGAGATCGGCGATCTCCGCAAACGCTCCGGTTTCGACTTCGATCCTCGACCGCCAGGCGCCGATGAGCGGCGCCGAGTCCGTTGCAGTGTCTGAAGTGCAAGCGACCGAGAGCGACAGCAGCGGGAGCACCGCCGCGAGAGTGAAACCATGCCACGACGCGCGTCGGACCGCGCACCGAAGCAAGTGCCGTGGCACTCTATCCGTCACGGTCCGGCACCCGGAAGTTGGCCGAGCGCTACAAGGTTTCGAGGCGTAGTACGCACGCGCTGCCGCCCGCTACGCAGCGCCATTTAGTCCAAGAACTTCCAGGTTTTGGCGCCATCTAGTCTACGAACCCGAGTTGTCTCAATGACCGACGGATCAAAGTTGCGGAAGTTTACTCCCATCCGGTTCCCACCCCGCGCGATTAGCTGCCAGTGGGTTACGCAACCACACGTTGCGCATCTACAGAGCCAAAGGCACTTGTCACCCGACACGTAACGGTCGATGTCTCCTTTACGAGCAGTGATCTTCACCTTGCTTGGTTCGTAGTAGCCCCATAGCCCCGCGTGCCGGCGACAGATCGAGCAGTTGCAGCTGGTGAGGCGCCGTGGTTTCCGCGCGACTTGGATCTGCACTGCCCCGCAGTGGCATGAGCCGGTGAGCATGGCACTATCCTCCTGTGCGGCCTAAACGCCGCCGTTCAGCGGCCGCGCGCTCCGCTATCCAGCGCGCCGCATGCACTATGAAATGACGCACTCGCGGCGTCCCCGCGATACCGTATCACCGTCCGCTGCAACTGCTTGCTATGCGGCTCCGCCACCAGCGAAAACCCCATAGAGTAGAAGCGAACCGAATGCGAATGACCCCGCGGCGTACAGCCTGAGGTGTCGAAAAAATATCGGTCCCACCCGTTCGCCGAACCGATGGTGCCACTGCCACGGAACGCACACCAGTGCTGCGGAGCTAACGACGATGGCCCACCCGACGAGCCAGAACATCTTGGGTTGCCACATAGCCGGCGATAGCACGACGAGCGCCGTCCCGACCAGCAACCGAAAGACCTGCTCTATGTAGTGCGTTCGCGCGGAGCTCGCGAAACGCCTCAAGAATCGCTCGGCAATCGCCGGTTTCGCGAAAACCACGCCCGTGAAGGCGATCAGGACGAGGCCAAACGCGACAACCACGATAGTTGCGACCAGGCTCATGGACTCGCCTCACGCCTCCGCGGCCTAGGCTCGAAGCGCTGTGGCTACACGATGTCCGGCATCAACGTATTGTGATGCGCCCACATACTCTTGTGCGCGTCGTACGCGAACTTCTGCGGGTCTTTCCACTCGCGGCCGGTCTCGGCCATGACGCCCGCCGCGACGATGTCCTTCGAGCTGTCGCCCTTGCGCACGAGCTCGACGAAACGCTCGAAGAGCTTGAGCATCATGTCGTACTCCTTCTGCACGTCGGCGCGGGCGACGGGCGGGCCGTATGCAGGCACGAACTTGGTCGTCGCGTTGCCGAGCGAGAGGAGCAGCTTGAGCGAGTCGCAGCGGCCGCCGAGCCAGCCGCCGCCGAACCAGTCGAGCTCCGGGTCGCGCGCAGGCGAGACCGCGTCGCCGACGGCGATGACGTTCGCGTTGCGATAGTGCACGTAGATGTCGCCGTCGGTGTGCGCCTCGAGCAAGTAGCCGTACTCGATCTTCTCGCCGCCGACGGTTGCTTCGCCGGTGGTGTAGAAACTCTCGGTCGGGATCGCTGCTTTCGCCACGGGCTTCTCGTAGCGGTCGTCGGCGGGCAGGTAGTAACCGTAGGCGAGCCGTTGCCGGGTCTTCTCGTGCGCGACGATGCGCGCGCCGGCCTTGCCGAGCGCCTCGTTCGCGCCGATTTGGGCGCGATGCCAGTGCGTGTTGAACAGCGTGTGCACGCGCGCGCCGTTCGGCAGCGCGCCGAGCGCCGCGAGCAGCGCGGCGCCCGCGTTGACGCTGCCGCTGTCGACGACGACGAGCCCGTCGCTCGTGGAGAGCGCGAGCACGTTGTCGCCGGCGCCGGAGATCAAAGCGAGCTTGTCGCTCATGCGAGTGACGGTGGGCGCGTCGGCGGCGAACATCGTGCGCGGCAGCGTCAAGCCGGCGATACCGCCGAGCGCGGTCTCGAGCACCGTGCGGCGCGTCGTCATACGCCCGCGATTGCGCCGGTGCTGTCGGAGAATTTCGTGAGCTCGATGCCGGCCTTGTTGAGCACGGTGAGGTGTAGATTGGTGAGCGTGGTGTGCTCGGGCAGGTCGATGTGCTGGCCGCCCTTGAGCGCGCCGCACGCGCCGCCGACCAGGATGTTCGGCAGCGGGTAGTTGTTGTGCCGGTCGCTGTTGCTCATGTTCGACCCGTACATGAACAGCGAATGGTCGAGCAGCGTGCCGTCGCCGTCGGGGATCGCCGCGATCTTCGCCACGAAGTCGGCGAACCGCTCCATGTGATAGCGCTGGATCTTCACGAGCTTGAGCAGCGACTCTTGTTTGTTCGCATGATGCGACAGCGGATGGAACGCGTCCGACACGCCGATGTGGTTGTACGTGCGGTTCGTGCCTTCGGCCACCATGATGTAAGAGGCGACGCGCGTGAGGTTCGCTTGATAGGCGAGCGCCACGAGGTCGAACATGAGCTTCACTTGCTCGTCGAACTTGTCGAGCTCGCCGATCGGCGCCTCGGGCAGCGTGACGCCGCTCAAGTCCTTCTGCTCGGCCTTCGCGACGCGGCGCTCGATCTCGCGCACGGTGTCGAGGTACTCGCCGAGCACCACCCGGTCGCTCGCCGAGAGCTTGGTCGAAAGCGCGGCGGTGCGTTCGTTGATCAGGTCGAGGATGCTCTTGGTCTGCTGCGTGATCGCCGCCCGCTCCTCGGGAGTGTCGCCTTCGCCGAAGAGCTGTGTGAACACCTTGCGCGGGTTGAACTCCATCGGCAGCGGCGACGTGGCGTTACGGAACGACAGTGTCGTCGAGTAGTAGCAGCCGCCGCCCGACGGGCATGCGGCGACCTGCGTCGTGGTCTCCGACGCCACCTCGAGGGAGGGCAACGGCGTCTCCTGGCCGATCTTGGCCGCGATCAGTTGGTCGATCGTGGTGGCCATGCTCGCGCCGGTGGCCGATCCGTCCGGCCGCACGCCCGAGAGCCATGTCGCCGGGACGAGCGAATGCACGGAGTTCTGGTTCGCCTTGTTCTCGAGGTTGCCGAACGACGCGACGTAGCGCTTGAACTTCTCGAGCGGCTCCATGATCGGGCTCAACTTGAAGTCGGCGCCCGAGCCGCTCGGCGTCCAGTGGTCCATCTCCTTGCCGAACGACGTGTTCCAGAGGATCGCGCCGTGCGGGATATAGAAGAACCCGGCGCGCAGCTTCGGAGCGGCCGCGGTCTGCGCGAGCGCCGTGGCGGCGGGGATCATCGCGTCGAGCAATGGCAGTGCCAGAGAGACGCCCGCGCCCTTGAGCACGGTCCTGCGAGAAAGGTGCTTCTTGGTCAGGTACATCGCCGCCCACCCGGTCGCGGCCTCGAGGCGCGCGAGCCAACCGTCAGATCGCGCATTTATAGCAGAATCGGTTGTGCCGCGCCCCGGGCGGAGGTCAAGGATTCTCAGGCGTCGGCGGCCGGCGCATACTCGGCCGCACAACGAGAGGGGGGAATCGCCATGCGTGTCCACAGCCTGTTGGTCGCGGCCATGGTCCTGGCCGCCGCGGCGCCCGTCGCGGCGCAGCCGAGCGGCGGACCGCCGAAGCTCGACTACGACTACTTCAAGGCGCGCGTGCTGCCGATCTTGACCACCAAGCGCGACGGCAACGCCCGCTGCATCTCGTGTCACGGCTCGGGCACCCCGATGCGGCTGCAGCCGCTGCCCGACGGCGTCGCGACCTGGAGCGACGCGGACGCCCGCAAGAACTTCGAGCTCATGAGCGCGCGCATCGTGCCGGGCGACCCCGATCACAGCCGTCTGCTCACTCATCCGCTCGCCGAAGAGGCAGGCGGAGACCCGCATCACGACGGCGGCAAGCACTGGACGTCGAAGAGCGACCCCGAGTGGCAGACGCTCGCGGGGTGGGCGCGCGGCGAGACGCTCGCGAGCTCGGGGAGAGCGCTCATGCTGAAGACGCGCATCGTCCAGACCAACAGTGCGGGCGACGACGTGCACATCATCGACCCGGCGACCAACAAGATCGTCGGTCACATCGCCGGCATCGAGGTGGGTCACGGCGTCGCGGCGTCGCCCGACGGCCATTGGCTCTACGTCAGCAACGAGGCGGCGAGCACGCTCGACGTCGTCGACGCACGCACGCTGCGCGTGACGTCGCACATTCCGCTGTCGGGGCATCCGAACAACATCTCGATCAGCCACGACGGCAAGCGCGTCTACGTCGCGATTCGCGAGACGCAGGGCGCGGTGGACGTGATCGACACGGTGGGGCTCGTGCGCGCGAAGAGCATCCCGATCGAGGGCGCGGGCCACAACACCTACGTCACGCCCGACGGGCGCTACGTCGTCGCGGGCTCGGTGGCCGGCAAGACCGTTACCGTGATCGACCAGAAGACCGAGCAGCCCGTCTGGACGATGACGTTCGACTTGGGCGTGCGGCCGCTGGCGTTCGAGACCGGCAAGGACGGCTCGACGAAGCGCATGTTCGTGCAGCTCACCGACTACAACGGCTTCGCCGTCGTCGACTTCGCCACGCACAAGGAGGTCAAGCGCATCGAGCTGCCGAAGATCAAGGCCGGCAAGCAGCCGGTGCTCGAGGGTGGTAACACGTCGCACGGCATGGCGGTGACCGCCGACAACTCGAAGCTGATCGTGAACAGCCGCTTGAACAGCGCGGTCTACGTGTACTCGCTGCCGGACTTGAAGCTGCTCGGCGCGGTCGACGTCGGCGTGGCGCCCGACTGGGTCACGCTCACGCCCGACGGCAAGACGGCCTACGTGGCGAACGCGGGCTCGAACGACGTGTCGGCCGTCGACATGACGGGATTGCGCGAGATCACGCGCATCAAAGTCGGCCAGGTCCCGAAGCGCAACATCACCGCGATGCTGCCGTAGCGGAAAATAGGGACATGTTGGATTTTCGATGACCCGCCTCGGGTTTGGCAGGCGGGTCGCCGAAAATCCAACATGTCCCTATTTTCCGGGGAGCTTGAAGGCTAGGAGCTCGGCGGAGTATTGCGCGCCGCTGATCGCGACGACGAGGTACTGCTCGCCGCGATACAGGTAGGTCATCGGCGAGCCGCTCTGCGGCGCGGGCATGTACACGGCGCCGACCTCGCGGCCGGTCTTCTTGTCGTAGGCGCGCAGCATCGCGCCGAGCTCGCCGCTCGGCGTGGTCGTGTACAACCGCTCGCCGGCGATCAGCAGCGTTTTCGTCACGAGGGTGCCGGGCTGGCCCGTTTGACCCGTGCGCGGGATGTCGAGGCCTTTCAACAGCGGATGATTCTTGATGTCGTCGGGCGTCTCGCCGTGCGCGATTCGCCAGAGGATCGTGCCGCGGCTCATGTCGATCGCCGCGATGCTTCCGTACGGAGGCTTGAGCAACGGTAGGCCTTGCACGTTGAGCGCGGCGCGCGGCGGGCCGTGCGTCGAATTCGCCGCCGGTGCGGCTTGCTGCGGCGTGCCCTGGAACTCCGAGCGCCCGCCGCCGGAGGCCGAGCCCGCGCCGCCCGACGTGCGGGGGCCGGTCACGGCGTTGCCCTCGACGTACGCCATGTCGGATTGACCGGCGTAGGGCGCCACGAGCCCCTTGCTCACCACGGAGCCGCCGCTCGCGACATAGAGAATGTTCGTCTCGGGATCGAACGACCCGCCGGGCCAGTTCGAGCCGCCGTCTTGGCTCGGCGCCATCAGCGTGCCGAGCGGCCCGTCGATCTTGCTCACCACGGGCGGCGTGAACAGCGGGCCGAGCTTGTGCCACGACGCGACCTCGAGCGCCTCCTTGCGCAGCGCCGGCGTGAAGTCGATGAGGTCGTTCTCCGTAACGCCCTGGCGGTCGTACGCGGGCGGCTTGGTCGGGAACGGCTGCGTCGCCGAATACCACTCGCCGGGCACGTCGCCTTTCGGCACGGGCCGTTCCTCGATCGGCCAGAGCGGCTTGCCGGTGACGCGATCGAAGACGTAGAGGAACGCCTGCTTGGTCGGCTGCGCGACCGCCTTCACGGGTTTGCCGTCGACGACGACGTCGAGCAGGATCGGCGCGCACGGGATGTCGTTGTCCCAGATGCCGTGGTGGACGAGCTGGTAGTGCCACTTGCGCTTGCCGGTGTTCAAGTCGACCGCGAGCAGCGTCTCGCCGAACAGGCCGTCACCCGGGCGATTCGCGCCGAGGTAGTCGCCGGTGGGCTGCTCGACGGGCAGATAGACGGTCTCGAGGTCGAGGTCCACGGAGATCTGCGCCCAGACACCGGTGTTGCCCGTGTACTCGGCGCTCCCCTTGAGCCAGCTCTCGGTGCCGAACTCGCCCGGCAGCGGGATCGTGTGGAAGATCCAGAGCCGCTCGCCGGTGCGGACGTCGAACGCGCGCACGTAACCCTTCACGTTGCGCATGCTCTTCGGGGTTGCGCCGGTGCGATGTGCCGCGCCGACGATCACCACGTTCTTTGCAACGATCGGCGTGGCGTGCAGGCCGATCTCGCCGTTCAACGGGTCGATGTCCTGGTCGTCGTTCTGCTTGAGGTCGACGATGCCGTCCTTGCCGAAGCCCTTCACGCGGTTGCCGGTGCGCGCGTCGAGCGCGATCAGCTGATAGCCCGGCGTCACGTAGAGAATCCGCGCATCGTCGCCGCTCTTCCAGTACGCGAGCCCGCGGCCGGAGAGCTGCCGCGGCGCCGCCTTGCCGCGCTCACCCTCGTCGAGCCGGCTCACCCACAGGAGCTCGCCGGTGCCGGCGTCGAGCGCGACGACCGCGCGCCGCGATCCCGCGGTGGAGTACACCACGCCGTCGACCATGAGCGGCGTCGATTGGAAGTTGTACTCGCGCGTCGGCCCCAGGTTGTCGGCCTTGAAGCGCCATGCCACCTCGAGACTCTTGAAGTTCGACGCGTCGATCCGGTCGAGCGGGGAATAACGCGTGTTGCCGAGGTCGCCGCCGTAGGTGGGCCATTCGCCGTTCGGCGCGCCGTGCTGCGCGGACGCGCGCCCCGAAAGCACGACCAGCGCGACGGCGAAAGCGGCGGATGCGACGGAGCGCGGCTTCATGGTCTGACCTCGCGGAGATGGGTTGCCGGCAGGATTATATCGGGCGGGCGGAGCGTTCTGCGCTCTTGTGAAACGCGAATCAAAACCTGCACGCGCGCGCCTGCGACCAGCTGTCTCACGTTGGCCTGCGAGGCGTGTCTCGGGAAGCTCCGCGCGAGGTGCGGCCGCAGCCACCTCGACGCCAGCGGCCAACGTGAGACGACGAACCAGGCACGCTTCGTGCATTCAAGCCGCTCAGGCCAAGGGAGAGGTCGACGTTGCGATGCTGCGCAGCGCAGCTCACGCCAGGAGGTTCGGTGCGGCACTGGTCGCCGCGGTGATCGCGTTGTCGATCTGGAGTGACGCCTCGGCGCAGCAGCTGTTCGCTCCCACGTTCTCGAGCACGCCGGTGACGGCGGCCGTGCAGGGCACGGCGTATTCGTATTCGATCACGGTCGCCGACGTCGACGTGCTCGACGTCATCACCATCACCGCTCCGGTGCCGCTCCCGCCGTGGCTCACGCTCACCGACAACGGCAATCGCACGGCCACGCTCGCGGGCGTACCAGGCCCGCCCGACGTCGGCGATCACGCCGTTACGCTCTCCGCCTCCGACGGAGTCAACGCGGTGCAGCAAGCGTTCACGATCACGGTCGCCGCCGACGACACGCCGGTTGCCGCGGACGACGCGTATTCCACGCCGCAGGACGTGGCGCTCGTCGTCGACGCCAACAACGGCGTGCTGGCGAACGACGACGGGTCCGGCGGCGGTCCGGGTCCGAGCGGTCCCATGACGGCCGTTCTCGATACCGGCGTCGCGCACGGGACGCTCGCGCTCCAGCCGGACGGCGCGTTCACGTACACGCCGGCCGCGGGCTACGTCGGCGCGGACTCGTTCACTTATCGCGCGGTGCGCGGCGCGTCGTCGAGCGATCCCGCCACCGTCACGATCACGGTCGACGACGCGAACGACGCGCCCGTGGCCGCAAACGACGCGTACGCGACGGCCGAGGACACGCAGCTCACGATCGCGCAGGCAAACGGCGTTCTCGTCAACGACACCGACGCGGATGGCGACGCGCTCACGGCCGAGCTCGTGGCCAACGTCGCGCACGGCACGCTCGCGCTGAACGCCAACGGCTCGTTCATCTACATGCCTGGCGCCAACTTCAACGGCCCCGACACGTTCACCTACCACGCGAACGACGGCACGGCGGCGGGCAACACCGCCACCGTGACGATCAACGTGAGCACGGGCAACGACCCGCCCGCGGCGGCGAACGACAGCTACTCGACGGCCGAGAACACGCCGCTCACGGTCAACGCGGCCGCCGGCATTCTCGCGAACGACACAGATCTCGAAGGCGATCCCCTCACGGCGGCGCTGGTCGCGAACGTGACGTCGGGCACGCTGCTCCTGAGCGCCGACGGCTCGTTCACATTCACGCCGGCCGTGGGCTTCAGCGGCGCTGCGACTTTCACCTATCAGGCGAACGACGGCGCCGCGGCGAGTAACACGGCGACGGTCACGATCGCGGTGTCGTCGGTGAACGACGCACCGGTCGCGGTCGCGGACAGCTACACGGTGAACGAAAGCACGGCGCTCACGGTGCCCGCCGCTACCGGCGTGCTCGCGAACGACACCGACGCGGACGGCAACGTGCTCACGGCCGCGC
>DASQOL010000067.1:0-6964 GCA_035644475.1 Gammaproteobacteria bacterium | reverse complement strand
CCTCCATCTGCCGGAGCTGTTCCTTAAGCGGTGGAAGGCCAACAGCTTGTCGACGCGCGTCGACGTTTGCTGGATCGTCAACAGGATAGAGCATCGGCTTTCCATCCGAGTCGCTAACGACTCGCGTACCGTAGATTTGCTTGGTTCCCTGAGCTTGTGCAATACCGTCCTCTAACACTGCGAGGCTCGTTCCCGGCTCCGCGCCTTCTTCGACCGCCGCCCTCAGCACAGGAAGGTATTGTTGCTGCTGCTTCAGGCTTGCATGTTGCAGGATGATCAACGCCGCGCGACTTGCTTCTTCACCGACCAACCGTTTTCCCGGCCACCCATGCTCCGCCACCAACGCTTCGAGTCTCTGAAAGTTGGCCGCGTCGATCTCGTTTTGTTGCGCGACGGCCGCCTTAAACTCTTCCGCCGCCTCGGGCAATCCACGAATGAGCACCGATGCTCGCTGTCGCACTTCTTGGTCGCGATGTCCCATCTCGATCAGCTCTGTGCGCAATGTGTTGTCGAAGCCACCTTGAGCGAACGCCGCAGTGCAAACGAGGAACACGACGAATGGCGGAAGAAGGCGTTTCGTACTCACGGCCTGCCACTCTGGTGGGATGCGAAATTGGAGCCGACCGGCGACGCCGGCTCGCGCGTATTACGCCGCAGTTCAGCGGCCGCGCGGCGCCGTGTCGCGTGCCGCTGCAACTGCTGGTTATACGGCAGCGTGCGAGCCCCCGAACGCCTCTTTCGGCCACAAGTGTAGTTAGCGCAGCGCCTGGCCGAACTTGATGCGGTGGCCTTCCGGTGTTTCCACGAGGAATTCGCGCAGCCCCCACGGGTTGTCGGCGATCGGCTCCTTGATAGGCACTCGGCGCGCAACATATTGCTGGTGCAAGTCATCGATGCCCTCGCAATTAACGTAGGCGAACCACGAGTGACTACCCGTGTTCCGCGCCAGCATCTCACCCTGGCAATCGCCGACCATGAGCCAAAAATCTCCGAGTTGCAGGAAGGACCAGCCGCCAACCCGGTTGTACTCGGTGAAGCCGAGCTTCTCGATGAAATATGCGACCGCAGCTTCGAAATCATCGACCGCCAATACATGCTGAGCTTTCGTAACCTTGAAACTCATGAAGGACCTCTGAAGGACATTCGGTATCCGTTACGGCCGCAGCGAGTCAATTCCAGTCACGCGCAAAACAGTACCACTCTCGGCATCGAATGTCCGCTTCGACACCGAAAGCGCCTCGCCTAGCAGCGGCCGACGCGCGTCATTTCTAAGACCGCGCCGTCTACAGCGCGAACAGCACGTAGCAGAGCACGGCCCCGACCACGGTCATCGATAGCCCCCACGCGAGCAGCTGATTGAACAGCCGCCGCCCAAGGTCGCCCGCCGGCACCGACGCGATGCAAAGCGCGCCGATCGTCGACAATGGAGACACGTCCACGAGGTGCCCCGCCACGTTCATCGTCGACGCGATCGCGAGCGCGTCGCCGCCGCCCAAGTTCTCGATGAGCCCGGGCACCGTCGGCAGAAACGCGGGCAGCACCACACCCGACGTGCTCGAGTAGGCCGACACGATGCCGATCGTCACCGCGAGGAACGGCACCACGGTCGCCTGCGTCGCGATGCTCGAGAGTAGCGACGTGAAGAGCTCCATGCCGCCGGTCTTCTCGAGCAGTCCGATCAAGACCGTGACGCCGCACACCATGATGATCGTTCCCCACGGCATGCTCTTGATCGCATCGCCGTCGTCTGCCGCGCGCAGGAGGCTGAGCAGGACGGCGCCCGTGAACGCCGCCATGCCGATATTCAAGCCGCCCGGGATCCAACGCCCGAGGATCACGCCGGCGATCAGGACCGCGATCATCACGAGCGTCAGCACTTGATGGCGATCGAGCGAGCGCTCGAGCGCGTCCTCGCCCGTCGCCTCGAAGCGCTCGGCACGCAGCAACAGCTTCGCGCCGCCGAAGACGAGATACCCGCCGAAGCCGACGATCGCGTGCGCGAGCAGGTTGTAGAGCCAAGTGGCCGTTTCGTGGCCGGAGAGCCCGATCCGGTTCATGAGCCCGGTCACGATGATGCCGGTGGGCGCGAGCGGCGAGAGCGAGCCCGAGTTGCAGCCGTTGCCCACCATGATCGCCATCAGGAACGGCGAGATCCGCATCCGCAGCGCGGTCGCCATCGCCATCGGCGCGAGCAGACCGGTCGTCGCGATGTTGCCCGGGCCCGCGGACGCGAGCACGGCGCCGAGCCCAAAGTACATGATCGGCACCACGCCGACGCGCCCGCGGCAGAGCCGCATCGCGTTGTGCGCGACGATGTCGAGCGTGCCGTTCACGCGCGCCTGGCTGAACAGCAGCGTCACGCCCGCGAGCGTGAGGAACAGGTCGATCGGAAAGCCCGCGGTCACGTCGCGCAACGGCAGGTGGCCGACATAGACGCCGATGATCCACGCGAGCGAGATCGCGAGCAGCCCCACATTCAAGCGCGTCGTGCAGGAAAGCACGATCGCCACGCCCAAAGCGGCGAGAGTCATGGCACCGAGGCTCATCGTTTCTTGATCTCCAGTCGCTCGATCACGTGCCGCGTCATCCCGAGCGCGAGCTCGTGCTCCCCCATGAACACTTCCGCCGCGCGCTCCTTGCGCAGCAGATTGGCCTCGTCGTCGCTGTGGGCGCGCACGACCACCTCGAGATTCGGCTGCAGCGCACGCGCCACCGTAATCGCCTGGCGCGCACGAAACGCGTCCGGGATCGCGAGCACGAACAAGCGCGCGCCCGCGACGTGCGCCCGGATCAGCGCCGGCGCGTCGTCGGCGTCACCCGAGACGGCCGCAACGCCCTTCTTGCGGAGCCGCTCCACGATGTCGCGATTCTGCTCGATGACCACGAACGGCACGCCCCGCTCGGCGAGCGCGTTGCCGATCCGCTCGCCGACGCGGCCGAAGCCCGCGATCAGCACGTGCCCCGCGAGCCTGTTCGGCGCTACCGAAGTCGGCAGCTGCGCGAGCGGATCGCGCGGCCGCTCGACGTAGCGCGCGAGCCGCGAGCGGCGCCGCAGCCACGCCTGAACCGGCTCGATGCAGCCGAACACCAGCGGGTTCAGCGCGATCGAGATCAGCGCACCCGCCAGGATCAGGTTTTGTCCCTCGACGGGCAACAGGTTCAGCGTCACGCCGAGGCTCGCCAGGATGAACGAGAACTCGCCGATCTGCGCGAGGCTCGCCGACACGGTAAGCGACGTGTTCAGCGGATAGCGAAACGCGTGCACGATCACGAACGCCGCCAGCGTCTTGCCGATGACGATGATGCCGAGAACGGCGAGCACGCGCAGCGGCTCTCGCAGCAGCATCATCGGATCGAACAGCATGCCCACCGAGACGAAAAACAGCACCGAGAACGCGTCGCGCAGCGGCAGCGACTCTTCGGCCGCCCGATGCGAGAGCTCCGACTCGCGCATCACCATGCCCGCGAAGAACGCGCCGAGCGCGAACGACACGCCGAAGAGCTGCGCGGAGCTGTAAGCGATGCCGACGGCCACGGCGATAACGCAAAGCGTGAATAGCTCGCGCGAGCCGGTGCGCGCGACCTGCCAGAGCAGCCACGGAAACACTCGCCGCCCGATCACGAGCATGAACGCAACGAACAGCGCGACCTGGCCGAGCGCGATCGCGATGGTCACCGCGAGCCCGTGCGGCGGCGCCTCGGCCGTAGCGGGGCCGCCGCCGAGCCACGTGGCGAACGCGGGTAGCAGCACGAGCACGAGGACCATGGCGAGGTCCTCCACGACGAGCCAGCCGACCGCGATCCGGCCGTTGATCGTCTCGAGCAGGTTGCGGCCCTCGAGCGCGCGCAACAGCACGACGGTGCTCGCGACCGACAGCGCGAGGCCGAAAACGACGGAGGCCCCCAAGCTCCAATCCCAGAACACGGCAGCAACCGTCGCGCCGAGCGCCGTGGCCGCCGCGATCTGCGCGACGGCCCCGGGCACCGCGATCTTGCGAACGGCGAGGAGCTCGTCGAACGAGAAGTGCAGCCCGACGCCGAACATCAGCAGCATCACGCCGATCTCGGCGAGTTGCTGAGCGAGCGCGGCGTCGGCCACGAAGCCCGGCGTGCTCGGGCCGATGATCACACCCGCCACGAGATAGCCAAGGAGCGCCGGCAGCTTGAGACGCACGGCCACGAGCCCTAAGACCAGCGCGAGTCCGAACGCGGCCGCGATCGTCGTGATCAGCGCGACCTCATGCGGCATGCGTTCTCCGGCGTCTCGGGCAGTGGAGCTCGAGCGAGACTCGGACGTGCCTCACGGCACCTGGCTCGCGACCGGCGGCGCCGCTCCGCCCGATCGCGCGGTTCACGTGATCTTCGGGTTGGGCGGCGGCAAGACGTCCTCGTGGCCGGTCACGACGATGCCCTTGGCGAGCTTCGAGTTCCACATGCCATAGACGAAGTACAGCACGATGCCGCCGGCGAGATAGTAGAGGAAGAAGTGCCGCGTGACCTCGATCGACATCAACTGCAGCAACAGAAGCAGGCACATCACGATGCCGAGCGCCGGAGTGAGCGGGAACAACGGCGTCTTGAACGGCCGCCGTATCTCGGGCCGAGCGAAACGGAGATAGATCACCGTGGCGCAAACCAGCGCGAACGCGACGAGCGTGCCGACGTTCGTTAGGTCGGCGAGCGCGTCGAGCCCCATGAAGCCCGCGAAGCCGCACGCGAGCACCCCGACGAGCAGCGTGTTGATCCAGGGCGTCTTGAACTTGGGATGCACGGTCGCGAACATCGACGGAATCAGACCGTCGCGCGCCATCGTGTAGAAGATGCGCGTTTGCCCGTAGAGCAGCACCAGCATCACCGACGACAGCCCGCAGATCGCGCCGATCTTCACGAGCGCGGCGAACCACGGCAGTCCGATCTGGTTCACCGCCTTCGCGATGGGGGCCGGATCGTTCAGGTCCGTGTAGGGAACGATGCCGACCAACACTGCCGACGTCGCGATATAGAGAATCGTGCAGACCAGCAGCGACCCGATGATGCCGATCGGCATGTCCCTGGACGGGTTCTTCGACTCCGCGCCCGCCGTGGAGACGGCTTCGAAGCCGATGTAGGCGAAGAAGATCCTCGCGGCGCCCGTGATGAGTCCGCCGACGCCGTACTGGCCGTTGCTTTGCCCCGTGACGAGGCCCCAGAGCGACTCGCCGATCTGCCCCCAGATGGTCGGAGTCTCGCCCGCGGGATACGGAGGCTGCCGCGGCGGAATCAACGGCGACCAGAGGTCCGTGTTCACGAAGAACGCGCCGATCACGATGAAGGCGACCACCACGGTGACCTTGATCGCTACGACCACGTTGTTCACGCGCGCGGATTCCGATACGCCGAGCACGAGCAGGCCCGTGACGGCGGCAATCGCGAGGATTGCCGGAAGGTTCATCGAGCCCATGCCGACGACCGCCCCGGTGGTGAAGTCCGTAACCTCGGTGCCCGGCGCCCCGCGCAATGCGGCCGGTATGTCGAGGCCGACGTCGTGCAGCAAGCTCGCCATGTAACCCGACCATCCGGCCGCGACCGTCGATGCCGCCAGCCCGTACTCGAGCACGAGCAGGAGTCCCATGATCCAGGCGACGATCTCGCCCATCGACGCGTACGAGTACGAGTAGGCCGAGCCCGACACCGGGATCGCCGACGCGAGCTCCGCATACGACAACGCGACGAGCGCGCACAGCGTGCCGGTGATGACGAACGAGATCATGATGCCCGGCCCGGCGAACTGCGCCGCCGCGCGCCCCGTGAGCACGAAGATTCCGGTGCCGATGATGCAGCCGATGCCGAGCAGCACGAGGTTCGTCGCGTTGAGCGTTCGCTTGAGCTCGCCGTGCTCGAACTCGGCGTGCATCTGCTCGACCGATTTGCGGGCGAACAAGCGCCCGATCCCACTCTTCGCCATCAGACCAACCTCGCCATCAGACCAACCTCCTCAGCGAAACCTTGGGCGCGCTCACGCGCTCCTCTGCTCGGCTCTCGCTCGCCACGCTTCGATCGCGACCGGCACCAGCGACAGCACGATGACGGCGATGATCACGAGGCCGAAGTTCTCTTTCACGACCGGGTGATTGCCGAAGAAATACCCGAGCAGACCGAACGACCACACCCACAGCAGGCCGCCGCCAACGTCGAACGCGAGGAAGCGCCCGTAGTGCATGCGGCCGACGCCGGCGACGAACGGTGCGAACGTGCGCACGATCGGCACGAACCGCGCGAGCACCACGGCCTTGCCGCCGTGCTTCTGATAGAAGCGCTGCGTGCGCAGCAAGTACTCGCGCTTGAGCCAGCGGCTCCCCTCCGTGAACACGCGCGGGCCGACGAACCGGCCGATGGCGTAATTCATGTTGTCGCCGATCACCGCCGCGGCCGTGAGCAACGCAAGGATCTTCACGATGTCGAGCACGCCCGCGGCGGCGAGGGCGCCGGTGGCGAACAGCAACGAGTCGCCGGGCAAGAACGGCGTGATCACCACGCCCGTTTCCATGAAGATGACCAAGAATAGGATCGCGTAGATCCATGCGCCGTAGGTGTTCGCAAGGTCGAGCAGGTAACGATCGACGTGCAGCAGAGCCGACAGCAACTCCATCGCCTATCGGCTCGGCCTGCGGCGGGCGTTTGCGACTTGTGACCGTCTCGGCATGCTGCGCGCGTTCCGGCGTCTACGTATCGCGCGGACTCTACACCACGAGCCCGGGGCAGGTCACTGCCGGCCGAAAATAGGGACATGTTTGCTTTTTCTCGGGGCCACCACCCGCCGACAACGACGTGCGCGCCGAAAAATCAAAACATGTCCCTATTTTCGGACGACTTGGATCTCGTAGAGCTGCGGCCAGTTCTTGCCGGTGACGAACAGGCGCTTCGCAGTGGCGTCGTAAGCGATGCCGTTGAGCACCGCCTCGCTGCCGCGCGCGCTCTGCGGATA
>DASQOL010000066.1:0-10228 GCA_035644475.1 Gammaproteobacteria bacterium | reverse complement strand
GGTCAGACCCCAGGGTCAGACCCCGGGGACAGGCGACTGCCCTTACCCCCGAAGACGCACGCCCGTAGCCGCGTCGAACCAGTGCAGCGCGCCCGGATCGAAGGTGAGGTCGACGGCTCGATCCTCCACGATAGCGCTCGCACCGTCCGTCCGCGCAACCAGCGCCAAGTCGTGACCGCCGTCGCTCGCCTTAAGCGCATCCGCGTGCGGCAGCGCTTCGAAGCCCCGTGCCGCGACCGTGAAATGCACGTAGGTCTCCGCGCCAAGCCACTCGACGAGCTCCGCGGTTACACGCAGCGAGGGTCCGCTCGAGCGCAGGTGCGCGCCGGCTTCGCGCAAGTGCTCCGGCCGGATCCCGGCGATGCACGTTCGGCGCCCGCCGAGCGTGGCGCGCAGCCGCTCGTCGAGCGCGAGCTCGCCGACCGGTAGCACCACGCGATCGCGCTCGACTCGCCCCGGCATGAGATTCATACGCGGCGCCCCGACGAACGTGGCGACGAACAGATTGGCGGGCGTGTCGTAGAGCTCGCGCGGCGTGCCGAGCTGCTCGACGCGTCCCGCGCGCAGAACGGCGACGCGATCGCCGAGCGTCATCGCCTCCGCCTGATCGTGGGTCACGAACACGGTGGTCGTGGCGAGCCGCTTTTGCAGCCGCGCAACCTCGGTGCGCATCTGTTCGCGCAGCCGTGCGTCCAAGTTCGACAACGGCTCGTCGAGGAGAAACGCCACGGGCTTGCGGACGATGGCGCGGCCCATCGCCACGCGCTGCCGCTGCCCACCCGAGAGGTTCGCCGGGCGGCGGTCGAGCAGCTCGTCGAGCTCGAGCATCGCGGCCGCCCGCGCGACGCGCTCACGGATCTCTGCCGTCCCTACGCGGGCGACTCGGAGCGGGAACGCCAGGTTCTCGCGCACGGTCATGTGCGGATAGAGCGCATAGCTCTGGAACACCATCGCCATGTTCCGGTCCTTCGCGTCGACCTCGTTCGCGCGGCGCCCGTCGATGCGAATCTCGCCTTCGGTGGGCGTCTCGAGCCCGACGATGATGTTGAGCAACGTCGACTTGCCGCAACCGGACGGGCCCACGAGGATGAAGAACTCGCCGTCGCGAATGGTGCAGCTCACCTCCTGCACGGCGACGGCGCCGTCGTCGAAGCGCTTGCCGATACGGTCGAGCACGATCTCGGCCACGGCGTCAGCCCTTCACGGCGCCGGCCGTGAGACCGGCGACGATGCGTTTCTGGAACAGAGCAACCAGCACCACGATCGGCGCCGTCACGACCACCGAAGCCGCCGCGATCGCCCCCGTGGGCCGCACGAACTGCGAGCTGCCCGTGAAGAACGCGATCGCGGCCGGAACCGTGCGGCCCGCGTCGGTGGACGTGAGCGAAAGCGCGAACAGGAAGTCGTTCCAGGCGAAGATGAAGACCAGCACGGCCGACGCGAACACGCCCGGCGCGGCGAGCGGCGCGATCACCCGGTAGAAAGCCTGCAGCCGCGTCGCGCCGTCGACGCGCGCGGCTTTCTCGAGCTCCCACGGAATTTGACGGAAAAATGCCGTGAGCGTCCAAATCGCGAGCGGCAGCGTGAACGTCATGTACGGCAGCACGAGGCCCGCCCAGGTGTCGTAGAGACCGACGACCCGCCAGAGGTTGAACAGCGGACCGATGATCGCGACGGGCGGAAACATGGCCACCGCGAGCGCCGCCGATAGCAGCGCCCGGCGGCCCGGGAAGGTCAAGCGGACGATCGCGTAGGCCGTCGCAGCGGCAAGCGCTACCGAAAGAGCCGTGGCGAGCGATGCGACGCCGAGCGAGTTCGCAAGCGCCGCCGCGAAGTGCCGATCCGCGAAGATCGCCCGATAGTGCTCGAGCGTGACACGCGCGGGCAGGAGCCGGCCGTCGTCGAGGTCGGCAGCCGGCTTCAGCGACAGCGACACGATCCACGCCACGGGCGCGAGCGCGTAGGCGATCACGAGCGCGCTGCCCGCGCTCGAGCAGACGCGCTCGAAGCGGTGCGCACGCGCACTCATCGGGCGCGAGCTCCGGCGCCGCCATATGCCACGCCGAACAGTTTCACGAAGATCGCGGCTATCGCCACGACACAGACGAACACGATCACGGCCACCGCCGAGCCGAGACCGAGGTTGAGCCGGGTGATCAATGTACGGTAAGCCACTATCGACACGGACGCGGTGTCCTGCGCGCCGCCGGTCAGCACGAATACCGTGTCGAAGATCCGGAACGCGTCGAGCGTCCGGAACAACAGCGCCACGACCACGGCCGGCCGCATCAGCGGCAACGTGATGCGGAAGAACGTCTGCACCGGCGTGGCACCGTCGACCCGCGCCGCACTCAAGAGCTCGCGCGGCACCAGCGTGAACCCTGCGAGCAGCAAGAGCGCCATGAACGGCGTGGTCTTCCACACCTCCGCGAAAATGATCACGAAGAACGCCGGCCCGCGCGCGGCGAGCCAATCCCCGTGCAAATCGAGCAGGCGATCCACGAAGCCGGTGGTCGGATCGAACGCGAGCCGCCAGGCGAGCGCGGCGACGACCGTCACGATGCCGTACGGCACGAGCAGCGCCGTGCGCAGCGACCGGCGGCCGAAGATCGCGCGGTGCATCAACAGCGCGAACGCGAAGCCGAGCACGAGCTCCACCGCCACGGAGCCGACCGTGACGATCAGCGTATTCGCGAATGCCTGCCACCAGACTTCCGAGGTGAGCACGCTCCAGTAGTTCGCGAGGCCGACGAAGGCGCGCTGCTCGGGGAAGCGCAAATCGTAGCGGAACAAGGACAACCAAACGGCGTACGCGATCGGGTACGCGGTCACGAGCAACATCGCCGCCACCGCGGGCGCGCACAGCAGCCACCCGAGCCGCGTCTCGCGCGGCAACGCCCGACCGCCAGGGATGGCGGGAGTGCCGCAAATGCAGGACGCAATTCGGGGCGTCACAGCAGTCCTTCCGAGCGCAGCGCGCGCCCAACCGCCGTGCGGAGCCGCGCCGCCGTTGCGGGCGGATCGATGTCCTGCGGCGGATGCAGCGCGCCGCCGATCGCGAGCGACACGTCGCTGTAGAGTGGGGTCTGCGGCCGCTGCACCGCATCGCGCAGCGTCGCGCGCAGCGCGTCGGCGAACGGCAAAGTCGCACGCACCGCCGGATCGTCGTACAAGGCGTCGAGCGTCGGCGGCAACGCGCCCACGCGCGCGGCCATGCGCTGATTGTCGGCGGAGGCGATGCACAGCGCCGCTCGAAACGCGAGGCTTGGATGTTGGCCGCGCGCGCCGACGCCGATGTTTATCCCGCCCAGCGTCACGCGGCTCGGCAGGTCTGCGGTCGCGCGCGGCCAGCGCGCCCAGGCCATGTGCCCCGCGACCTCGGGCGCGTTCTCACGCGCGCTCGGCCACACGAACGGGTAGTTCAACATGAAGCTCGCGCGCCCCGTCTCGAAGCCGAGGCGCGAGTCGTCCTCGCGGGCGTTGGCGAAGTTCGCCGGCGCGGTGTCCGACGTCGCGAGACGGCGCAGGAGCTCGAGCGCTCGCTCCGTGGGCTCGGGGGCGAGCGAGACCGCGCGGCCCGAGTCGTCGAGCACGCGCCCGCCGGCCGAGCGCAAGAGCGAGATGAACAACACGGTGAGCCCTTCGTAGCGGGCCCCTTGCGCCTCGATCGTGCCGTCCGAACCGAGCGACTGCGCGTCGCGAAGCATGTCGTCCCAGGTTGCAGGCGGCCCTCGTACGCGATCGGTGCGGTACCACAAAAGCTGCGCGTTGGTCGTGAACGGCACGGCCCAGAGCCGGCCGTCCCAGCTCGCGCTTTCGAGCGTCGGCGCGAGCCGGCCTTCGACTTCCCCGGCCTGCGCGTCGCTGAACGGCACGATCCAGCCGGCGGCCGCGAATTCTGCCGTCCAGATCACGTCCATACCGATCAGGTCCACGTCGCGGTCGCCGGCGGCCAGTCGCCGCACGAGCTGTTCGCGTTGCTGGTCCGCGTCGGCCGGCAGCGGCACGAGCTCGATCGTGTAGTCGCCGCCCGCGGCGGCGCTGCAGGCGCGCGCCGCGGCCGCGAACGCACCCGACTGCTCGTTGAACACATACCAACGCAACAGCGGCGCGCCGCCGGGCGGCGGCGGAGTGCAGCCCGCGAGCGGCACGGCCGCACAGACCAGAAGACCGATCGAGGCGACGCGGCTCACCCGAGCGATGCAGCAACTACCGTGCCAGCCGGCAAGCCGACGCAACCACTTGATCGTGATCCGCTCGGCAGCTGTGCTGGCTCAAGAATTTGGAGCCGTCATGCGATTCACCTCACAGCCGACCCTTGACGTTCAAGTCAACCGCATGGAGACTCCCGCGGTCGTCTCGAACCCGGGGATCCACTCTGAGTGGCGTGTGTCTCCTCTCGTGCGCAATCCGGAAGCACGCGATGCCGAAGCACAAAGTGAGAGCAGGTGAGTGTGTCTCGAGTATCGCCGACCATTACGGTTTCTTCTGGTCCACCGTTTGGAATCACGGCGAAAACTCTGCACTGAGGCAAAAGCGTAAGGACCCGAATACGCTCTTCGAAGGAGACGTGCTATTCGTCCCAGACAAGACGCCGAAGAACGCCGGCTGCGGAACGGAACAAAAGCACACGTTCAAGCGCAAAGGCGTTCCCGCCAAGCTCAAGATACGCCTGCTGCTCGACGATGAGCCGCGCGCGAACGAGCCATACCACCTCACGGTCGACGGGAGGACGGTCGAGGGCGCGACCGACTCGGATGGCTTCCTCGAGGAGCCGATTCCGCCGGGCGCGACGCGGGGTCAGTTGCGCGTCGGAGCCGGCCCGGTCTTCGACGTATTCGAGTTGGCTCTCGGCACGCTCGATCCGATCGACACCGACTCCGGAGTCGAGGGGCGTCTGCAAGGGCTCGGGTATCCCGTCCACGATGACGACTTGGCTCCCGCGATCCGCGCATTCCAGGCCGACGAGCAGTTGACCGTGACTGGCAGGGTCGACGCCGGGACCAGGGATCTACTCCAGCAGAGATTCGGGCAGTGATCGGAGAGGTCATCGCGAGACTCATCAGCGAATCGCTGCTGCACAGCACGATCAGCACGCGCACGATCCCGATCTACTTTCAACGGTTTCCGGGGCTCGAGGCCGCAGCGGGCGATCGCGGTATCGCGGACCTCGAATATCAAGTCCTCGCGCCCGACGGAACGGTGCTGCAAACCGGCCGAACGGGGCCCGACGGATTGATAAGCTGTCGAGTGCGCGGCGCCAGCTCGACGTTGCAGTTACTATGGGCGGGTACCGCGATCTCGGAGTACACCGTGTCCATCGACGACGCGGCATTGGACGCCGTCACCGGCGTTCGTGGCCGGCAGCAACGATTGATGATGCTCGGTTACGACGTGGGCGCGGCAGGCGTCGACGGCTCGGCGGGCGGCGACACAGAGAAGGCAATGCTCAATTTCCAGGCCGACAAGGGTCTAGCTTTGCGCGGAACGGTCGGCGCGACGGAGCGCAACGCACTCACGGCGGACGCCGGTGAGTAGCGAGCCTCGAGAGATCTAGCCGTGGCGATCGCGGAACCAGTCCACGGCTTTCGCCGCATCGCAGCACTCGCTCTCGAGAGGGCGGTGACCGGGCACACCGTGGCGGACGCTCCCGAAGTCGATGACCGCGGCTGGGACCCCGATCCCTCGGGCGCGAGCTACACGCGTGCGGACGTGCACGGGCCCGTCGTCGGCCTGTCGGTCGGAACGGACGCGCGCGTCAAAATAAAGCGCGTGAAGCTCGAGGCAGCGGCACCCCTCTACGTCGTGTCGAAAGACACCACGATCGTGAGTATCACGGCTCCGGCCGCCGGTGATCCGGTGCCGGCCGACGACATCATCACGCTTCACGGCGAATCGGGCGGCAGCGGCAATACGTTCGCAGTCGTCGAGGTGCGGCTCGGGTCGACGACCGGGCCGCTGCTGATGGAGTTCGGCGTGCGCGTGTTCGAAGTGATCCGCGTCGACGTGCGACCGCACCTCGTCACGATCAACGGAACGGCGTGCACCACGACTCAGGCGGACATCACGGCGTTGGCCACGGCCGTCAACGCAATTTGGCGGCCGTGCGGCGTGCGGTTCAGGTTCGGGGCGACGGCCGGGCACGCGGTGGCCCGGGCCGGATTTTTCAACGCCGGGCAGATCACTTACAACGATACCGGCGCCGCGGTGGGCGCAGTGCCGGCGAATTACTGGACGGAGTTTTGGGACGTTCGCGGCCAAGATCGCGCGGCGAACACGATCAATCTCTACTTCGTACACCAGTTCACCAATGTGGGCCGGGCGGCCGGGCACCAGCACGACTTGAACGCCATGACCTGGGATCGGTCCAACGATGCCACCCGCCACGGCGTGATCATGAAGGACGGCGCCAACGGCAACGACCTCGCGCACGAGTTCGGCCACTTCCTGAGCCTTCCGCATACCGACGAGGACCCGATCGGCACAAACTCGCGGGAAGACATGTGGGTGTGTCGCGAGCTCATGTTCTCGTTCCGGCCCTACGCGGCGTCGGTCGGCTATCGCGAGGAGGTCGGCTATGGACATCAGCAGCGCGGAGCACTGATCACGATGCGCAACCGTCCCCAATTCAATCGGGATGCCGAGTGGTTCGATGCGCGGACGCGTGCGCGAAACGCTTTCTGAGCTGGCCCTCGCGGTCTGCCTCCTGTCGGGGCTGATCCCGGCTTGCGGACAAGACGTGGGGCAAGCGGACAAGGAGCCGAATATGAGCGCGCAGATGTTGGAGCAGAGGATCGTGGCGAAGGACGAGACGGCTCCCGCGCTCGCGGCACAACTGGGCGCGGCCGCGGAACCCGTGCTCGTCCGGCTCGCACGGCACTCCGACCCCGAGGTCCGGGAGCTCAACGTCGCGGCGATCCGCGAAACCGCGGTGCCGCAGCGCGTGCGTTTGCTGATCGAAGCGCTCGCGGACCGCGACATCAACGTACGCTCGGCGGCGCTGCGCGCCCTGAGCGCGAGGGCCGACGGCGCGAGCGTCCCGGCCCTTCTCGAGCCCGCGCAGCGCAATGCGGATCCCTTTGTTCGCGGCGAGGTTGCGCTGATCATCGGCCGTCTCGGGGATATGTCGGCGGTCGCTCCATTGAGCGGCACCCTGAGCGTCGAACGGGACGGCGACGTCAAGCGCAAGCTAGTGTTGGCCCTCGCGCGTCTCGGTGACACCGGAGCGAGGGGCACCGTGAAGAGCGCACTCGCCTCGAGCGATCCGCAGGCGAGACTCGACGCGGTGATGGACTACGAGTACGTCGGCGATCCGAAGCTGCTCGTCGACCTGCGGCCGGCGCTCGCGGATACCGCAGAGGTATTGAACGTCAATCCTCCCCACGCCCGTCCGAACCTGATTCGCTTGTGCGATGTGGCGGTCAACGTGATTGCCAACGTCGCGCAGCTCAAGTTACCGTTCAACGGTGTCGAACGCAGGCGTTTCGAGCCAAGCGAGATAGCCGAGGTCGCTCGGAGGGTGAGCGCCCTCTGAAGCTACCGTGCCAGCCGCATCGGCCGACGCGATCATTCGCTCGGATCCGCGCTCACGCGCCAGCCGGCGTGCCGGCAATCAACGGTGCGGTATTGGTCTTGGTGTTGTTGCCCGCAGGAGGGTCGCCAGCCGACCTCGGTGGATCGCCGCTACCGCCGCCGCATGCCGCGAGGCTCCTCTGCCGGCTAAATCGGTCCTCTGGCCTAGAGCCTTTTACACTCGGACGGACAGTCACGGCCAGAAGGCTGATGCGGGAGTACGGAACATGAACCAGACGGCTATCTTCGCGCCGTTCGTCGGCACCATGCTGCTTACGCTCGCCGTATGGATCTATATGTATGCCCGGCGCATCCCGTTCATCGTGCGGGGCAAGCTCACGCCTCAACAGCTCACGCCCGCGGAGCTCGCGCGTCTTTCGCCGCCACGCGTTGCGAGCCCGTCCGACAATTTGAAGAACCTCTTCGAGCTGCCCACGATCTTCTACGCGGTGGCGCTCTATCTCTATGCAACGTCGCAGGTCGACACTTCATACGTCGTCGCGGCCTGGATCTTCTTCGTGTTTCGGGTGCTCCACAGCGCAGTGCACTGCACCTTCAATTTCGTACCGCTGCGGTTTTGGCTCTACGCGACTTCTGCGGTCGCCTTGTGGGTCATGGTGCTGCGCGTAGCCTGGCACGTGCTCGCTTGACGCAAGACGCACACTGGACAAACCCGGTTCACGCAAATGACCATAGCCCACCGAGCTTTGGCCGCCACCTCAACCGCAGGAGACAATGCCCATGCGAACGACAATCGCCGCGATCACGTTGAGCCTGCTTCTCTCTCTGAACGCGTTCGGCGAGGACGACTTGAGTTTTGCCGCCATCAGTCAACGCCACCCAGCCGCCAAAATGAGCGACGCCGAGCTCGCTAAACTGCAAGCGGAAGGGGAATGCCTCGCAGGCATCAAGGCTCTCGGCAGCCTGCCGATGGACCAGTTTCAGCCGAACATCGAGTGGCTCAACATCCGCACGCAAGCGATGCTCGCGTTCGCGCGGCCGTGCGAGGTGCTCGCAATGCTCGAAGCCGCGCACAATGCGCTCGCGACGTCCAACGCGCCCAGCCACAAGAAGTGACGCCCGACGCCCGCAAGCGGCACGTCTAGCAGCGCTTCGACGACGAACGACGAGAAGAGAGCCGCGGCTATCCCGTGCAGAGGATCGCGCCCAGTGCCACGCCTCCCAAGAGCTGGAGCCATTTCGGAGCCACGTCGACTTTCGGCGGAGAATTCAGTAGCTCGACGTAATTCTTGTGGATCGTCTCGAAGGTTGCGTAGGCTTCGTTGTAAGCCTCCATCACCGCCTTGTTGCGATCCTCTTCCAGGGCAATGATCTTCTTGTTCAGCTCATCGCGCTCATCCTGCAGGCCGCGGATCTGGTTGGTCAGCGCCAGTTGTTGCTCGCGTGTGATCACTGTGTTCCGGGCTTCGATGGCTAGCTTGATATAGGGTACGGGTAAGACCAAGAAGGGTTGAGTGATCGGCGTTCCGGCTGAAGACGTGCGCACTTCAAAGGTTTGCGGGTCGAGCATGGGAAAATCCCGAACCGAAATGTTGGCGCTCGGCAGCTCGAACGCCCGGATGAACTCATTCGCGGTCGCCTGCATGCTCGTGTTCGCCAGATTGCCGAAATTGAGTGACTTCAGATTGGTTTCCAGCGCGGCGATGCGGGTGTCCCTTTGCTCGATCTGTACGGCAACGGTGGTCAGCTGCTTGGAGAGACCCTGTTTCTCCTCATCCAGCCTCGTGTTGGTGTCCTGCAATCGTGCGGCGGTCCTCTCGACGTTGTCGCGCGCGGTATTGGCCGCATCCAAACGCTTCTGCAGGTCGCCCCAGGAATTGAAATACTGGTAAACGCCGATGCCTACGACCACGATCAAGACAAACACCGCAAGGTCCTTGATATTGTTCAACATCGTTATGCTTCCAGTGTGTTTTTCGTCCGTGAGATGGCGTTGAGCTCGCAACACGCATCCACGTCCTCCATCACTCCTTCACGCAGGTCGAACTCGACTTTCTTGCCGCCCTCCTCGGGGTTCTTCAGTTTGATCCGCGTTGGAGTACTGTCGAGCGAATTCAGGAAAGCTTGCATCAGCACCGCAGTGCGGGACTTGAGATGTGCGGTGACTTCGAAATTCTCTTCGCGGAGGCCCATCGGAAGCTCCCTTGTTGTCGATTGTTGGTCGGTTTCCGCTGCGTCGTCGTGCCTGCTCGCCGGCCGGCAAAGTACGGCAGTTACTTCCGTTTCACGAAGTATACCGAACGAGGCTCGAAGGGTGCATCGGCCGGCTAGACTATGCGCATGACGAAATTGCAACTCGTGGCGCTTCGCCGGCTCACGCTCCCGGGGTTGCTGGTAACGTTCGCGCTAAGCGCGGCGCTGGCGGGCTGCCAGAGCGGCGAGCGGGATCCGGTCGCCACCGCGCCGGCACCGCCCCCGGAGCCGCTGCGCTACGACGCAGAATACCCCACGATGCGCTACGGAACGGCGGCGCGCGCCGACCGCGTGGCGCAGCTCGCAGAGCGGCTCGCGCGCGGCGAGGCGAAGCTCGAGCGCGGCCCGCGCGGCTACCTCGACTCGTTGCTCGCGGCGCTCGCGATCGATCCCGCGTCGCAGACGCTGGTGTTCTCGCAGACGAGCCTGCAGAGCAAGCGCA
>DASQOL010000065.1:0-22369 GCA_035644475.1 Gammaproteobacteria bacterium | reverse complement strand
TGGCACTGCGATGTCGTCGCGGATCACCACTGCCTGCGCCGGCAACGTGCCGACGTTCGTGGCGACAACCGAGTACTCGAGCGTCGCGCCCGCGAGCGCCGGGCCGCCGCCGACCACGCCGACCTGCTTCTGGATGCGCAGCGTCTGGAGGTTGCCGACCACGACGACCGTCGGCTCGGGCCCCGTGGCAGGGTTGCCGTCGCCGTCGGTCAAGAGATCCGGCAGCTCGGCCGTGTCGACCGTGGCCTGGTTCGAGATCACCGTGCCCGGCGGCGTGCCGTCGTTCACGCGCAGGTCGAACTGCACGACGGCCATCTGGCCCGCCGCCACGGTGCCCGCGCCGGCGCCCGGCGAGCTCAGGTCGACACCCGCAATGAGCGGCGACGTTCCGCCGTCGGGCCGTCCCACCGGTTGGCCGTTCAGCGTCATCGTGTCGGCGACGTAGGTCGTGTTGATCGGCACGACGTCGCGCAGCACGGCCTGCGTCACCGGCAGCACGCCGTTGTTGTGGATCCTGATCGTGTAGCGCAGCACGTCACCCGCGTCGACGATGCCGGGCGAGCCCAGGTCGACTTGCAGCGCCGCCGCCTTCTCGGCGTATAGCCGCGGCACGACCGTAACGGTGTGCGCGTCCTCGTGATCGACGACGCCTACGGTGCCGTCGGTGAGCGTGCGCGTGTAGACGCTACGCACCGGATTCGTGCTGACGGCGTTGAACCATTGGGTGGCGCCGGCCACGTTCGTCAACAGGTTGCTGTACTGAGAACCGGCGTCGAGCTGGGTGCGGTAAACGACGATCAGACGCTCGCCCACGCCGATCACCGAGGCGGCGGTGAGCGTGTTCAACGTGAGCTCACACGCTGCGCCGTTGTAGACGAACGAATAGTCGGTGCCCTGGACGAGCGGACCTTTGCTTGGGACCGGCGTCACGCCGTCCGCCGCGAACACTCGGGCGCTCGTCACTTGCGGCGTGGTATCGCACATCCCGCCGGTCGGGCCGTCGGGCAGCCGGTCGACGAGCGTGACGTTGAACGCGTCGACGGTGCCCACGTTGCGCACGTCGAGGTTGAAGTTGCCCGGGTCCGCCGGATTCATCGTCGCCGGGCCCGACTTGTCCATGGTCAGCGCCGGCGCGCCGGGCGGTATCGGCGGCAGGATGAAGCTTCCCACGAGGCCCGAGGTGTTCAGGGTGCCGCCTTCCCTCGTGATGTATTCGGAAACCGGAGCACCGTTGACGAGGAAGTTCATCGCCAACGTGTAGTCCACTCCGCCGACGCTGAACGTGGTGGGCTGGGGGGCGAGGACGATCGTCACACGGTCGGTGCAGCCCTCGCCGGGCGGCGTGGGAAAGGGGCAAGGCACCTGGTTGTTCGGGGTTTCCACGTGGTTGAGCGTGAACGTGAAAACCAACGGCGGGGTTTG
The DNA here is from genome assembly GCA_035644475.1 of Gammaproteobacteria bacterium. Classification (GTDB taxonomy): domain Bacteria; phylum Pseudomonadota; class Gammaproteobacteria; order Steroidobacterales; family Rariloculaceae; genus FEN-1219. The sequence goes on along the minus strand of DASQOL010000065.1, from coordinate 20,947 downwards.
CACGCCGTCCACGTCGAGCACGAGCACGACGTCGAGCTTGACCGACGTCAACGAAGGATCGCTGACCTCGAAATTCCGATGCGTGAACGAGCCGAGAGAAAAGCCGGGGCCGGGCCCGGGGAACGTGATGGGGGCCGGGAGATTCGTGGTGAAGTCATAGCCGCTCTGCGACCCGGCCGTTACGCCCCAGCTGATGCTCGAAGTCGGCGTGCCATTGGTGATGACGGGATCGCCGGGCTGACTCCCGGGGACGTTGTCCGTCGGGTCATGCCAGGCTCCGGTGATGGACACGTAGGTGATCTGCGCCGCCGACGCGCTCCCGGTGGGAGCGAGAGAGACGAGCGCGGCAAGCAACGCGGCGCGCGGTGCGCGACCGAGCATCCCCGCGAGCGCGCGCAGCACGCGCGGCAATGTGTGCCCGCGGTGCGCGTTCGTGTCGACCCTCTCCCTCGAAGCCATTGCGGTTCCCTATTCCTCGACGACCGTGTCGCCAAAAAACGGGACCGCTTTCCGCTCCTCCTTAAGGAGCGCGATTCGGGCGGTCCCGCCGTCGTGGAGCGCGGAGCGCTCTTTAGACCGGTGACTTTGCGTCGCCGCCTTTCGGCGGCTTTGCCTTTGTCTGAATCGCTGGGTCTGACCCCCTTGGGGTCTGACCCTAATTTCGCTTAAACCATCGCCCCCCAGTCACACTCATGCCGCCGGCAAAAAGTCGATCGGGTACACGATCGTGACCGCGGCTACGTCCTTCGCGCCGAACGCAAACGTCTTCACGCGCTCGACGACCTGATCGGCGAGCGCCGGCGCGTTCATGTCGCTCGTCTCGAGCCGGCACATCGACACGCTGCCGTCCGGCTCGATCGTGAGCCTGAGCACAATTTGCCCGCGCAACGTCGGATCGTTGCGGAGCTCGCGGTTGTAGAGCCGGTAGAGCGCCGCCTTGTACCGATCGAAAACGATCTGGATCTCCTCGTCGGTGCGGCCCGCGAGCGCGCCGTCGCCCGCGCGCGTGCCGTTCGGCCGTGCGCCGCTGCCGTCACCGGTGATCGCGTCGGCCACGCGGCCGACTTCCACGCCGTCGAGCGCGCCGCCTCCGCCGCCGTCGCCGCCCAAATTGCGGCTGAACGCCGCGGTGTTGATGCCGCCGCTCGACCCTTGCGCATTGCTCGTGATCAACGCGCGCTGCGGCATGCCGGTGCTCGCCTGCGCGTTGTTGCCGATCCGCGCCTGCGCACCGAGCGCCGCGGCGGGCCTACGCTCGGCGATGTTCGCGAAGCTGTCCTTGAATGCGAGAATGCCGGCCTTCTCCGCGCGCTGCCGCGGCGCCTCCGGCTCGGGCGTCGGCGGTTGCGGCGCCTCCTCCTTCGGCTGCTGCGCGAGCTTCTGCTGCGGCTCTTTCGGCTTCTCCTCGGGCGGCTTCGGCTTCGGCTGTTCGATCGCCGGCGGCGGAGTCGGCCGCCGTTGATCGAGCTCGATCAGACGCACGAGCCGTTCCGGCATCTTCTCCACTTCCTCGACTTCGGGCAGCGGCAGCCTCACGAGCGGCAGCAGCGCGCTCGTGAGCGCGGCCGCGAGCAGACACGCGGCGAGCGACCGGCGCAGCCGCCGATCGTCGTCCCCGCCCTTTTCCCACGGCAGCTTCGGGCCGTCGGGAAGCGGGCCGAGCTCGCGCTCGATCGACCAATCGAGGCTGCGCTCGAGCTCCTCCTCTTCGAGATCGTTGAGATCGCCCTCGAGAAGCGCGAGCACCTGGTGCTCTTGCATGATCTCGTCGAGGATCGCCCGCCGCCGCTCCTCCGCGATCCGGATGTTTTGCCCGAACGCCGCGACGCGCTCGCGCACCTCGCGGAGATGGCCGTCCGCCTGATCCGCGCGGTCGCCCCAGAACGTCTGCGCGACGCCCTGCTGCCCGAGCTTGTCGAGCGAGCCGCAGATTTCGTCGAGCAGCCGATATTGCTCGCGCTGCGCCGCGAAGCTCTCGAGCTCGGCGTCGACGGAGCGCAGACGCTCCTCGAGCCCGCCGATCTTCTCCTGGGCTTGGCCCAGGGCTTCACCGATCTCCGCGCGGGCTGCGCCCGAGGCCTGGCCAATGTCGGCGCGTGCTTCGCCGACCTCCGCGCCCGCTGCCGCGTCCATCTCCGTGCGTTCGAGTTGCGCCGACATAGGAGCTCCTTAGTTCCTCGCCACGCTCGCGACCGCGAGATCGGAGCCCTTTTGCAGCACCGCGAGCGACAGCTGGCCATAGCTGGCGGCCGTCGACGTCGCCATCACCTTGCGCACGAGCCGATACGGCAGCTCCTTGTCGGCCAGGATCGTGACCTTGCGGTCGACGATCTTCTCGTCTTCCGTGAGGCCGTCCTGGCGCAGCATCGCGGCGGCCTCGGCTTCGAGCTCGGCCTGGAGCGTCGGGATCGTGGGGCTCGCGCTCGCGAGGATCTCCTCGATCGTGCCCACCGACTTGCCGCTGATCAGCACTTCATGCTCCGTGACCACCACGACGACGGCCTGGTGGACGATCTGCTTTTCGGCGGTCGACTCCGGCAGCTGCACGTCCTTCGCGCTCGGCAGCACCTCGATCTGCTCCGTCGAATAGACGAGCAGGAAGAACACGAGCACGGTGAGCATGTCGATCATCGACACGAGGTTGATCGACGCGTCGCCCTTGTGGCGCTTGTGGTGCCGCTGCATGCGCGCGGCTCGCCCCATGTACTTCATCGTCGTTCTCCCTAATTCGAGACCGGCGCGTCGCCGACCGAAATTTCCGGAAACAGCTCGGTCCGCACCACGCGGCTCTCAGCGGCGTCGACGTGCTGGGTGACTCGGATCCTGTCCATCACCGCGACCAGCGACTCGTACGCGATGTCCGGCTCGAGCAGCAGCGTCGCGTCCGACTTGTCGGGGAACTGCTCCTTGACGCGCGTGAGGTAGTCGGTGAGCGCCGCGAGGTCGTAGCCGGCGGCCGTCTTCTCGATCCGCCGCATGACGCCCGTGTTGCGGTCGCCGACCTCGATGCCCGACTCGCGCACGGTGACCTCGAGCTCGAACTTCGGCGGCTCCGCGCGCACCACGGACTGCGCCGCCGGCAGATTGAGCTCGAGAATCGCGAGCCGCACGAAGCCGCCGTGCACGAGCAGGAAGAACACGAGAATCGTCATCATGTCGATCATCGACGTGAGGTTGATCTCGGTGGTCGAGTGCCGCTTGTGATGGCGCGCCATGCGCGCGCTGCGTCCTATGACCTGCATCGGTCGATCTCCTTGATTGCCGCCGGGGCGCCCCGCGCTCCGTTACGCCCGGCTCGGAAGCGCGTCCGGCGCCATGCCCGCCGCGGGCAACTCGGCGCCGCGCGGCGCGGCGCGCACGTAGGTAGCACGCGTGGTGATCGAGTTCAGGAACTTCACCGACACCATCTCGAGCCCGTCGACGAGCTCGGTGGTCTTGGTCTGCAGCAACGAGTGCACGAGCACGAGCGGAATCGCGACCATCAGGCCGAACGCCGTGCAGTTCATGCCGATCGAGATGCTGGCGGACAGGAGCTCCGCCTTGTCGGCGAGCTCGGCGTTCGATACCGCGGTGAACGCGTCGATCAGGCCGATGATCGTGCCGAGCAGGCCGGCGAGCGTCGACATGTTGGCGAAAGTCGCGAGATAGTGCGTGCGTTTCTCGAGCCGCGGCAGGATCGCCATGAGGCTCTCTTCCATCGCGCGCTCCACGTCCTCGCGCCGCCGCACCGCGCCCTGGCGGGCGAGCCCGGCGGACAGGAGCTGCCCGACGGGCGAGTCGTCCTTGCTCGCGAGGTCGCGGGCCTGCTCGAACTGCCCCGCTTTGATGATCGGCTCGAGCTTGTCCCACGCGCTCTTGTTCCTCTTCGCCACGAGCGACAGCGTGACGAACCGCTCGATGGTGATCGAGCAGCCGAGCGCCATGACGAGAACGATCGGGTACATGAACGTGCCGCCGTTCTCGAAGAAACGTACTACCGTGTACCAGGCTTCCATGTCCTATCCCTCCATCCTTGCTAGCGAAGCCACCGCTGTGCGCGGCGGCGTCATACTCTTACTTGGCCGCCTCTTACTTGGCCGCAGGTGCCGTGCCTCTTCGGAGATCGAAGTAGTGCAACTGCCGCCCGAACACGTCCCGATCGACGGGCACCGGCCGGTTGTTCATCGAGCTCGAGATGCCGATGCCGTTGCCGATCTCGGAGCTCTTCCACGGCACGATCACGAGCGCTTTCGGCGCGTCCTGATTGCCGAGAATCGAGATGCCGGACATGTCCCTCACCTCCGGCTTCTTCGGCGGGTCGTCGGCAAGCGCCGGCGCGGCGCTCGCGACGAGTAGCCAAAGCGCGAGTCTTGCTATCGACCCGTTCGGTTGCGTAAATCGGCGATCCATTTCTGAACCTCCTTGTCGTCGGGCTCCGCTTGCGCGTAGGCCTCGTAGTGAGTGAGCGCGCACGGCAGGTCGTTGAGATAAACGTCGCACAAGATTGCGAGATTGCGGTGCGCGAAGTGGAACCCGGGATGAATCGCGAGCGCCTTCTCGTAGCTCGCCCGGGCCTCGGCGAAACGTCCCGCCTCGCGATACAGAAGGCCGAGCTCGTCGTGCACGACCGGATGATTGGGGTTGAGCTCGAGCGCCTTGGCGAAGCTCGCTTCCGCCCGCTCGAGATCGCCCATGCGCTCGTACGCGATGCCGAGGTTGATCTGCGGCGCCGTCACGTCCGGTTGCCTGTCCGCGACCTGCAGCATCAGCGCGACGCCCTCCGCGTAGCGCTCCTGCTCGAGCAACCGCAGAGCCGCGTCGTATTGCGTGCGCGCGTCGCCGCCGATGCGCGCCTGCTCCGTGATCGTGAACGCCGTCGCGTCCACAACTTCGAAACGCGCGGGCACGCGCTTCGGCGCAGCGGAACGGCCGCGCGGCCGTGCGGCGTCGGCGCGCTCGGCGGTCGCAACGCGCGTGCGAGTGTCCGCCGCGGCCGTGCCGTAGCCGGCGAGCACGGCGGCGAGCAGCAGCGCGCACGCCAGACGCGTCTCAGAGCGCGACATTGCCCACCCCCGGCGCGGCCGCCTGCCGTATGGATCCCTCGTCGCCCTGCGCCTGGTCCGCGGCTGAATCGTTCGGTGCCGCGGGCGCGTCGGCCGACTGCGCGACCGCGCTCGGCGCCGCCGTCACGACCGGCGCCCGATATGCGTAAACGTCGATCGCCCGGATGAAGCCGCTGCTGACTTCCGCCTTCGCGTAGCGCCCCGGCACGAGCACCGCTAGCCGCGCGAGGCTGCGCTTGGTCCAGTCGTTGTACACGCCGGCGGCGATGAGCTCGCGGTTCTTCTCGTGCAACTCGATGGTCTGCTCCTCGAACGGAAACGCCTGCTCTTCGAGCACGTCCTCGTAGTCCGCCTTCGCGGCGGCGTCGAGGTCCTTCGGGCGCTCGGACTCGAGCAACGAGCGATTCAGCCCCCAATACGTCTCGGCCATATAGAACGTAGCCGCCGACGTGACCTCGGCGACCTCGTAGTCGACCAGGTCCTCGAACGCCCGCATCGCCGCATTCATGCGCTCGCGCTTGAGGGCGAGGCTCTTGTCGAACGGCTGCACGAGCCGCACCTCGGCGAACCGATCGTAGATCTCCTTCGCGAGCACGAGCCCGGACTGCGCCGCGAGATATTTCGTGCGGTCGGTGCGCTCCCCGCCCGCGGCCGCGTCGCTGGCGACGATCGCCCGCAGCTCCTGCTCGTAAGCGGCGCCATCGCCGCGCGTCTCGTACATGCGCGCCAGCTTGAAGCGCGTCTCGAGCGCCGTCTCGACGGGATGCGGGTAGTCCCGCACGTAGCGCGCGTACATAGTCACCGCGCGCTCGACGTCGGCGGCCTTCTCGTAGAGCTCGCCGGCGGTGAGCAGCGCCTCGCGGCCGAGCTCTGGGTCGGTGGCCTCCGCCGCCACGCGCTCGTACTCGCCCGCCGCGAGCGAGCTTTCGCCGCTTTGACGATAGGCGAACGCGAGCTGCTTCGTGGCATCCCCTTGCAGCGCGTGATTCGGGAACGCACTGCGGAACTCGTCGAGCACTTTCGCCGCGGCCGTCCAATCCTCGAGCTTGAGCAGAGCCGCCGCGGCGTCGTACTCGGCCGCCGGGCGCACCGCCGAAGTCGGCGCCGCTTCCTTGAGCCGCAGGAAGTGATCGGCCGCCGCGCGATAGTCGCCCGCCGCGTTGGCCTGTTCGCCCTGCTTGTAGATCGAGGCCGCGAGGTTGTCGACGAGCGATTGCCGCTCCGTATCCTCGCGGGACACGAGCTCGAGCACGTGCGCGTAGGCGACTTCGGCCGCCGGATAGTCTTCGAGCTCGAACGACGAGTGCGCGACCACCGTCCAAGCGCCGCGCCGCAGCGCCGGCTCCGCGGCCGTATAGCGCTCGACCAGCTTGCGCCCGGCCGCGGCCGCCGGCGCGAAGTCCTTCATCTCGTAGAGGTCCTGCGCGGCCGCGCCCAGAATCGTGGCCGCGTGCTCGTGCTCGGGGAACGCGTCGGCGAACTTGAGCGAGCTGTCGATGGTCGCGCGCGCGGCGGCCGAGCGTTCCGCCTCACCGATCACCTTCAATTGCTCGCGGTGCGCGTAGATTGCCGCGTAGCCCGCGGCGGACGCGCGCTCGTGCGCCGGATAGTCGTACGCCGTGCGCTCGTACTCGCGCGCGGCCTCGCCGTAGTCCTGGTTCTCGAGCAGCAGGTCCGCGACTTGGTAGTTGATCGACGGCGACTCGGGCTCCTTCGGGAACGACGCGAGATACTCCCGATACCACGCGAGCGCCTCGCGATAGTTGCCCAGCTTCTCCGTCTTCAGGCTCTCGTCCTGATAGAGCGAGTGGTAGTGATTCGCGAGGTCCTTCAAGTTCGTCTTGAGATACCCCAGCACCTCCGGCGACTCCGCGACGTCGAAGTGCCGCCAGTACTCCGCCTGCAGGCCGTATTGCTTGGCGAACGCCTTCTTCGAGTCGACGACCAGCTTGGGGAAGTCGCCCTTTTCGTAGACTTCGATCACGCGCATGCTGAACCGCGGCGCGGCGCGGTGCAGCGGGTGCCCTTCCACGAACGCGGCGAACGTCTTGGCGGCGTCTTGATAGCGCAGCTTCTCGAGATAGAACTCGCCCATGTTCTTGTAGATCCGGTCCTCGTACTCGCGGCTGCCGTAGGTCGCGTAGTACTCGGGCAGCACCTCGAGCCCGCCGAGATTCGAGAAGCTCAAGGAGATCACGCGGAACGTGTCCGCCACGCGCTTCTCATCGTTCTCTTCATGCTGCGCGTCGAAGTCGTAGCCGATCGACTGCTTGTAGTCGAGCAGCGCCATGTACTGGTGCAACGCCTCTTCGTAGAAGTCCTGCTTGTAGAGAGTCCACCCGAGCTTGTAGAGCGCGAGCTCGTAGTATTCCGACTGCGCGCCCCTGGCCGTGATCGCCTGGTACGCGCTCTCCGCGTCGCGATACTTGCTGCGCGTGAAGTAGAACTCCGCGCGCCGGAACTGAACCTCGTCGGCGTACTTCGAGTAGCCGAACTCGTCGACCAGCCGCTGCATCGCCTCCATTGCCTGCTCGGTCTCACCGAGCTCGTCGTAGGCGCGCGCCATCTGATAGACCACCTGGTCCCTGCGCTCGTAGTTCGGGTACTCGGCCAGCAGCCGCTTGTAGATCGCGATGGCCTCGAGCGGCCCGCCCTGCGCGGTGCTCGCGCCCCCCGGAAGCTCCGCCGCCGCGTCGCCTGCGGACGCGAAGTGCACTTCCGTCGCGCGCGCCTCGAAGTCCGCGTCGGATTCCGCAACCGGCGCCGTCGCGGAGGCGGCGGCGCGCCCCGCGCGCGCGACGGCTTGCACGGCCGGCGGCGCAAGATCCGCCGGCTGGGCCAACGCGGGCCGCGGCGCCGGCAGCGTCTTGGCCCCACCCGCAATGCCGTACTCCTTTTCGAGCTGCAGGTCGGCCAGACGCCGCATGGCCTCGGGCGTCATCGCGCTCGTCGAGCTCTGCTCGAGATAGCGCCGATAGCTCTGCATCGCGAGATCGAGCGAGTTCTGCACGTCGACCTCGGCGACATCGGGCTGCACGTCGCGCAGGTCGGCGAGCGTGTGGCGCGCGGGATCGGACGCGCAGCCGGCCACGAGGGCCGCCGCGACGGCCGTCGCCAAGACTGCGGCTTTGGGCGCGCGCCGCATCACTGGCCGCCGCTCCCGGAGCCGACGGCCGCGACCTCGGCCTCGGCTCGCGCCTTGGTCGCGCGGTCGTAGCTGTCGGCGAGCGCGTACCGGGCCTGATCCTGATACTCCGCGAGACGTTCGCGGCGCGCCGTGAGCTCGTCGATCGCGACGACTTCGAGGATGTGTCCTTGCCTCGCAACGAGCCGATTCACGTCGGCCAACGCGTCGCTCGTACGCGTGCGCAGCCGGGCGATCGGAGTGTCGTACCCCTCGTAGCTGTGCACGGCGGCCTGCCGGCTGCGCACGAACGCGTCGTAGCGCGCGTTCAGCACGTCGAGCGCCGCGGCGAGCTCGGTGAGATGGCGGTCGAACGCCGCGAGCCGCTCGTGGTATTCCGTGCGCATCGTGAAAGTCAGCACGCCGCGAAGCCGGCCGATGCGTTGCCGCAGGGCTTCCGCCTGCGGCGTGTCGAGCCCCGCCAAGCCACTCTCGAGCTCGGTCAACTGCTCGGCCGCGAGCCGTTCGTCGGCCGTCGCAAGGAAGTCCGGCCGCGGAGCGGTGAGCAGGCCCTGCAGCCGCTCCTTGAGAAGCTTGTCCTGCTCGATGCGCAGGCGCATGCGCGAGTCGAGCCCGCGGAAATCGGCGTCCACGCCGGGCAACAGCGGCTCGTAGTACTCACGGCGCAGTCCGATCATGTCGTCGAACGCGGCGAAGCTCACGTCCCACGTCGCGAGCTTGCGGCGCAAGTCGTCCAAGTCGAGGTAGTTCTGCACCGCGGTCTGGAAGTCGTGCGAGGCCGCGAGCTCCATCAAGTAGTACGTTTCCGGGGACTCCGGCAGGGACCGCAGGCGAATCACCCAGTCGGTGTTCTGCCGGATCTCCTCGCGCACGAGCGCCTTCAGGAACTTGCCGTCCCTGATGCTCGCGATCGACGCGTCGAGCTTGTCGATCTCGCCGCCGAACGACTCGAGTGCGCTCGCGTAGGAGAGCGCGGCGCGCCCGTGAACGTCGAGCTTGCCGTACGCGAACGGCAGCGCGAGCTTCGCCTCCTGCACGGCCACATCGGTCGGCTCGCGCTCCGCCAGCAGGCCCCAAGGCACCACGGCGCGCTCGAAGTCGTCGCCGCGCGCGGCCGCCCAGCCCGACGCGAGCAACGCCGCGTTCGAGAACGGTCCGTCGAGACGGACGCGATCGAAGAATCGTTTGGCCGTTTCCGACTGCCCCGAGTCCGCGAGCAGCGTTCCCAGCACGAGGTTCGACTTGTCGCGGATGGCGAGCACGGACTCGTCGGAGCCGCCGACTTGCCCGGCGCGCTCGAGCTGCGCGAGCGCATCGTCGCGGCGGCCCTCGTCGAGCAGCGCAACACCCAAGTTGTAGGCGACGAAGCCGTTCAAGCTCGCGACGCCTTGCACGCGTTTGAGCACGGCAACCGCATCTTCGCTGCGGCCGAGCCCCAGGTAGACGTTGGCGCGCAGGAACTCCACGTCGCCGCGAATCGCTTCCGGCACCTTGCCCTGAATCTTGTCGAGCGCCTGGAGCGCGTCCTCGAGCTGACCGTTCTGGAAGTGAATGCGTGCGAGACGATACGCGGCGTCGTTGCGAATCCGCTCGTCCACAGCGCCCTCGAGCACGGCGGTGATCGCATGACCGGCGCGAAGGTGCATCCGGTACTCGAGCTCGAAGTCGCCGACGGAGAACTCCGCGTCGCGAAGATACCGGTAAAGCGAGTCGAGCTCGGGCTCGTCGAGCGTACGGTGTTGACCGAGCTCGGCGTCGAGGCGCTCGAGCGCGTCGAAATAGTGACCCTGACGCGCGTAATACACGGCCTCGCCGAAAAACAGGTCGTCGGCGCCCTTGTCGTCGGCCCTATGGGCGTCACGCGCGGACGGCGGGCCGGCGGTCGCGAGAGTCGCGACGCACAGCGCGCCAATACCGAGCAGCGTACGAATGCACATTCCCGTCCCTCTGGAGAGCGGAGGTTCTACCGGTAGCCAAAGCGGCCACCGGCCGTGGCCAAGCGGCTACCAGTCGCCGAGTTCGATCGACTCAGGTCCCGCGAGCGTGATGCCGAGCAACTTCGGCTCGACGCCCTTGTTGAACGCGAAGGTCTCGGTACGGCTGAAGTCTTTGTCGAACTGAGTTTTGCCGTTGACCGAAACGACCAGGCTGTGCGGGCCCGTCGCGATGTTTCCGGTGAACAGGCGCTGGACGCCGCCGTGCTGCAGCGCGTCCAGCTCCTTGAACCCGTAGATGTAGTGAGTGGCGAGGTCGCCGTCGACGTCGATCTTCACCGCGTCGAGACGAAATTTCTCGCCCTCGGCGATCGAGACGAACACCGCGAGCTGGGTGTTCGAGGGATAGAGCAGCTTCTCCTCGAGGCGGGAGACGTCCGCCGCGATGTCGAGCACGTCGGTCTTGATCTCCTGGACCTGCTCGTCGAGGCTGCGCAGCTCTTCCTTCGTCGCTTGCTGCGCGCCGCCGGGCATAACGACCGCCAGCCCGAAAAGACCGAGCAAAGCGGTTCTCGTAGCTTGCCTCATGGCCGACCCTCCCTGTAACAAACTCGACCGGCGCTCCCTGCGCCGGCCGCCGAACGTTCTCTGACCCGTCCGGCGTTCGCCAGTGTCCGAAAAGTAGGAGGGAGACGTGTGTGAACTGACCCTCAATTCGCCATTCGCGCACGTCGGCGTTTGGCGACACTGGACAGGTTGGTCGTCTCGCGCTACCGCAGCGATCCACCCGTGAGCGCCAAACGACCCTGCCCGCTCCGACTTGCACTTCATCGCCGCTCTTGCGCGTGCTTTTTTACTCGAAGCATAACCCCTTGCTTCGACTCAGGATTCGACGCGACGGATCATCCCTCGCAGAAGCGCAAGACTTGTCGTGCTCGTCGTTTCCTGCGAAATAAGCGGCCGGTTCTCGACGGGAGACTCCATGACGAACGAAAGCACGTCGGCAGGCTCGCTTCTGGTGCTCAGCGGACCACCCGGCTCCGGCAAAACCACGATTGCCCGGACGCTCGCCGACAACGCAGAACGTTCGACCGTTCATCTCGCCACCGACTCCTTCTATGTCGCGATTCGCAAGGGGTTCGTGGCGCCGTTTCTCCCCGACGCTGCAAGGCAGAACGCGGTGGTCATCGACGTCATCGTCGAAGCAATGATCGGCTACGCGAACGGAGGTTACGACGTGATCGTCGACGGAATCATCGGCCCGTGGTCGCTACCGAAGTTCGCGAGCGGCGCGAAACGCGGACGACTCGAAATGTCGTTCGTCGTGCTGAGGCCGAGCTACGAAGAAACGTTCGCGCGCGCCGTTGCGCGCGAGGGCAAGGAGCTCAAAGCCTCCGGACCAATCAAGGGGCTCTATGGAGCATTCGCGAGTCTCGGCGCTCTGGAGCGTTACGCGATCGACACGACGAGCGAGACCGTGAACGCCACGGCGTTGCGAGTTCGTGAAGCGGTAGCGGCGGGCGACTACGCGCTACCGGAGACCTAGCCGACCGTGCCCACGTCGCCGCCGCGTGCTATCTCAACCCCAGCTCGAGTCGTGTGCTCCATACGGCAGGTCGCGAATCCGCTTGCCGGTGATTTGGAAGAGAGCGTCGCCGATCGCGGACTGCACCGACGTGCCGCGATCGTGACCCATGCCGATCAGCCAGTGCGCCGTGTCGAAGAATCGGATGTTGATCTCGGGCGGATCTTCATCGATCCGCGACAGCCTGAAGCGGTCGAAGTTGTTCTGCTCGATGCGGCCGCCGACCACGTCGCACGCCTGGTGCATCGCGTCGTTGTAGAACCAGGTGATCTGGCCCTCGATCTGCTTCTTCACCGATAGCGGGTTCACGAGGCCGAAGCCCGCGTCGTGCGCGACGTCGACGCGCTCGAGCTTCACGCGGCCCTCGCGGCTCACCGACACCGTGTGCACCATCGCGCTGATCGTCGCCGAGCCGCCGGTCTCGGCGCCGCGCTCCTCGAGCGCGATCGCCTGCGCGGTGCCCTTCGGCAGCGGCTTGCCCCAGCCCGCCATCTCGGCCGCCAGGTCGAGCGCCTTGATCATGTCCCGCTTGAACGGGAGATTGGTGCGCGCGAGCAGCTCGCGCCGGTACCGATACGGATCCTTGCCCGCCGCGTGCGCCAGCTCGTTGATAAAGCTCTCGCGATAGAACTCGTGCGCGGCCTGACCGACGCCGCGCCGCGTGCCGACGGGCACGTGGAAGTCGGTGGTGTGGTTCGAGAACCGATAGTTCGGCACGTAGTAGCGCGACACGACGTCGAACGACGCCTCGGGGCCGAACCCGTCCTTCTGCATGCCGGTGCGCACCTCGAGCGCGATCGGCCAGCCGTCGGCGTCGAGACCGGCGCGCAGGCGCGCGACGCCCATCGCGCGATAGGTCGTGCCGATGAAGTCCTCTTCGCGGCTCCACAGCAGGTGAATCGGCCGGCCGCGATGCGCGTTCGCGATCATGATCGCCTGCTCGGCCTGCGGCCCGTTGCCGTTGCGGCCGAAGCCGCCGCCCAAGTGGCACTGGTGCAGATACACGTTCTGCTCGGGAATGCCGGCGATCTCGGCCGCACTGAAGCGCGTCTCTTGCGGGCTCTGATCGCCGATCCAGATGTCGACGCGGTCGTCCTTGACGAGCACGGTCGCGTTGCCCGGCTCCATGCGGGCCCGCGGCAGATACGGCGTGAAATACACGGCCTCGACGGTCTTCGCCGCGCGGCCGAACCCGGCGTCGACGTCCCCGAGATCGACGCGCACGTTGCCCGGCCGATCGAGCGCGGCGAGCAACGCGCCGCGCATGTTCGCCGTGTCGAACGCGGCGTTGCGCGGCGGGACATTCCATTCGATCGACAGCGCGTCGACCGCAGCCTTTGCCTGATGCCAATGGTCCGCGATCACCGCCACGCCGCCGCTGAACACGCGGCCGCGCGTGAGCTTTGGGTCCGGGATCGGGAACTGCATGAACGAGCGCACGCCCGGCAGGCCGCGGACCTTCTCGAGGTCGCAGCTCTTGACGTCGCCGCCGTACACGGGGCAAGTCCGCACGGCCGCCCACAGCATTCCTTCCACGCGCACGTCGATCGAGTAGACCGTCTCGCCCGTGACCTTCATCGGCACGTCGAGGTTCTTCTGCTCGGTGCCCATGAGCGTCCACTCGCTCGGCGGCTTGATCCTGATCGTCTCGGGATGCGGGTGCGGCGTCTGCGCCGCGAGGTGCGCGATCTTGCCGTAGGTCGTGGTGCGGCCGCTCGCTGCGTGCGTCACGACGCCGTCCTTCGCGGCGAGCTCGCTCACCGGCACGCTCCAGAGCGCGGCGGCCGCGAGCTCGAGGCGCTCGCGCGCCTCGGCGCCCGCGAGCTGTAGGTAGTAGCGGCCGTCCTTCACCGACGACGCCGCGTTGGTGCGCATCCGCCGATAGACGCTGTCGGGGATGCCGTTGCCGCCGGTACGTGCGCGCGTGCCGAACGTGGGCTCGCCGCCGCCGTTCGGGTCGGCACCGCCGTTGCCGGGCACGTTCAAGGTCCAGTTCGGCGCCATCTCGCGCGCGTCGCGATTCGCGGACGCGTACTGCGGCCGCACCTTGCTCCAGTCGCACTGGAGCTCCTCGCAGACGATCATCGCGTTCGAGGTCCACACGCCCTGACCGAGCTCGGTCTGCGCGATGCGGATCGTCACCGTGTCGTCGGGCGCGATGACGATCCACGCGTTGATCTCGGGCGCGGTCGGATCCTCGTACCAAACGGAGCCGCGCCGCGGCGGCGAGAGCGGCGGGGTCTCGCCGGCGCGGGCGGCGCGCGGCGGCACCCAGAAGCCGAGCACGAACGCGGCGCCCGCCGCGGACGCGAGGAACTCGCGGCGATCGACGCCGTCGCGCGGGTTCGAACGATCCGACTTCGGCTTTCTCATGGAGTCACACCTTCATGAGCTCCGCCGCGCGGTGAATGGCCTTGCGCACGCGGTGATAGCTGCTGCAGCGGCACGCGTTGGTGACGTTCGCGTCGATGTCGGCGTCGGTGGGCTCGCGGTTCTTTTCGAGGAGCGCGAGCGCCGCCATGATCATGCCGGACTGGCAGTAGCCGCATTGCGGCGCGTCGAGCTCCTTCCACGCGCGTTGAATCGGATGGCTGCCGTCGGGCGACAGCCCTTCGATCGTGAGCACACGTTTGCCGGCGGCAAGCGACGCGGGGAAGCTGCAGGAGCGCACCGGCTGCCCGTCCACGTGCACCGTGCACGCGCCGCATTGCGCGATTCCGCAGCTGAACTTGGTGCCGGTGAGACCGAGGTAGTCGCGAATCAGCCAGAGCAGCGGGGTCTGCGGGTCGATGTCGACCGAATAGCGACGGCCGTTGATCTCGAGATCGAGCGCCACCCCCTCCTCCTTCCCGCGCGTCGAACGCGCGCGGAACCTCACTCAGAATATGCCTCGGGTCAGGGGGCGGCAACCGCCGCAGGCGGCTTCGTCCAGCCGAGCAGCTCGAAGATCCGCTCCTTGGGCGCCAGCGGGAAGCGCGAGTCGGCGCTCAGCTCGCACCGCCGGCAAAGGAGAGCCGCGTCGATTCCGTAGACGTCCTCGACGAGCGCGGCGGAGACGGCCGGCACGGCCCGGCGCAGGAGATTCCCGAGGAGCTCGGCGTCGGCAGCGTGCTTCGGATCGACGGGGCCGGCGGGCGACGCCTTCGAGAGCGTGAGTAGCTTGTGCTCGAAGATGTCCTCGAGCGCGAGCACGTTCACGCGGTGCGCGCCGATCGGAATCCGTGTCGCGCGCGCGAGCGAGCCCACGAGGTCCGGAAAGATGTCGACTCGGACGCGCCACTCGGGATCCACGAGCTGGACCATGAACTTCGGCACGCCGGGTTGCACGACGTGGTAGTGGGAAATCAGAAACGCCTCGGCGACGCTCGGGGCCACGGCGTCATGCCGGCTCGCCACCAGGTCGAGATCCGCGACCGCGACCCGCGAGCCTTTGCCGCCTGCCAGGGCGACGCCGCGCTGGATGGCGACGCCGCCGGTGATCGCGATCTCGCAGTCGCGCACGTGCGGCAAGAGCTTGTCGAGGCACGCCGACAGCCGCGCGAGCTCGGACGCCGGCAATCCCCACGTCAACGTCACGGCCGATCTTCGGGCGCGAGCGTCAGCCGCGAGCGAAACCGTGCTCGCGCGCGTGGGCCACGAGCGCATCGCGCAGCGGGCCAAGCGAGCGCCGCGCGCCAACACGGCCCAGGTGCGCGCCCGCTTCGTAGTCCGCGATGTAGTCCGTCGTCGCGATTCGATACGTCGAGCCCGATTGCGGCGGCGTGCCGCGCGAGCGCATCAGGTCCGCCATCTCCGGCGCGAGATCCGCACCCTTGGCTTCGACGACGACGAGATCATTGACCCAGCTCTCCGCGGTCCAGATGTCGCCGGTCCGCACCGTTCCCGCGCGCAGGCGCCCGACCGCGCCCTGGGCGGGATACAGCGCGACGTCGGCCTCGCCCTGCGCACGCATCGCCGTCTCGAAGAACGCGGCCAGATCCTCACCTTCGAGTACGGCGGGGTTGTCCGCCAGCGCGTCGCCCACGCTCAAGGGCCGCTCGCCGTCCATCGCGATGTTGACGAACGCATGCACGTGCGGCTCGCCGCGAAAGTGGAACACGGCCGCGGGGCCTTCGAACCGGAAGATCTGCGACGGCGCGTCGCCCGCGCGGCGGCCGCCTTCGTAGTCTTCGTCATAGTCGGCGAAGCGCAGCGCGTCGACGCCGCCGTTACGCTCGAGGCATTGCCACGCGTACGCGGTGTCGCGCTCGGCGTAGGTGTCGACGATGCCGGCGACCACGTCGTGCGCGAGCTTGCGCTTGTCGGCGGCGAGGTCGGCGACGACCACGCCGTCGAACCGGCCATCGCGGCCCTGCACTCCCACCCTCACCTGCGCCGGCGCGCGGGCCACCCGCACGGCCGCGCGCTCCGCCGGAGTCAACGCCGCCAGGAGCCGGTGCGCCGCTTCCATTTGATAGCGATAGACGTTGCCCGGCAGGCCGACGCGCTCGTTGCCGCGCTGATCGCCGTAGACCTGCGGCCCGCCGAACGCCGCGCCGTCCGCGCTCGCGCCGCCGAGGCGGAGATTCAAGTGCACGCCCGACAGCATGATCTGATACGGCCCGCGGCGCGGATCACCGCAGACGGCGAGCCCGAGGCCGTTCGCGCCGAACCAATTCGTCGAGTCCTGTCTCGGCAGCCGCTCGCGACCTGCTTCGGAGAGGCCCGCGTGCAGCAGGTCCGTGAGCGCGCGCCGCGTGCCCCAGTCGACCGTGAGCGCGCTCACGACGAGCCCGCCCGCCCACAGCCCGCGATTGTGGTACTGGCGCAGCGGATGGTCGTAGGGCAAGCAGGCCAGGGCCTTCGCGTCACCGCTCAGCGAGTCGCAAATGCGCACGGCGAGCGCGTCCACGCTCTCGAGCTCGGCGCTGCGCGGCGGCGCGAGCACCGCGTACTTGCCGAACGCCCCGGCGCCCACGAGCGCGCCCGCGACGCCCGCTCCTTTGAGCAACATGCGTCGATTCATGATTTGCTCCCGGTCTTCCCGTCGGTCTCGTACGAGAACACCTCTTCGATCCCCACGCCGAACGCGACCGCGATGCGAAACGCCACCTCGAGCGACGGCGAATACTTGCCGAGCTCGATGGCGTTCACCGTCTGTCGAGTGACGCCGACGCGCTCGGCGAGCGCCTGCTGCGTCATCTCGCCGTGATCGAAGCGCAGCCGGCGGATCTTGTTCGTGATGGCGGTTTTGGTCATCTCACGACCCGCGGCGATAGTAAATGATCCGCGCGGCGTGTTTAACGACCTGCGAGACGGCGAACGCCATCAGCACCAGGTAGGGCACGGTACCTCCCACCGTGGTCAAGTGGATGCTCGCGACGGCGAGAAACGTTCCCGCCACGAACACCCGAGACGCGATCCGTACCGCCTTGAGGTCGATCAGCTGCTCGCGCTCGTCCCTCGGCGTCCAGGCGTCCTTCGGATAGCGGACATAGAGCACCCCGTGCGCAACCACTTCGATCACGATGAACGCGGCGAAGCACAGCACGAGCAGGTGCAGCTGCCAGCCGCTGGGCCGCGGCAACAGGCCCGGCCCATGCAGAAAGTACAGAACGAACACCAGCACGATCGCGGTCAACGTGACCCAGGCGCTCTTCTCGCGAAACGACATCGGCCTTTCTCCGGGCGGTTTTCTTGGCGGCGCGAAGAGTACGCGGCCGGTCATGGCGATGTCAAGTATATGCGACTCCATGTAACGCAATCACGACACCTACCGAATTTTCCTTAGGCCCCGACCGGCTCGCGGGGCGACGTGCTAACTTCGCGCGAGATCGACCAACGAGGCGCGCTACCGCAGCCTCGACGAACAGCACCACCGGGGGGACCTCATGAGCAGACAGCGCAATCGCGCCGGCATCGACCGGCGTTCCTTCATCGGATCGAGCCTCGCGACCGCCGGGCTGCTCGCGGGCGGAACGCGCGCGTGGGGCCAGGACATCCGGCTCGCGAAAGCCGGCCGGCCCGTCGACACGGCCGCGGGCAAGATCGAAGGCGTGGTGCTCGACGGCGGCGTGAACGCGTTCTACGGCGTGCCGTACGCGGCATCGACCGCCGGCAAGAATAGGTTCCTTCCGCCGCAGAAGGTCGCGGCGTGGACCGGCGTGAAGGAAACCAAGCTCGTCGGCCACCGCTCGCCGCAAGACTTCGTGGGCCCGATCAGCGAGGTCGAGGCGCTCGACCGCACCGAGATGCAGGGCGAGGACTGCTTGAACTTGAACGTGTTCACGCCCGCCCTGGGCCGCGGCGACCGGCCCGTGATGCTCTGGCTGCACGGGGGCGGCTTCACGAGCGGCTCGGGCAACTGGCTGCTCTACGACGGCGCACGGCTCGCGCGCAGCCAGGACGTGGTCGTCGTGCCGGTCACGCACCGGCTCAACGTGTTCGGCTACCTTTATCTGGAGGACCTCGGCGGCGACGCGTTCAAGGGCGCGAGCAACGTCGGCATGCTCGACATCGTCGCGGCGCTCGAGTGGGTGCGCGACAACATCGCGAATTTCGGCGGCAACCCGGCGAACGTCACGATCTTCGGCCAATCGGGCGGCGGCGGCAAAGTCGGCGCGCTGCTCGGCATGCCCGCGGCGAAGGGACTGTTCCACCGCGCGATCGGCATGAGTGGCGCGTTCGTGCAGGGCGTGACGAAGGACCGCGCGACAGAGACCGCGCAGAAGTTCATGGCTGCCGTCGGCGCGAAGACCGTTAGCGAAATGCAGGCGCTGCCGATGGAGCAGGTGCGCGAAGCGTTCCTGAAGACGCAGGGCTTGCAGCTCCAACCGACGGTCGACGGCCGCACGATGCCGGCGAACCCGTTCGCGCCGACCGCGAGCGCGATCTCGGCGAGCGTGCCGCTGATGATGGGCACCGTCGAGCACGAGGTGAACTTCTTCCCGACCACGATGATCGATCCGATCGAGGACGCCGATTTGCTCGCGCGAGTGAAGCAGACGGTCCGCGGCGACGACGCGAAGGCTAAGGAAGTCGTCGACCTCTACAAGCACAGCCGGCCGAAGGCGAGCAATGTCGAGCTCTCGCAGATCATCGCGTCGGACAACGGCATGCGCGTGGGCCCGATCACCCAAGCCGAGCGCAAGTCCGAGCAGGCCACGGCGCCGGTCTACTCGTATTACTTCCGGTGGTTGTCGTCGGTGCGGCAGGGCAAGCTGCGCGCGTACCACTGCCTCGACATCCCGTTCGCGTTCGACAACGTCGAGGTCGCGACGTCGATGACGGGCACGCTCCAGAGCCGTTATGCGCTCGCGACGAAGGTGAGCACGGCGTTCGCGAATTTCGCGCGCAGCGGCGACCCGAACGGCGCGAAGGGTTTGCCGCAATGGCCCAAGTTCGACACGAAGACGCGCGCGACGATGGTGCTCAACGACGAGAGCGTCGTGACGAACGACCCGTTCGGCGCCGAGCGGCAAATGCTCGCGAAGCTCCGCGAAGGCAACAGCTAGCGGGCGGCGCGTTTCTGCCCGTCGCGCAGCGAGGCGCGAGCGGTTTGCATCTCGGCCTTGGTGATCTGGCCATCGCCGTTACCGTCGAACAGCGCGCCGAACGGATGCTCGAGGTCGACGAACTCAGCCTCCGACACGCGGCCGTCGCCGTTCGCGTCGAAACGCGCGAGCACGTTCGCCTGCTCGGCGGGCCGGCGCGCCGCGAGCCTGCCGCGAAAGAGCGGCCGCTGACCGGCGGCGCCCTGGGCACGTAGCTCCTGGAGCAACGACTGGGCCTCCGCCTCCGTGATGTAGCCGTCGTGATCGTTGTCGGCGCGCGCAAACGCGGTGCGCCGCGCGGTCTCGAGCTCGCTCTTGTCGACGACACCGTCGCCGTTCAAGTCGAGCTTCTGGAAGATTCGGTCCGGCTGCGGACCGTTCCAGGAGCTGCCCGCGGCACCCGCCGCTCCGCACGCGGCGCAGGCCACCGCCAGCAGCCACACTCGCGCGACGGCCGGCCCGCCGCTGCGCCGATTCGCACGCCCCTGCGCCTGGACTGTTGTCATCGCCGTCCCTCGCGTTCCCAGGTGCTCAGATCAGGATGCTGATCCGACTCGCCCCTACCCCCGCGAGGTTGCTCCTATGGCGACTGACAGCGCAAGCCCTCTTTGACAGTACGGCGCTAGGCGGCGATACCCACCGTGAGCGCGGCGTCGTAGCCGCCGAGCGCCGCGTTCGGCGTCAGCGCCGGCATCTGGTAGGTCACGCCGTCGGAAAAAATGCCGTCCTGCAGCGTGACGATCGGGTTCTGGCCCTTCGCCGCGTACTGCGAGGTGTTGTAGACGGCCGCGGTGACGGCGTCGGGGAATGCCAGCTGCGAGGTGGCCTGGAGGTCGAGCGCGAGGTAGACGCGGAAGTGGATGTGCGTCGCCCGGCCCTGATACCAGCCGGGGTAGACCGTCGTGAATCGCACCTGCCCGTTCGCATCCGTCGTCTGCACGCCGCGGCAGAACGTTTGGCCGCGCAGGTCGCCGCCCGGCTGGTTGTAGCCCGAGTAGCGGCCGTCCTTGTCGCAATGCCAGATGTAGACCATGGCCGTCGTGACGGGCACGCAAGCCAAGTTGGCGTTGACGATCGTGAGCGTGAGCCGCAGCGGCAATCCGGGCTGACCCTCGGTGATGTCCTCGCGCTGATAGAGCGCGGCGCTCGCGATGTCGTTGAACAGCGGGTAGGGCCCGACGGTTTCCTCAGGCGTGAGGACGCAGCTCAAGGACACCGTGCCCGTCGTCGTCGTCGAGCCCGTGGCGGTCCCAGTGCCGGTGCCCGTGCTCGTCGTTCCGGTCGAGCCGGTGCCGCCGGTCGACGCCGCGCCCGAGGCGCCGTCCCCGCCGCTGCAGCCGATCAGCGTCAGGCCGCCGAGGCTGCCGAGCACCGCGCGGCGGCTCCACGCGCTCTGCCGCATCTGGCGCTGCAGCCACTCGCCGAGCGTCGGCCGTAGCGGATCCGTGCGTCGCATGATCTCTCCTACTCCGCCGGCGGCGCGGGGGGCGGCGGCCGCGGACCTTCGGGCGGGCCCGTCAGCGCCTCGAACTTCTTGATCTGGTCTTGGGTGAGAACGCTCTCAAGCTTCGTGAGCGTCTCTTGATGGACTTGGTCGCGGCGCGCGCGCATCTGCTCGAACGACGGTTGCTCGCCGGAAGCCGCGAGCTGCTCGCGCGACGCGTCCATCGCCGTGCGCTCCTCTTCGAGCACGTGCTGGACCTGGGTCT
>DASQOL010000064.1:0-2602 GCA_035644475.1 Gammaproteobacteria bacterium | reverse complement strand
GGCCAGCGCCGACGTTCGAGGCCTCGAGGTCGACGCCGACATCGCCCTGAGCCGGAACCTGTCGCTGAAGGCGGCGGTCGCCCTCATCGACAGCGAGTACACCGACTACACGGCCGGAGCGCTCGTGCCGCTCACCGTCCCCCCTTACGGCAGCGTGCCGCTGCCCGGCGGGTTCGACGCGCGCAGCCGGTCGCTGCTGCGCTCACCGGACCAAGCGGCCTACCTCGGCATCCACTACGAACGCCGCCTCGCCGGCGGGGGGCGAATCCCGGTGAGCGTCGACTACTCCTACAAAGGCGACTACTACTTCGATTTCTCTCCAGTGCCTGCGACCAAGTGGCTCAAGCAGGCGGCCTACGGCCTGGTGAACGCCCGCGTGGCCTACGCGCGCAACGATTGGGAGCTCGGGTTTTGGGGCGCGAATCTCACCGACACGAGCTACTACGACGACGCGGTGGTCACGAGCGTCTCCTCGCGCGTGTCGTACGCCGACCCGCGAACCTACGGGATCGATTTCAAGCTTCGGCTTTGATCGGGCTAGCCGCGACGCGCGACGCCTCCTCGGCGGCGAGCGACGCGACGGGCAGCACCACCTCGAAGCGCGTACCGACTCCGATCTGCGAGGACGCGGTGAGCTCGCCGTTGTGCCGGCTCACGATCAATTGACAAATCCCGAGCCCGAGCCCCATTCCGTTCGCCTTCGTGGTGACGAACGCGCTGAACAGGGTCGGCAATCTCGCGGGCTCGATTCCGGGCCCCGAGTCTTCGATGGCGAGTGAAACGCGGTCGCGGGTAGCCCTACCCGTCGCGATCCGCAATCTCCGTGGCCGGTCGTGCGTCAGCGTCGCCATCGCTTCGATGGCGTTGTGCATGATGTTGACGAGCACCTCCCGCAGCTGTCCTCGGTGACCGACCACCGACGGCAGGCCGGTGGCGAGCTCCGCTCTCACCTGGACGTCGTGATCGGACAGCTCCGCGCTCAAGGCTTGCAGCGCCTCGAGCGCGACTTCGTTAACGTCGAGTTGCCGCTGCGCCTCGTTTGGATTCTTGAGCAACGTGCGCATGCTGTCGATCGTGTCGGCCACGCTCATACCGGCCCGCGCCATGTCGTCGACGTTGAGCTGCACCTTGCCCACGTCTATCTTCGCGTGACGCAACAGGTTGGCGACGATGGTGTTGCACGTGGTGATCACCGTGAGCGGCTGCTTCACCTGGTGCGCAATCGAGCCGACGATCAGATCCAGGTTCAGGACCTGGCTCGCGCGCTCGCGCTGCAGAGCCCTGACGGCGAGCGACAGGCGAACGTACAGGCTCGTCATCTCCGAGAGCAGGGCTACCAGGACGGCGCACGACGCAACCACGGCGAACGGCTTGCCGACGTAGAAGGCCACGGTGTAGCGGCTCGCGCCGACCACGGCGACGAGCGTGGTCTCCGCGATCGACGCGCTCACCGCAACGATCAGCCATTCGTCGAGCACCGAGGTGCGGCGGTTCCAAAGGAGGACGAACGCCACCACGCTCGCGAGCAGAGCGACTCCCGTCACCACCTTCGCAGCCGTGGCGAAGCTCCGTTCGCTCACGACCAAGGCCGGCAGCAAATCGTTGCCGGCGATCGCGGCCCACGTGAGCACCGCAACCGCCGTCACTACCACAACGACGGTCCAACGGGTCGCGGTAGTGGGCGCGACCGCGGCCCCGTCGGTCGCGGCCGGCGGCCGCTTGAGCAACACGTACGCGATCACGGCGGCTGGATAACCGACGTGCCAAACGACGTAGAGCC
Organism: Gammaproteobacteria bacterium; assembly: GCA_035644475.1. Lineage (GTDB taxonomy): Bacteria > Pseudomonadota > Gammaproteobacteria > Steroidobacterales > Rariloculaceae > FEN-1219. The sequence continues at coordinate 822 of DASQOL010000064.1, read as the reverse complement.
ACGCGGCCGTCTGCTGGCCGGCGCCGAACATGCCGCTCGGGGTGAACGCCCCGGGGAACGTAAACGTGTGCGCGACGACGATCAACGCCGCGAACAAGTACCCGCCTGCCAGGACCAACAGCGCGCGTGACCGATCGGTCGCGTACTGCGCGAACAGCAGGACGGCGGTGATGAAGTCGGTGACTGCCACGATCGCTTGGAGCGCCGGTATGAAACCGTCGCTGCGCGGCAGCGGCACGAGCGCGAAGGGCGCAATCGCGGCGAACGCCACCAGAACGCCGATGCTGAACGCAAGCGCGGCCTTCTTGTGCCGCGCAGTAGCGGGCACCGACGCAACGGACAGCCGGGAATCGTAGCGCTCGCCCTGAGCCGTCATGCCACGCGCGTTTTCGTTCGGTAGCTCCCGCGTTTCCGCCGGCCGCGCGACTTCGCCGCGATCAAAGGATCCGTGCGGTCGACGTGCCCGCCCACGCGGCAGTATAGACGCCACTCGCGGTCCGTGGTGAGCGGCCGACAGCGGCAGGGGTCGTACCCTGGAAGGCGCGCGGCGTTGCGGCAGGGTCTAGCCGTGCCGGCAAGTTACTCCTACCAAATGCACCTCAGCGCGGCGACTGAATCAGGCCGTCGGCGCGGAGCTGCGCCGTGACCGCTTTGGCGATGCCGTCGATCACACCGAACAGATTTTGCTTCTCGAAGCCGGTCGATTCGGCGCCCCACACCCGCGTTCCGCTCGCGAGCACATAAAGGTCGCTCCTCACCCGTACGGTGTGCGTCGCGAGGACCGGCAGCGGATCCTGATACGAGGCGTACGCGCTGAAGTAG
>DASQOL010000063.1:0-56214 GCA_035644475.1 Gammaproteobacteria bacterium | reverse complement strand
GGTTGTCGGTCCGGGACAACGGCCACGGGATCGCCTCCGCGGTCCTGGCCGAAGGCGGGCGGAAGGGGCACTTCGGCCTCACGGGCATGCGCGAACGCGCCCAACTTGCGGGAGGGAATCTGGCCATCCGGAGCGGGCTCGATTCCGGTACGGAGATCGAGCTGACCATTTCGGCCTCCCGGGCCTACGCACGATCGTCCAGGTTGCGCCGCTGGCTGTCGCGCAGGCACTGAAGCGATCGAGCGCGGCGACAGCTCCGTCGAACGTGGTGCGAGCGCGGCGCGCTCGGCGCGACGCCGTCAAAGCGTGATGATTCCGCGCCGGGCGGCGAGCGTAACGGCTTCCGTTCGGTCTGCCACTCCGAGCTTGGAGAAGATGGTTTTCAAGTGCGCCTTCACCGTGGCCTCGGACACCGCTAGCGCTAGTGCGATTTCCTTGTTCGACTTGCCTGCCGCAACCACGGCCAGGACGCTGACTTCTCGTTCGCTGAGCACGCCTTGCGACGAATGCAGCGCGATGTCGGTTGCCACTTCCACCGTGATGTAGCGCTTCCCCGTGTGCACGAGGCGTATCGTATCGACTAGCTCTCGTCGCAGCGCGCTCTTCAGCAAGTAACCGACCGCGCCGTACTGCATGGCTCTGAGCGCTTGCGCGTCCCCCGCGTAAGTGGTCAACACGACGACTCGCGCGTCCGGATGCCGTGCCCTGATCGTTTTCAGGGCATCGATTCCGTCGACGTCGGGCATTTGCAGATCCATGAGCGTGACATCGGGCAGCAACTCCGTAAAACGCTCGATGGCTTCTGCTCCGTTCGAGGCTTCGCCGACGATCTGCATGTCTGACTGATCCGCGACCACGGCAGCGATTCCTTCTCGCAGCATCGGGTGATCGTCCACGGTCAGGATGCGAATGGGGGGGCTGGTGGGATTGGCAATCATGCGACTTTACCTTACCCCCCTTGCGTTCTTTTCTCCACGGAGGGTTGCGGGCGGGGCATCGGTGCCGAGATTGGCTAGGGAGTACCGGCCAGGCGAGCCGATCTGCGGGCGGGGAGGGACGGTCGTGCGATCTCGTTGGAGTCGATGGCGCTTACTCGACCGGGTAGTACGTTGCTCCCCCGCGGAGGGCTGGCGGCAACCATGCGAGGGCGTCAGCATCTACCCGACGGTGGATTGGGACGGACGACGGACGAGGTAAGACGCCATGCTCGACCAAGGTAAGGATGCTGCGCTGTTCCCTCGGGCTCGGAAAAGCTGGGAACGTCGATGAATGCGCTGCGAAACGCTTCGGAGCTCAGCAGCCGCGCGGGCACGGCAGGCTACATGGCCTCGGTGCGCCTGCCGAGCGCCTCCAAGCGCGGGCGCACCCGCGGCGGGCCGCTGCTTCCGAATTTCAATGTGCTCGATCTCGCGCACGACGCCATTTACGCGCGCAGCCTGAGCGGTGTGATCGAGTGCTGGAACCGTGGCGCCGAGAAGCTGTACGGCTGGACGGCGGCTGAAGCCGTGGGTCGTGTAGGCGACGCGCTTTTCAAGACCATCTATCCCGCGCCGCTCGATCAGATCGAAGCGGAGCTGTTGCGTACGGGCTATTGGGAAGGCGAGCTCGTGCAATCGCTCAAGGACGGGGCTCGCGTCACGGTCGCAAGCCGCTGGTCTCTGCTGCGCGGCGAAGCATTGGAACCGATCGCAGTCCTCGAGACGAATAACGACATCACCGAGCGCAAGCGCGGAGAGGCCGAGCGCGCGGAGCTCGAGCAGCGTCTGCGGCAGGCCGAGAAGCTCCAGCTGATCGGACGCTTTGCGAGCGGCATCGCGCACGACTTCAACAACGTGCTCGGCGGCATTCTCGGCTACAGCGAAATGCTGTTCGACGAAGCGCCCGAGGACACGCCGCGGAGGCGCTATGCGCAGAACGTGATGACGGCGGCGACGCGCGGACGCGATCTGGCGGAGCAGATTCTCGCCTACGCGCGCGACCAGCGCGGCACGCGCTCGCCGACCGACGTATGCGCCGCCGTGGCCGAGACGCTCGACCTCATGCGCAGCTCGTTGCCCGGACGCATTACGCTGCATGCCGCGATTCCGGATACCGAGCTCGTCGTGATGGGCGATGCCACGCAGCTGTACCAAGTGGTCATGAACCTGTGCGGCAATTCGATTCACGCAATGAAGGCCGGTGGGCCGCTGCGGGTTGCGATCACACCGGTGAAGGTCCGAGCGAACCGTGCCCTATCGCATGGAACCGTGCGCCCCGGCCAGTATGTGTGCCTGAGCGTCGAGGACGGCGGATGCGGCATGGACGAGGCGACGCTCGAGCGGATTTTCGAGCCGTTCTTTACGACCAAGGAAGCTGGCCGTGGCACCGGCCTCGGGCTCGCGCTCGTGTACGCGATCGTGGCCGACCTTGGTGGCGTGATCGACGTGAAGAGCGTGCCCGATGAGGGAACGACGTTCTCGATCTACATCCCGATGGCGGTTGCGAGCCCACGCGTCGCCATCGGGCTCACTTTGAGCGCTGGGCCTGCATCCCTATGAGTGCGCCGAGCGCCCGCGTTTGGAGCGTCGTGCTCGCGTGTGCGTTGCTGCTGTCCGCGAGCTCCGGTGCCGATGATCGAGGCGCCGCCGGCGCCGCAGTACGCGTCGACGCTACCTCGTTTCACTGCATCACGAAGATGAGCAAGGTGCGCGGCTTCTACGTGGACAACGTCGAGGGCGATCTCGATGCGACGATTGCCGTAGCGAATGCACCGGCCGGTGGCGTCTATCCGGCGGGCTCCATCGTGCAATTGGTACCCGGCGAGGCGATGGTGAAACGCGAAAAGGGGTTCGACGCCACGACGCACGACTGGGAGTTCTTCGAGCTCGACGTATCCAACGACGGAGCGCGGATTCGCAAGCGTGGAGCCGCCGAGGTCGTCAATCGTTTTGGAGGAAACTGCTTCGGGTGCCACAAGGCGGCCCGCGCCCAGTGGGACCTCATTTGCGAAACGGACTACGGCTGCGCGCCCGTACCGCTAACGAGCGCGATGATCGGTGCGTTGCAGAGAACCGACCCGCGTTGCGGCAACCCGGCCGTCAGCGCGGAGGACGCCGACGCGTTGCGACAACTCAATGACGTCCTGAAGCCGAAGGACTGATGAGCCCGTCATTTGCGCGGGATGACCGAGCTCCAGGTTTCATCTGTAACGCAGCAACCTCCGAGGGGTTATCGCGCTGCAACCTCCGGGGCCGATTCTGTCTCCAACGCAAAGCTGGCCGTGCGCGGGCGTCACTATCCACCCGACGGCGGAATGGGAACGGACGATGGAGGAGGGAAGCGGCACGCCGAACCAAGGTAGAGGTACTGTGCTCAGCAGTCATCCGCTTCTCGAGAACGTGCCGACGCTCGTCGCCAGCAGCCGTCCTCGCCGCGCTGTCCCTGCTTCTCAGCGAGCTCAGCGCGGGGCGCCGGAGCGCCTCGCCGCCCAATTCTCGCTGCCCGTCGCCGAGGAGACTGGTTCATGAGCGCGGAGCGGCCCGTCGTGTTCGTCGTGGACGACGACGCGTCCATTCGCCGCTCGCTCGACACTTTGCTGAGGTCGGTGGGGCTCGAGGTGAAGCTATTGTCCTCCGCGCAAGAGTTCATGCAGGCGGAGCGGCCGGACGTACCGGGCTGCCTCGTGCTCGACGTGCGCCTGCCCGGCATGAGCGGACTCACGTTTCAGCAGGAGATCGCGAAGGCAGGTGTCGCTCTCCCGGTCACCTTCGTCACCGGGCACGGCGACGTGCCGATGACCGTGCGCGCGATGAAGGCCGGCGCGGCCGAGTTCCTCACCAAGCCGTTCGACGATCAGGTGCTGCTCGATGCGATTCACGCGGCCATCGTGCGCGATCGCGCAAGGCGCGGCGACGCGGTCAGCCTCGCGGCGGTGAACGCGCGTTACCACCAACTGACGGAGCGCGAAAGGCAGGTCATGAAGCTCGTCGTGGCCGGAAGGATGAACAAGCAGATCGCGGCCGAGCTCGCGCTGAGCGTCGTCACCGTGAAGGTCCACCGCGGCCAGGCGATGCGCAAGATGCTGGCGAAATCGGTTGCCGAGCTGGTGCGCATGGCTGTCCGGCTTGGCGTCCCGGGCGCCGCTTAGCGTGTCAGACCAGCTGTCACCGAACCGGAGACCCTAGGTGATAGCGATCCAAGTCAACGGAACGTCGAGGCAGATCGATATCGAGCCCGATACACCTCTACTTTGGGTCCTGCGCGATATCGTCGGCCTGACGGGCACGAAGTTCGGATGCGGCATCGCGCAATGTGGCGCCTGCACCGTGCACGTGGACGGCAAGCCGCTGCGCTCGTGCTCCGTGCCGATCGGTGGGCTCGACGGTGCAAAGATCACGACGATCGAAGGACTTACGCCGGACAACAGTCACCCGGTGCAACGAGCGTGGATCGCCGAAGACGTTCCTCAATGCGGCTATTGCCAGTCGGGACAGATCATGGCCGTGGTCGCGCTCTTGAAAAACGTTCCCGATCCGACGGATGCCGATATCGATGCCGATATCACGAACATCTGCCGCTGCGGGACCTATGAGCGTCTGCGTCGCGCCATTCATCGTGCCGCCGAGCTGATGAGGGCAAAAGGGTAGCGGGGATGGACGCAACGAAGGTCACTTCAGTAGTGAATCGGCGCAATTTCATCTTCACGGCTGCGACCGCGGTTGGCGGTTTCGCGATTGGCATCGGTATTGCTCCGCGCGACGCCCACTCCGCTACTGTTCCGGCGCAACCTTGGAACGACGATCATGCTTACGATCCAAACGAAATCGATGCGTGGATCAGCATCGACCCCGACGATTCCATCCTGATCCGCTACCAGCGATCGGAAATGGGTCAAGGCAGCATGACGGCGCTGCCGATGTTGATCGCTGAAGAGCTGCATTGCGACTGGTCCAAGGTGCGGATCGAGTTTGCTTCGTCAAACCGCAACGTTCGCGAAAACGGAGTTTACGGTGACATGCGGTCGAACGGCAGCCGCTCCGTGAGGGAGTCGCTGAGCAAGATGCAGCAGGTCGGCGCCAGTGCTCGCGAGCGCCTCATCGCTGCCGCGGCGGTGCGCTGGCGTGTTCAGGCGTCGGAATGCACGGCGGCCCAAAGTGTAGTGACGCACGCGTCTTCCGGCCGGAGCCTGCGTTTCGGCGAGCTTGCCGCCGCCGCAGCGAAGACTACGCTCGCCGCCGAGCCCCCGATCAAGAGGCCGGATCAGTTCACCTTCATTCCGCGGCCGCTGCCCCGCGTGGACGTTGTCCACAAGACCGATGGATCCGCCAAGTTCGGCATCGACGCACAGGTCGCCGGAATGGTTTATGCGGCAATTGCGGCTTGCCCCGTCCCTGGCGGCAGGCTGAAGAGCGTCGACGAGTCGGTGCTCGCCGGCGCAACGGGCATTGTTCGGGTGGTGAAGCTCGGCAGCGCCGTGGCCGTCGTGGCCACCGGCACCTTCTGGCGCGCCAAGCGGGCACTGTCGCGGCTGCAACCAGAGTGGGAGGTTGGCGAGGCCGGTAAGGTCGACAGCGAACAGCTCTCGCAGGCGTATCGCGCCGCGCTCGACGAACCTATGTTGACGGCACGCAACGACGGCAACGTCGATCAGGCCATGGCGAGCGCGACGAAGAAATTCGAGGCCATCTACGAGACGCCGTATCTGTCGCACTCTCCGATGGAGCCGATGAACGCGACCGTGGACTTGCAGCCCGACCGGCTCGACGTCTGGGTCGGAACGCAGGCAGCGGACATGGCGCTCGACGTGGCCGCGCGTGTCTCGGACCTGAAACCGGAGCAAGTCTATATCCACAACGCGTTCCTGGGCGGCGGCTTCGGCCGGCGCGACTCGAGCGATGAGATCGCTCAAGCGATCGAGATCGCCAAGGTTGTGAAGCGCCCCGTCAAGCTGATCTGGACGCGGGAAGAGGATATCCGGCAGGATAAGTTTCGCCCGCACGCGATGGTGGCCTTCAAAGCCGCCGTCGGCTCCGACGGAATGCCGACCGCGTGGTCCATGCGTGTCGTCACTTCGTCGATCTTCAAGTCGTACGGCATTCCATTTCCGGCCGACCAGGTCGAGCCGGTAGCAGTCATCGGCTTGACGGACAACCCCTACGATGTACCGAACACGCGCGTGGAAGCGCTGATCAAGGACACGCACGTGCCGGTCTGGTTCTGGCGCGCACCTGGCGCCAATCAGCACGTTTTCGCGCTCGAGAGCTTCCTTGACGAGATGGCGTCGGCGAGCGGTATCGATCCTTATCGAATTCGACGCAGGCTGCTCGAGGGTAAGCCCGACTGGCTCAAGGTGTTGGATACCGCCGCAGAGAAGAGCGGCTGGGGAACACCGTTACCGAAGGGAAGCGGGCGCGGAATCGCCATTTGCGCGTTTGCGGACAGCCTTTGCGCAGAGGTCGCCGAGGTTGGCGTCAACCCTGACGGTCAGCTCAAGGTCAATCGCGTGACTGTCGCGCTCGATACGCGGCAGATGGTCAATCCGCTGACCGTCGCCGAGCAAGCAGAAGGGGCCGTGATCTTTGGGTTGAGCGCCGCGCTGTACGGCAAGATCACGATCAAGAACGGTGCAGTCGTACAAGGCAATTTCGACACGTATCGCATGGTGCGGCTTGCCGATGCGCCGAGGATCGATGTTCATCTCGTGCCGAGCGGAGGCGCAGTCTGGGGCGGCGCGGGCGAGCCGGCAACGGCACTGATCGCCGCCGCGGTGGCGAACGCGATTTTCGCCGCGACCGGCAGGCGCCTTCGTTCACTGCCGATCAGCGATCACGACCTGTCGGCTGCGTAGCCGGACCACGTTTCTAAGGCTAGCGAGGCTGCGGGAGAGGGCCTTAGCGCACGACGTTGGCCGCGCCGAACAGCCAACCCAAAATGGCATGTCGCCGGTTCCGCGTGGCGTAGGCGACGCGCGCCGGCACGACTACCACGATCTCGGTGCCCCCGCCGGGCGGAGTCGAGAAGGTGAGCGCCGCGCGGATCTTCTCGGCGCGCTCCTGCATCCCGATCAAGCCGAAATGCCCTTCGCGCCCTCCGGCCTTGTGAATCCGCGGATTGATTCCCACCCCGTCGTCACGTATTCGTACGCGCAACGCTCGCCGGCCATACGTGACTTCCGCTTCGATGTTCCCCGCGTTCGAATGCCTGAACGCGTTCAACAGGGCTTCCTTGCCGATCGCCGACAATTCCACGAAGACGATGGGGTGAAGGTCGCGGGGATTTCCCTGGACGACAACCCGCGACGCGACCGCGGAAACCAGCGACATTTCCTCTACTACCGCAGCCAATGCTTCGCGGAGATCGCCGCCTTCCTTGGAAGGGCGGAGGTTGCGAACGCCATCGCGGCCTTCGGCGAGAACCTGGTCGGCGCGCTCGAGTGCCATATTCATCAGACGATGTGCCGGTTGCTCCGGTGGAATCTGGTCGACGACTGATTGGAAGCGAAGCATCAACCCGTGGAAGCCTTGCAACAACGTGTCGTGTAGCTCCCGTGCAATGCGCTCACGTTCCCCCATGCGTTCCTCGAGCCGTTCACGAATGCGCGCCGCGACCTGGCGCAACCTGAGCGAATAGAGGGACCACAGTAGGGCGGCAAAGGCGGCGACGCAGAGCATCAGGAACCAGATGCCTTGAACGAACGTCGGCGGAATCGTGAAGACCATGGTGGCGCCCGTTGCGTTCCAAACACCGTCATTGTTCGAGGCAATGACACGGAAGCGATATTCGCCGGGCCCCAGCTTGGTGTAGAAAGCTTGGCGTCGATCGCTTGCATCCACCCAATCCCGATCTACCGCTTCGAGCATGTAGCGGAAGCGGTTGCGTTCCGGGGTCGTCAGGCTCAACGCGGTGTAGTCGATCTGCAGATTGGTCGTGCCGGCCGGGAGCCGCAGATTCCTGGGCATATCGTAGACATTGCCGTTCGCCAGGAGCGAGCTGACGACCACGGCTGGCGCAAGCGGATTGCGACGTAGGTCGTTCGGGTCGATCCAGGCCAGACCCTGGCCCGTCGTGAGCCAGACGCGATCGTCAGGATCCGTCGCCACGGTGCTTCCGTACACCGCCCCATACGGCGCGCCGCGAAGACCGTCGCGGAAGTCGATCAGCTCATAGCTCAGCGCTGCGCCATCCGACTGCCTGAGAGCGGACTCGAGGTTTTCAGTCGCGATTCGAAGAACCCCGGCTTGAGTGAACACCCAAGTGCTGCCGTCCTTTGTTTCGGCGATTCCCGTGACGACGGACAGCGCGGGCACGCGCGAAGCGCGTAAGGCGTAGAAGCTCTTTCCGTCGAACCGCGCGATTCCGGACTCTCCGCCGATGATGAGCCCGCGCGCGTCGGTCTGTATTAGCGTGATGTCGCCGATGCCCAGGCTCCCGTGCGAGAAATCCTCGATCGTGTCGCCGCTCACGCGAAACAGGGCGCCGCCGGAGTAGCGTACCCACATGCTCCCGCTCGGATCGGGGATGAGTACCCCTGTTGCCGCAAAATCCGAGTGAACGGCAACGGGCTTCCACGCGCCTTGCTGCTGGCGGAACACACCGCTGTGAAACGCAGAGATCCACAACGCGCCGCTTTTATCTTGCACCGCGGAATAGACGAAATCTCCTTCGACCCCGTCGGGAAGCGCGATTGGCGGAGCAAGAATGCCGTTGCTTAGCTGCTGCACGCCCCGCGACGTGGTCAACCAGACGTCATCGGTTTCATCGTTCACATACATTCCACGAAGCCGGCCGATATTTCGAATCAAGAGCTCCGGCGACTGGTGAGGCAGGATGCGGTAGAGGGACTCGCTGTCGTCCGTGGCTCTAGTCTCGGTGTTGGACCACCCGGTGTACGCGTATAGCGCGCCGGCGGTGGACTGGACGAATCTCGCCCGAAAACCCGCCGGCACTGTCGTCTCGGTGACGACATTGGCCGGCCGGAAACGGTCCAGCCCCAAGCTGGTGCCGACCCAGATGTTGCCCTCCCGATCCTCGAACAACGTGTGCACCACATCCGACGATAGACCGTCGTTCGCAGTGAACCGTCCCAAAAGCTGCGCCTCGTTGTCCGAGGGACCGGCGCGCTCTCGGGCCGCCACGCGACAGAGTCCGCCGTCGCTGAGACTCGCGCACCACAACGTGCCGTCGCGATCGAGAAGAATGGGGCCCTGCAGCGCCTCCGGCACCGGAATGTTGAGCGTCGGCGAAGGCACGGTCGTCGTGCCCGCTGCATCGATCAGATCCGGCAATGCGTAGAGATGCCCTGCAGAGTCCGCCGTCCACAGTCTGCCGTCAGGTGTCGTGGTGAAGGCCTCGTCGCCGCCCGCGTAGCCGCGTGCCTCGATGAAATGAGCGTCCCCCGGTCGCAAATAGAACAAGCCGTTCAGGTTCTTCGACCAGACGACGCCGTCGCGCGCCACGCCAAACGCCCACACGCCGCCGCTCGCTTCGCTCAAGGAAGACCCCCAGTCGCTGTCGATCGCCGTCCACTGCTCCCCATCGAACTTGAGGATCGTATCGGGGGTCGACGCCCAAACCGTTTGGTTGGGGCCCAACACGATGTTGTGGACGCTCGTGGACGACTCGGCGTTGATCGCAAAATTGGTCACGACGCCGTCTTGAAGAAGGGAAATGACGCCGACCGGTCGTTCATATCCGATCCAGATCCCGCCCGACGGTGTCGCGGCGAGCGCATGGACGCTGGGGCTCGGCAAGAGGCCTGCAGCTATCCTCTCCACGCGCACGCCGTCGAACCGGTATAGGCCATTGACCGAGCCAAGCCACAAATAGCCGTCCGGCGTCTGGGCGATCGACCACACGTCTGCCGGAACACCGCTCTCGGTCGACCACGAGGTATGGTGAAACTGAGCGATCGTGCGCGTTGGATCGAGCGCGTAAGAGGTGCTATAGGCTACGAGGCCGATGTAAGCGAGCGACGCGGAAAGCCGCCTGACCACCACGGTCCAGGGGAGCGCCGGCTCAGAACTGGTACGAGAAACGGGTGCCGACATACCGAGCTGCTTCGCGCGCAGGCTTCCAACTGGTAGCGAACACGCCGGGAGGATTGTTGACCTGCGCGTCGCGTCCGGCGGTGAGCGCGTAGCTTTGATCGAGCACGTTGCTCGCGAATACCGTCAATCGCCAGCGATCGGTTCTCAGGCCGGCGGCGAAATCGGCGATTCCGTATGCCGGCTGTAGGGAAGCCGGATCCTGCAGCAGGTTGAAGATCACTTCCGACTGCCGGCGATAGCCCAAGGTTATGAAGCTCGTGAGGGTCGCGTTGATCCGAAGATCGTACTGCGCATTGAGATTGAAATTCCATTTGGGCGCGTTGAACAGCGGTTTGCCCGAAAGGTCTTGCACACCACCGACGCAGCCCTCGGCGGCCGTTTGACCTTGGTAACAACTGGCGTTCGGAAAGTCGTCCATGATTGCGCGGTCGTAGGCCGCGGCGGCGCTCAACGAGAGATGGCCGAAAGTTCCGGCTAGCTCGGTTTCCACGCCCCTCGACGTGACCCGACCGATGCTGTTCAGCAGATTCTGATTGAGCAGCAGGTCGCGGCTCTGCGCCTGGAAACCCTCGAAGGTCATGTCGAACGCGGTGACGTTGAACATCAGCCCGCCGCCAAGGAACGAGCTCTTGAAGCCGATCTCGTAGTTGTCGACGGTCTCCGGCGGCACCGGCTGATTGGCCGCGACCACGTCCGCGAGCGGTCGGCCCGGGAAGCGACTGCTTGCCGGCGCCGCGCTGCGCGTCGTGAGGGTGCTGCTGAGATCGTACGCCATGCCCTTGTAGCCGCGCGAATACGTGGCGAAGGCCATGAACCTGGGTGTGAAACGATAGCGCAAGCCCGCGCGTCCGGTCACCGCATCGTCGTCATTGCAGGTTTGGATCGACGTGCCGGACGGCGTGGCCGTCGAGCAATCCGGATCGCCGAAGACGACGTTGTTGCCTTCATCGAAGAACACGTAGCTGATCTCTTCTCTGTTGAGACGAAGACCGGCCAGGACATCGAGCCGATCGGTGAGCGCGAACGAACCTTCTCCGAAGATCGCATAGTTCGTCGCGCGCGCTTGCGAGAGGTAGCGCGAATATGCAGTTCCGTTGGTCGTGGGCAAACTCGATGGCGCCGCGGGAGCTCCGGGATTGCCCGCAGGCGTCGCCGTGCTGTAATCGTCCAACGTGTTCGAGCCGCGCACGAAATAGCGCTGCGAGCGGGTATCGCCGTAGTAGACGCTGGCGACGTAGCGCAGACGCCCTTCGTCGGGCGAGTTGAGGCGAACCTCCTGGGTCCTGGAATCGATGTCGAAATAGCCGCCATTCGCTGAGCCGCCGGGAGGCGAGATCGGTTGGAAGGCGGCGAAGTTTACGTCTGTCGAATCCGTATCCTGTCTGTCATCCAAGTGGTAGCGGTCGCTGGAGGTTATGGACTTCAACGTGAAACCGCCGCCCAAGCGAACCGCGACGTTGAGGCCGGCGCCGGTGTCGCGCGCGTTACCCTGGGCGTCGACATCCATGCGCAAGACGCGATTCTCGGGGCTCGGCGTGATACCGGCGAGAAACACCGATGCGGGAATGCGAGCGGGCCCCGTCGCGGCCGACCCGGTTGTCGAGTTGAGTGCGACGAACGTCTCCGCCGACGTGCAGCAAGACGCATCGGTTCGCGTCCCGAACGAGGAGAGCGTCAGTGTGAGATCCGACGTGGGACGCCACTCCAACTTGCCGCGGAACGTCGTGTCCTCCTGGCCGTTGAGCCAATTGTCCGTGGCGAGGTTGAAAACCGTGCCGCGGTAGTCGCTATGGTTGCCGGTCAGGCGGAAACCGAGCGTCTCGGTGATCGGGCCGGATAGCATCCCTTGCAGACGTTGTTCGCCGTCGTCGGTCCCCAGCGCGTCGATACGGCCCGTGAGAGCGTCGCTGACAGGCTGGGTCGTGATGTTGACTACGCCCGCCGACGCCGACTTTCCGTACAAAGTATTCTGCGGCCCGCGCAGTACCTCCACTTGCTGGACGTCGACGAGGGCGGCGAATGCAGCCGCCTGAAAGGCCTGCGGGACGTCGTCGACCACCACCGCCACGCTGGGCTCCGTTGCGATGCTATAGGCATACGTCCCAATGCCGCGGATGTTGACGCTGTTGTTGCCGGGCTGGGTCGTCTTGGTGATCGTGAGCGACGGATCGATGCGCGGCAAATCGTCGAAATCGCGAATACGCGCGCGCTCGAGCGTCGACGCGGTGGCGACGAACACCGAGAACGGGACCCGCTGAATGTTCTCGCGCTGCTTGCCGGCCGACACGATGATCGTTTCGAGGTTTTCGCTCGGCGGCGCATCGGCGGCGGGATTGGGGGTTGCTTGCGGCTGGCTCGGATCCGCTTCGAGCGCCGTCGGCGCGTCGTTTGCGACCGGTGTGTCGACGTCGTTCGTCGTGTCCGGGGTTTGCGCAAACGCTTTCTCCGGAAGAGCGTTGCAACTCACTGCAAACACCGCCAGGCCGGCGCAGAGAGTCCGCAGGTGATTCCTGGTCCCCAATCCCATCTCGCTGCCACCAATGCGGCCGGGCCGCACACTACAGCTACGGCGACGTTTTTCGACGCGCCAAGGAATGGACGGTCGCCTGACAGGAGCGCGATTCGAAAAGATTGTCCGCCAATAGCGGGATTCGGTGCAAGGGTGAACCGGGGCTCACCCGATCGGGTTAGCCGATGGTCACCCGTTTGGGATCGCCGAGAGGCCAGCGATCGCCGGAACATCTCGCTTGGCCTCGGCGACAGATGAGCCAAGCGTCATCCTCGACGAGTTGGCGCGAACGCGGGAGCACAGCATCAATCTCATGACGGCGATTAATTCCGCGTGGGCAGAGGGCCAGGCTCGATGTCGCGTTCGGAGAGCCGTCGCCTCCCGGAGGCAGGATTGGCCGAGGGGGCGTAAGCGTCTATGTTGGGCCGTATGACCGCCACTCGCGCCGCGATCCGCATCCTGACCGTTGACGATCATCCGCTGCTGCGCGAAGGCATTGCGGCCGTCATCGACGGTCAGCCCGATATGGAGATCGTCGGCGAGGCCTCGAGCGGCGCCGAGGCCATAGAGCGGTTCGACAAGTTGCTGCCCGATGTGACTCTGATGGATTTGCAGATGCCCGGCGTGAACGGAATCGATGCGCTGAAAACCATCCGCGCCCGCCATCCCAACGCGCGCATCATCGTGCTCACCACGTACGCGGGGGACTCGCAAGCGCTCGTGGCGCTGAAGAGCGGGGCGGTCGGCTACTTGCTGAAAGGCTTGTTGCGTAAAGAGCTGCTCGACACGATTCGTTTGGTGCATGCGGGCAAGCGTCACGTGAGCGCCGAAGTCGCGAGCCAGATAGCGCTGCATGCGGGGCAAGAGGCGCTCAGCGAACGAGAAATCGGCATCCTCAAGCTGATCGCGGCGGGCAACTCGAACAAGGAGATCGCGCGCCGGCTGTCGATCTCCGAAGACACCGTGAAGGGCCACTTGAAAACCACCTTCTCCAAGCTCGGCGTAGCGGACCGCACGGAAGCCGTCACGGTTGCCATGCGGCGCGGGATCATCGGGCTCTAGGGCACTCCCTCGATTGGGTAGGGGGCTTGTCCCTCCGCCGGGGATGTCCGAGAAACCGCAGGCGCGGGAACATCCGTGTGGGCCTTGGCTATGGCGGATGCGGAATGGACCAGCGACTACATCTCCGTAAAGAGACATCCCGCTCTTCTCCGACATTGTCTGCACAAGCGCCGACCCTCGGCGGTCGGCGGCCGCTTCCCATCCCCCACAGGGGGGATACGCTTTCAGACGCCCTAATGGAAGACTTTCCCGAGCTGCCGGAGAAGCAGGCGGCCCTCGAAGGGGCCCGAAGCGGGAGCACAAAAAAGTCGGGGTGCACTCACATGAACGATTCACTCGAGGCACGGTTGCAAACGACGCTCAATGTGATTCCGGCGTACACCTGGTACGCGGCTCCGACCGGCGCGCTCACCTTCGTAAACGAACGATGCGCGGACTACCTCGGCCTCCCGAAAGATCACCCTCTTCGGGTCGGGGTCGAGACCGGCGCCGCGTGGGACGCTCATATCCCACTGCTACATCCCGATGATCAAGGTGAGTCACGCAGATGCTGGTCGACGTGTCTCGCAACAGGCTCGGCGGGCGAATTCAGTTTTCGCGTGCGCAACGCTCAAGGAACGTACCGCTGGTTCCTCAGTCGCGCCGAACCTCTGCGGGCGAAAGATGGAACGCTGCTGCACTGGATCGGCGTCAACCTCGACATCGAACAGCGCAAGCAAGCCGAGCTCTACTTGGCGGAGGGGGAACGGCTTGCGCACATGGGTAGCTGGGCATTCAACGCGGCGGGTTTCGAGTACTGGTCTCCCGAGTTGTTCGAAATCTACGGCCTCGAGCCGGGCGCGAGGGCGCCGAATATTCCGGAATATATGGCGCTCGTGCACCCGGAAGATCGGGAGTTCGTAGCGCAGAGAATTCAGAAGATGCTGGCAAACCCCAGCGGGTTCGACTTCACGAAACGGATCGTGCGGCCGGACGGAGCGATTCGTCACGTGCGTTGCGTCGGCATGCCGGCGACCAATGGGAGGACGGGGTTTGTCGGGACAGGGATGGATGTGACGGAGCAGGAGCAATTGACGAAGGCGCTGCGCACGAGCGAAGCAGAGCTTCGGCAGCTTCTGGACCTCGCGCCACAATTGTTGGCCGTATTGGGACCCGAGCGCGAGCGCCTGTACGCGAACCGCACGGCGCTCGCTTATCTCGGCGTCAGTCTTGACGACTGGCGACGGGGAACGGTCGGGGATGGCGTTCATCCTGACGACGTCGATCGACTGAAAACGCTCAGGGATGGCGCCTTGGCAAATGGGTTCGCCGACGAGCTGGAAGTGCGGGTACGCAACGCCGATGGAGGCTATCGCTGGTTTCTGGCTCGCTTCAATCCGTTCCGCGACGAGCAGGGACAGGTCATCCGCTGGTACGTGGCATGCACGGATATCGAAGATCGCAAGCAGGCCGAGGAGAGACTGCAACAGGAAAACGTCGCGCTGCGAGAGGAGATCGACAAGACCTCGATGTTCGAGGAGATCATCGGCACGTCGCCGGCACTGTGCGCCGTGCTCTCGCGAGTAGCGAAGGTCGCAGCCACCGACGCGACGGTTCTTGTCACCGGCGAGACCGGCACGGGTAAAGAGCTGGTTGCGCGCGCGATCCACAAGCAGTCCCGCCGTTCCTCGAGGGCGTTCGTGGCCGTGAACTGCGCCGCCATTCCACGCGAGCTGATCGCCTCGGAATTGTTCGGGCACGAGAAAGGCGCCTTCACCGGAGCCACGCAACGGCGACTCGGTCGCTTCGAGCTCGCCGACGGCGGGACGATCTTCTTGGACGAAGTAGGCGAGCTCTCGCCAGACACCCAGGTCGCGTTGCTGAGGGTGCTGCAGGAGCGGGAATTCGAGCGCGTCGGGGGCGCACAACCTATTCGAGTCGACGTGCGCGTCATCGCCGCCACGAACCGTGATTTGAACGCGGCCACCGCGAGTGGGACGTTCCGTCAGGATCTTTTTTATCGGCTGAACGTGTTCCCCTTGCAGATGCCTCCGGTGCGGGAACGGAGAGAAGACATTCCCGTGCTGGTGGAGTACTTCATCGATCGCTACGCGCGGAAAGCCGGCAGGGCGTTCCGACGCGTCGACAAACGGACCCTCGAGCGCCTTCAGTCGTATCCATGGCCCGGCAACGTGCGAGAGCTGCAAAACGTGATCGAGCGGTCGGTGATCTTGTGTGAGACCGACGAATTCACCGTCGATGAAAGCTGGCTCTCGGCGGGACACGCGATCGAGTGTCGGCTCGCGCTGTCGAATTCGCTTGCCGCTCACGAGAAGGTGATCATCGAGGGGGCGCTAAGCGCGAGCGGCGGGCAGGTGTTCGGGCCCACGGGAGCGGCGGCACGGCTCGGGATTCCCCGCTCGACGCTCGAATCGAAAATCCGCGCTCTGGGGATCAACAAGAATCGCTTTCGACCGCGGCTGGCCGCGGATTAGCGAGCTCCTGTTGTCCAGCATTTCGCCATTGGTGAGCTCTCGTCAGTATCGGCCCAGGTGATGCTCTATGGATTCAGTGGTTTGCGAATGGTCCGGGAATTGCACTGTCATCGGCAAACCTATGCTGAAGATACAGCGCAACGCAAACGGCGAAGTGGTGCTCACCGTCATCGGTCAACTCGAGCTCCACAACCTGGACGAGCTGCTGCGGCTCGTCGCGGCGGAACCGGCAGGCCGGTCCATCGTGCTCGATCTCAGGGACTTGGTTCTCGTCGATTCCGAGGCCGTCCGTTTCCTGCGCCGCTGCGAACGTCGGGGCATCGCGCTGCGCAACTGTGCGCCGTACATCCGGATCTGGATGGCGGGCGGGGACAAGGAGCACTGATGTGGCGTCGCGCTTGCCCGCGGCCGAGGGCCGCGTCTGAACGTCAACGAACGACTCGCGCTATTCATCCATAAGGGTCCGCCATGATCACTACAACTGCAAAACGCCAAGCGATTTCCTCGGGCTCGGAAAGCCTGGGAACGTCCATGAATGCGCTGCGCAACGTTGCCGAAGCCCGATGGCCGGGTGTTGCCAGCAGGCTACGTGGCGTCGGTGGGCTGCCGAGCGCCTCCAAGCGCGGGCGCACGAGCGGCGGTTTGGTGTTGCCGAATCTCAATGTGCTCGATCAGGCGCACGACGCCATCTGCGCTCGCAGCATGAGCGGTGTCATCGGGTACTGGAACCGTGGCGCCGAGAAGCTGTACGGCTGGACGGCGGATGAAGCCGTTGATCGTGTGAGTCACGCGCTCTTCAGCACCGTCTATCCCGCGCCGCTCGATCAGATCGAGGCGGAGCTGCTGCGCACGGGCTATTGGGAAGGCGAGCTCGTTCACTCGCTCAAGGACGGAACGCGCGTGACGGTCGCGAGCCGGTGGTGTCTGCTGCGCTGCGAAGGATCCGAAACGATCGCGATCCTCGAGACCAACCGTGACATCACCGAGCGCAAGCGCGCCGAGGTCGAGCGCGCGGACCTCGAGCAGCGGCTGCGCCAGGCCGAGAAGCTGGAGTCGATCGGACGCTTTGCGAGCGGCATCGCGCACGACTTCAACAACGTGCTCGGCGGAATCCTGGGCTACTGCGAAATGCTGTTCGACGAGGCGCCCGAGAACACGCCCCGGAGGCGCTATGCGCAGAACGTGATGACTGCCGCGACGCGCGGTCGCGATTTGGCCGAGCAGATTCTCGCGTACGCGCGCGGCCAGCACGGCGCACGCAGACCCACCGACGTATGCGCCGCCGTGGCCGAGGCGCTCGAGCTCGTGCGCAGCTCGTTGCCTGGGCGCGTTGCGCTGCATGCGGTGATTCCGGACAGGCCGATGGTCGTGATGGGCGACCCCACGCCGCTGCACCAAGTGGTCATGAACCTGTGCGGCAATTCGATTCACGCGATGAAGGCGGGTGGGCCGTTGCGGGTGGCGGTCACACCGCTCGAGCTCGAAGCCAGCCGTGTCGTATCCCATGGGACCTTGCGCCCCGGCCGGTACGTGTGCCTGAGCGTCGAGGACGGCGGATGCGGCATGGACGAGGCGACGCTCGAGCGCGTTTTCGAGCCGTTCTTTACGACTAAGGATGCCGGACGCGGCACCGGCCTCGGGCTCGCGCTCGTGTATGCAATCGTGGCCGACCTTCGTGGCGTGATCGACGTGAAGAGCGCGCCCGATGAGGGCAGCACGTTCTCGATTTACCTCCCGATCGGGGAAAACGGGGCCGCGGAGGGATCGAGCTCCAGGTTTCATCCGTAATGCAGCGGCGTCTCAGCGGTCACCGCTCGGCAACCTCCGGGGCCGATTCTGTCTTCAAGGCAAAGCTGTTGGAGGATTCGGTGGTCATCGGCAGATACGAACGTCCGTAACGGAGGCTCGGCATCTGCAAGTGCGGCTCAGAGTGGGTTCGGCGCCCCTCCTCGGTAAGGCGACTCTTCTTGCTCCCCCCAGCAGATGTCGCCGAGGAGGGGCGCGCTTTTCCCGCAACCGTTGGAGCTTTGCCGATGGTCAGCGGCGGCGGCGTGAAGCCGGCCTTCTAGGTCGCGAGGAGCGCGAGATCCTTTGCGCGCGCGATGGCCTGCGCGCGACGGTCGACGGCGAGCTTGCCGTAGACGTGTTCCAGGTGCGTCTTCACCGTCTCCGGCGAGATGCCCAAACCCCGTCCGATCTCCTTGTTCGACCGACCTTGGGCCACCAGCTCTAGCACCGCTCGCTCGCGTGCGGTGAGGGCCGGGCGGGCGCTCGCCGCCGGAACATCCCTGGAGCGCGCGCGAGGACGCAAGTCGAGGGAAGCGGCGCGCGGTTGCAGCGGTCGAGTGAGCACCACGGGCCAAGGCGCCGATTCCCCCAGCCTCGTGAGCTTGCCGAAGCCGTCGCGGTCTTTCGCAGCAAAGAGCGACGGTGAACGATAGAAAAAGTGCCACAGGGACAAGCCCGCGGCGAGCTGCGCGTCGTCGATGTCCAACGCCGCGCGCGCATGCCGATCGGCGCCGACGACGCGTTCGTCGTTTTCGACGGCGAGCAAGATCGGCTGTGAGAGCGTCGGCACGATGGTCGAAAGGATCCAGGCGCGGCGATGGACATGCCGAAAGAGCCGCTCCTCGATGGAGCGCGCCGCCTCGACGGTCAGCGCGAGAGCGAGCGCGCGGGAGTGATCGGAGAGCTCCGGCTCGTACGAGCTCACGTCGACCACCGCGACCAGGTTCCGGTTTGGATCGAAAACCGGCGCGCCGCAGCAGCTCAGCATCGCGTGCCGCGCCCGGAAGTGGTGGCTGCAGTGAACCGTGACGGGCGCCTTTTCAGCGATACACGTGCCGATGCCGTTGGTACCCTCCACGCTCTCCGCCCAGACGGCGCCCTGCCAGATGCCCCAGCGCTGGAACTCCTCGATCCTCGCACGCTCGCCGCGCACGTCGACCACCACACCGTCGGGGGTGGTGAAGAGCAGCGCGTAGCCCACCTTGCCGACGGCGGCAAACAGCCGGTCGTTCTCGACGGCTGCGATGCCGATCAGCTCGTCCACCGGCGAGCGGCTCAGGCTCAGTTCCTGCGCGGTCAGGATCCACGGCGCCTGCCGGCTGCCCTGCGCTATGCGGTAGCTCTGCGCGCTCCGTTGCCAAGAGGCGCGCACAGGCTCGAGGTCCGGGAAGTCGACCGGCGGCTCGTTCGGAGCGTGACCCATGGGAACGGGCGCCTTCTTGAACTGCTGCGAAGGGGAGGCTTACACAAGCGTAAACGATTTCCCTCCCCCTTTCGGGTCAGGGGCGGTGCGCGCCGGTTAATGTCGCCCCGCGCTCGCCAGAACCCGCGCAAGGCTTTCCGCCAAATCCCGCCGCTGCAGCGGCTTGCGCAAGATTTCGCTCACCCCCGCGGAGCGCGCGAGGGCCGCAACGCCGCTGTCGGTGTAGCCCGTCATGATCGCGATCGGAATGTCGGGTCGCCGGCGCTTGATTTCGATCGCGAGCTCCGTTCCGGTGAGCCCCGGCATCATCTCGTCGGTCAGCACGAGATCGAAACGCTGCGGGTCGGCGGCAAACGCGTCGAGCGCCGCCTGGCTCGACTGGAAGCCCACCGGCTCATACCCGAGCTCGGCCAGTGTCTCCTCTGCGAGCGCGACCAGCATAGGCTCGTCGTCCACGATCATGACGACTTGGCCACTGCCGCGCAGTGGCAAGCGGTCGGTCTTCTGCGCCGGAGCCGGTATCGTCGCGAGCGCCGGCAGCCAGACGGTGAACGTCGTCCCTGCGCGTGTGCTCGCCACGTCGATGGCGCCACCGGCGTCCGCAACGATGCCGTGCACGAGCGAAAGGCCGAGACCCGTGCCCTCCCCGACACCCTTCGTCGTGAAGAACGGATCGAAGATACGGTCGAGAACCTCGGGCTCGATGCCGCTACCCGTGTCGCGTACCGTGAGCTGCACATACGGGCCGCGCGCCAAGTCGCCGTGCGACAGACTCTTTGGCTCCGGCACGCCGGCGCACTCGAGGTGCACTTCGAGTACGCCGCCCTTCGGCATCGCCTGCACGGAATTCGTGCAGAGACTCAGCACGACTCCATGAAGCTGCGTCGCGTCGCCGATCACGACGGCGTCACCGGCTTCGAGTCGCCGGTCCAATCGCACGGTGGATGGCAGCGAGGCTGCAACCGACTCGAGAGTCTGCGCCACGACCTTCTGCAGGTTCACGGCTGCCCGCTCGCCTAGCCCGCTGCCCCTGAACGCGAGCATTCGTTCCACGAGCGCCTTCGCTCGCGTCCCCGCTTGCATGACGTTGTCGACATAGCGCCGCAGGTCGCTCCCCTCGCTCGACGCTGTCTGCGCCATTTCGCCGTAGCCCAGGATGGCGCCGAGGATGTTGTTGAAGTCGTGCGCGATGCCGCCCGCGAGAGTGCCGAGGGCTTCGAGCTTCTGCGCTTTCCGAAGCTGCGCTTCGAGCCGTTCCTTCTCCGCCTCGGCGCGTTTGCGATCCGTGATGTCGGCTCCGGATCCGACCATTCGGCATGGATTGCCTTCGGAGTCGCGCACGCAACGAGCGCGCGTGTGCACCCAGCGCCATTCGCCGCCGGGGCGCCGCACGCGATACTCGATCTCGAAGCGCGGTGTCAGGCCCTCGAGGTGAGCGTCGTACGCAGCTCGCACCGCCGCTGCGTCGTCGGGGTGGATCTCGTGCGCGGCGAGCCATTCCTCGCGCGACGTGATCGGCTTGTCGGAGGCGCCTATGAAGATCTCGACCATCTTCTCCGAGAAGAACGACGGTCCGTTCCCGAGGTGCATGTCGAAGTGACCCTCGTTGGCCGCGTCCATGGCGAGCGCGTAGCGCTCCTCGCTCTCGCGCAGAGCGCGCTCGCCGAGCTCGACTCGTCGCAGCTGCCGAACGAGGGCCGCGATCGCGACGGCGCCGAGCAAGCTCAAGACGAGCGTGCGCTCGAGCACCCGGATCGCGTCGGCGCGCAGAGGCGTCAAGACGCTCGCCTCGCCGCGGCCGACGTCCGCGAACAGGCGCCAACTGTCGTAGGCGGCCGCGCCCGCGTTCGCGGCGATGGCGACGACGCCGATCACGATCACCCAGCGGCGCAGCAGGGCGGATCGCGTGGCGCCGCGCGCGCTCTTTACGTTCGTCGGCGCGGGGGCGAGACCGCTCGGCGTATCGTCAACGCGGTCTCGCAACGAGCGATCGGACGGCATCGAGCACAGCCTCCCTGCGAAGGGCTCGGCTACGATACCAGACACCGCTCAATTCCATGTGGAGCCACGCTGGGCCGAACAAGCCATTTTGGAAGTCCATGGTCCGGCCTGCAGGCGCGCGAACGATGTCGCGGAGCAACCCGGTTCGTTACAAATGAAACCGAAAGCGGAGCGGCCGCGTTCCCGCGCGGCACGCCGCCGCCCGTAGAGCTCGTCTCCGCCCCGTCGCTACCAGCGAGCTTTCGCGTCGTCGACAGCCTCCCCGCTCGGCGAGGTCGCCGCCTCGAACGTCTTGAAATAACAGCGCTCGCCGCCTGCGATGATCGAGCTGAATCGATCGAGCGAGCCGTTCGGCTCGGTGACGAACGCCACGGCAACATGCCACGGCAGCTCGATGCACGGTGAGAAGAACGTCACTCGGTACCAGCGTCTGTTGTAGGCCTCGATCAGCATGGCGGTGTTGCCTTCGGCCTGCCAATCCTTGATGCCCTGGATGTCCGCGAACGGAATCGAGGCGTGATCGGCCACGGCCTCTGCGGCCCCTGCACTCGGAACGACGAGTGCGGCCACGAACATGGCGGCCACGAGACGGATCGCTGCAAACATATATAACTCCTCTGCCGGCGCGGGCCGAGCGCTTACTGCTTTGCTCCGATGCCTGATGGAATTCGAACCGACGGCGATGTCCGCACGATTCGGGCGCGATCCCCGTAACGTTACGGATGCAACAGTCGCGCTCATCGTTCGGTAGGGCCTTGCGGCGAGGCTGCGCCATCGGCACACCGTCGGTCTCCAAGGACCGGCCGCAAGCGCGAATCGAAATTCAGACCGCCGAGCTGATCCTCGTGCTTCTCGCGGTCTCGGCCGCGATGGGCGCGCTCGCATACCGGCTGGCCATCCCGCATCCGGTGCTGCTGGTGCTCGGCGGCGCCGTGCTGCCGTTCATACCCCATGTTCCACGTCTCACGCTCGACCCCGAAGCGATCTTCATATTGTTCGTGCCGCCGCTGCTCTACCGAACGGCGGCCACCACCTCGCTGCGAGATTTCCGCGCGAGCCTCCGGCCGATCGCTTTCCTATCGATCGTAATGGTGCTGGCCACGATGTGTGCCGTCGCGGCCGTCGCCCAAAAGTTGATACCGGGATTCTCCTGGGCCGCCGCGTTCGCGCTCGGCGCCATCGTTGCGCCGCCCGATGCCGTGGCCGCGCTCGCAGTGACGCGGCGACTTCGTGTCCCGCGCAGCATCGTGACCGTTCTGAACGGCGAGGCGCTCGTCAATGACGCGGCATCCTTGGTCGCCTACCGCATGGCCATCGCCGCTGCCCTGACGGGAGCGTTCTCGTTGCGCCAAGCCGCCGTGCAGTTCGTGGTGGCCGGTCTCGGCGGCGTGCTTCTCGGACTTGCCGTCGGCAAGATCGTCGTCGCCATCCGGCGTCGCCTCGGTGACATGCCGACGATCGACAGCACGGTCTCCTTGTTGACGCCGTTTGCGGCCTACATTCCGGCCGAGCAGCTGGGCTGGTCGGGCGTGCTCGCGGTCGTGGCCGTGGGCTTCTATGTCGGCAAATGGCGTCCGTCGAGCACGTCCTTCGCCACGCGCCTTCAAGGCGACGCCATGTGGGACACGATCGTGTTCCTTCTCGAAGCCCTCGTGTTCATCGTCGTCGGTCTCGAGCTCCCTTACGTGCTGCAGGCGCTGCAAGGGCGGCCGATCGGCGTCGTGTTGGGCTACGCGCTCGCCGTCACCGGTGCGGTCATCGGCGTCCGACTCATATTGGTCTTCCCGCGAGCCTGGCTGGCGGCCGCCTTCGATCGGCTCTGCGGCGACAGCCGAGCTCGCTGGAGCTGGCGGCATACGTTGCTCGTGGGATGGTCCGGAATGCGCGGGGGTGACTCCTTGGTTCTTGCGCTGGCGCTGCCGTTGACGCTGCAGGACGGAGCGCCGTTCCCGGGACGAGATCTGATCGTCTTTCTGAGCTGTTCCGTCATCGTGGGTACTCTCCTCGTGCAGGGTTTGTCGTTCCGCTTCGTGGCCGGCAAGCTGCGCTTGCAGGACGACGGTTCGGCCGAGCGAGAAGAGCGCGCAGCCCGCACGCGCATGGCGCAAGCGGCCTTGAGCGAGCTCGACAAGCACGCAGAGAGCGAGCACTTCTCGGCCGGTGAGCGCTCGCAACTTGCGGAAGCGTATGCGCGCCGCGCCCGTGCCCACACGGGGGGCTCGGATGCGCTGTCGATCGTCCGCTACTCCGAGGTGCGCCTCGCGATGATCGAGGCCGAGCGCAGGACTCTGCTGGGGATGAGAGACGACGGAGAGATCGGCGACGACGTCATGCGACGTGTCATGCGCGAGCTCGACTTCGAGACTTCACTGGTGGACCGCCTACGCATGGCGGGCGCCGCGACCGAAGCACCGACCGCTGCTTGACGGACGGCGCTCGTCCAGCGACCGCGCCACGCTCAGCGCACTGTGGTCACGGCGGCGCCGAAGACGTACCCGGCGCCGCGCTCGGTGCGGATCAGCTGCGGGTGCGTGTGGTCGGGTTCGATCTTGCGACGCAGCCGCAGTATCTGCACGTCGATCGAGCGGTCATACACCTCGGTCGTGTGCAAGCGCGAGAGATCGAGGAGCTGGTCGCGCGTGAGCACACGCTCCGGTGCGGCGCAGAAAGCCGCGAGCAGGTTGAACTCGCCGTTGGTGAGCGGCACGCGCTCGCCGGTGGGTGCGGTGAGACGGCGCAGACGAAGGTTGAGCTCCCAGCCGGCGAAACGATAGGCGCGCAGCGCCTCGTCGCGGCCGGGCAGCGGCGCGGCGGTCTCGTAGCGCCGCATCACGGCGCGGATTCGAGCGAGAAGCTCCCGGGGCGAGAACGGCTTGGTGAGATAGTCGTCGGCGCCGAGCTCGAGCCCCATCACGCGGTCCGCTTCGTCGAGCCGGCCGGTGAGCATGATGATCGGGACCTTGTTCGAGCCCTCGCGGAGCCGGCGCGCGAGGTGCATCCCGTCCTCGCCCGGCAGGCGCAGATCGAGCACGACCAGATCGATCACCTCGGCGCCGAGCACGTCGAGCATTTCCTTGCCCGTGGTGACCGCCGTGACACGGAAGTCGTTTAGCCCCAGATACTCGGACACGAGCTGACGGATCGCCTGATCGTCGTCTACGACCAGAACGTGCGAGGTAGCCGTGCTGGTTGGGGCTGTACTCATCTGCCGCTGTTTGGATTTCGTTTGCACGCTACCACGCGTCGCGCGGGTGCTCAATCGGCCGCGGCCGACCCGCCATTTCAGCTGTAACGGTGCGCGCGCGAGCGCGAAACCGCCCGGAAAACTCCGCAGTCGACGCTCGCTGCAATGGGGCCGCGCGGCGAATCGATCTCAAGAGGGGCGGCGATGCGGTCGAGCCAGGGGCAGCGCATTCAGCAAGCGGCGATTCGCCGCATGGAGGACGGCGAGCTACCCCCGCTTGGCGCCCATCTGCTGACGCCGCGTCGCGGCTACTTCCATCACGGGATCCATGTCGGTGCGGGGCGCGTCGTGCACTACAGCGCGCGAGCGTGCTCGCTGATCAGGCGGCCCGTGGAGGACGTCTCGATCCCGGTCTTCTCGAAGGGACGAGGCATCTGGTTGCGAGAGCCGGCACCCGGCTCGTACCAGTCCGCGGAGATCATCCGTCGCGCCCGCTCCCGGCTCGGCGAGAACCGCTATCGGCTACTGACCAATAACTGTGAGCACTTCTCCGAGTGGTGCGTCTGCGGGCAACATCGCAGCGCCCAGGTCGAGGCCCTTCTGGAGGCTCCCAAGCGCCTTTGGAACGGGCCGGCGCGCGTTCTCGCCGCGGTCGTGCGAGCGTCGGCGCACTTCCACCGCGAGATCACGCCTCGATTCGAGCATGCTCATTCGGCGCGGCGCAGAGCGCGCGAGCTTCACTTGAAAACGCGGGTACCGCCTTCGATGTCTGTTGCAGGTGCAATACCGCGCCCGCTTCGCCGACACGGCTGCGCAACTGCGGCGCTCGATAGTCTTTCACCGTGCAATCCGCACTGACGTTGCCCGATAGGAGCAGTCATGGATCAGGACGACATCGCCGTCGGTATCTACTCGACCCACCTGGAAGCGGAGGGCGCGATCAAATCGCTGCAGAACGGCGGGTTCGACATGAGCAAGCTCTCCATCATCGGCAAGGACTACAGCAGCGAGGAAAACGTCGTCGGCTATTTCAACACGCGCGAACGTGTGAAGTTTTTCGGCAAGTGGGGCGTCTTCTGGGGCGGGCTCGCAGGGATCTTGTTCGGTGCGGCGTTCGTGGCGGTCCCGGTGCTCGGCACCGTCGTCGTGCTCGGTCCAATCGCGTCCACGATCCTGGGCGGCCTCCAGGGCGCGATTGTCGGCGGCGGCGTGAGCGCGATCGCCGGGGTACTCATGGGCATCGGCATCCCGCGCGACAGCGTGCTCCGCTATGACTCGGCGCTGAAGGCCGATCGCTTTCTGCTCATCGTGCACGGTACGGACGAGGAGATTTCCCGCGCCCGCGCCCTGCTGCACTCGACCGGCGTCGAGCTCGAGCAGCACAGCGTGACGGCCTGAGACTTTTGCTGCAGGCCGCTCGCTTGCTCGACCGGCGCGCAGCCTGAAGAGCTTCGACGCGAGCAAGCTACGGAGGAAGACATCGTGACGATCGAAGACGATGGGTTCGTGACGCTCTACGCGACCGATCATAGGCCGCCGCGCGACAGCCCCGTGCGAGCGCCTACGCCCAGCACGCGTGAAGACCTGCTCGCGCTGCCGTTGTGCCATTTCGGACGAATCGAGGTCCAAGCCAACGCGCGGGGCGAGGCGTGGTTCCGCGGGCGCAAGATCGTGTGCAAGCCGAACACTCGTCTCTTCTTCCCCAATGCGCCGGCGCCGTTGCTCGCGATGGATCCTATGACCGCCCGGCTCCTGGTGTGCGATGACCGGGACGAGGTCTGGCGGCCGGTGTTCACCGAGCGCGGGTGGATGCGCGCCCGCGTAAGTTTCGTCGACGGGTGGCCGTCGTGATGTTCGTTCGAAGGAGATACACCATGATCGAAGCTCTCAACGTTCGCGCCTCGAGTGTGATCGCGGCATTCACGCTGCTGGGTGCCGCAGCGACAGCGTTGGGCCAGACTTCACGCGACGAGCTCGGATCGGCCGTTCAGATCGTCTACGGCACCGTCGAGAGCATCGAGGTTAGCAAGCTGGACCCGACCGCTAGCGCGGCTCATGGCGCTGTCGTGGGTGGCGCGCTCGGTCTGGCGGCGGCGTCTCACGAGCACAATGCGCGCGGCGCAGCGGAAGGCGCTGCCGCCGGTGCGCTGATCTCGGGTCTCATCGCCAAGCACCAGAAAGAGAACGCACCGAATGCCTACGCCTATACCGTCGCGCTCGTTCAAGGCGGTGAGTCGAAGATCATTACCGACCGTGACGACCTCCGCGAAGGCGACTGCGTGAGCGTCGAGTACGGTCGAACCGCGAATATTCGGCGCGTCGGCAACGTCTATTGCCACAGCGATCACCAAGCTGCGCTCGACGATCCTCGCGTCCACGCGAATGCACAGGCGTCCGCAGAAGAGTGCCACGCGGCGAAGCAGATCGCGCTGCAGGCCAAGACCGAGCAAGACATGGATATGGCCCTAAAAAAGGTCAGGATCTTCTGCGACAGCTGAAGACTTTTTGGGAGAGGGACGATGCAGAAGGATTGGAGACTGGCGGCGGTGGAGGCAGCGGACGCCGCGTTCCGCAGTCGGCGAAGAGACGAGGACCTCCGGCGCTCGACGCTACACGCGTGGCGTCCTGCGATGAATGCCCTATCGATTCGCGCGATCTCGCTCGAGCGCAGACCAACGGCTCTTGGCGTCGACAACGAGGCGCGAGGCCGTTTTCATGACAGACGTTCGAGGGAGCAGATCGCCACGTATCTCGCACATCGCTTGCTCCCGTCTGACGAACGCAATCGGAGTGGCTTGGCGCGTTGGAACGACAGTGTCAGGCAGCAATGGGAGCTCGAGCATCTCGGGTCGAGCAGGCGAATCACTTAGAAATCGCCGATGCCGACTTTCCATGGCACGTAGCTATCGTTCTCGAACCGCACGTGCACGCGCACCACGTTCGAGTCGACGAGTTTGACGCTGTATCCCGCGTAGTCGCGGAACAGGGCGGGTCGTTGCCACGTCCAGGGATGCTTGCCGGGGACGTAAAGAAACACGTCGTGCGCGCTCCCGCGGGGGCCGGTCGAGATTCCGCTCAAGGTCCGCTCGGTTTCGTTCCAATCGACGTCGTCGAGCTCGATCGCTCCTTGCGCGACGTGCCGGCTCGTCGACAGAAACTGCGGCGTGCCTGTCGCGGCATGCAGCGCTAGCAGCGTGACGCTCCCAGGCTCCACGCTCACGCCGATGTCGTCCGTGACCTCGCCGACGAAGCGCTGTTTCCAAAAATCGAACGCGAGATAGACCTTCGCCGCGTCCAGCCCGAGCCGGCGCAGCGGGAAGCGCCGCTCGACAGCTGCGCCCAGGTTGGGGTTGAAGAAGGCGAGGACCGCCCACTTGGCGAACGGCCGTTCGACACGCAGCACGAACGTCGTGGGGACGTCGGACTCGAACAGATCGACGGGCATGCCGGCCTCACCGCACGACGGCGTGACCTTCCGCAAGATCTCGAGCTTCGCCGGGTCGAGGTCGGTGAGGCGGTCGCCCGAGATCACGTTGCCGCCGGAGAGCGCGACGCAGGTCGCGGCGGCTTGCGCCTGCGGGAGCGTCAGGAGGTCGAGGCAGACGTGGTCCGCATCGTTGACCCACGTGCGCCGGTGAAAGTAGTAGCGCTTCGCGGCCGCGGCCAGGCTGCACGCGGGATCCTGGAAATACTGCTTCCACGCAGCGTCCGCGTAGCCGTAGTTGATGTCCGCTTCGATGCGCACGCTGTCGACGAGACCCACCGTGGTGTTCGCGGGGCCGCAGTCGAGGATGTGGCAGCCGTCGCCCGCGCCCGCGCGCATGATCTCGAGCCCGCGCCGATAGACCGCGGCGGACGATTGCGTCGGATCCCGGAAGCGCTCCGCCTTGAGGACCGACCACGCCATGAAGTCGAGCTTGATCAGGTCGAAGCCCCAGCGCCGCGCGATCGTGTCGAAGAGGTCGCGCAACCACTCCGCGGCCTCGGGGTGGGTGATGTCGAGGCAATAGCGCTTGACGGTTTCGCCGAGCGCCCCGGGGGAATTCTCGTGCTCCCAGTTGCCGATGCGTTGCAGCGAGCCGTCGCGGCGCCGCACCAGCCAGTCCTTGTGCTGCCGGAAAACGTCGGTGTTCTCCGCGACGACGTAGGGCGAGATCCACAGTCCCGGTTTGAGCCCGTGCTCCTTGATCCGCTGCGCGAGCCACTGCATCCCGTGAGGGAAGCGCGCGTTGCCTTCCCAGTCGCCGTGCGCGCGCTGGTAACCCTCGTCGATCTGGACGTGCTCGAGACCGAAGGGGCCGAGGTGCTCTGCGGCGAAGGCCGCGTTCCGCAAGATCTCGTCCTCCGAGACCTCGGCGAGCGTGTAGAACCAGCTGCACCAGCCGTTGACGATCGAGCGCGTGCGGGCGTTCTGCGCCGTGCCCACGGCGTCGGCGTACTGCTCGAGCGCGGTGTAGGGGCTCGCGGCCACGTTCAGCATGAAGCGGTTCGAGCCGATCGATTTTCCGGGTTGCAGCGTGACCGGCGGCGAGTACACGGACTCGCTCACGAACGCGATCTCGTTCGCGCCGGTTCGCGCCGCGAGCACGAGACCGAGCGCGAGCGTGTTCTCCAAGTAGCCGAGAACGACGCCCTCGCGGTCGTAGCCGCTGAAGAGCCCGATGTTCCACCAGCTCGCGACGGTGGAGTGGGGCGGGGCGATCGACTCGTTCGCGAGCCGCGCGCCCTTGACGGGTGGACGGCAACCCGGCGGCGGATCCGCGCCGAACGCGTGCACTCGGCCCGCGTCGTAGTACATCGCCCCGTTGGTGAGGCACGCCGCCACGCCGGGGACTTGCAGCACGCCGCCTTCGCTCGCGACGACGCGGATCGGCTCCAAGCTCGTGACGACCACGTCGTGCGACGAGACGTTAGTGCAGTGCGCCTCGACCGTCAGCGCCCGCCGGCCATCGTACAAGACGACTTCCACGCGCAGGTCGAGTCGCTTCTGCGCGTCGCGGCTGATGATTACCATGCGTCGCCCGGAGCCGAGCCGGTCGCGGAACGTAGAGGTTTCGACGGAATTCTCACGGCCGGGCGACGCGGTCGACTGTTTGCCGATGTCGGTGTTGGCGCAAGCGCAGCCAGCGGTGAGAAACGGCATGCCGTCGCCGCGGCGAAGGGCGATCGTCCCGGTCCGCGTATCGAACGAAGCGGCGAAATGCTCGTTCTCGATCATCCTGACACCGCGCCGGGTAGGTGGCTGCGTGCGCGGTCTCGATGAGCGCCCCGCATCCGCGCGATCCACGGAGTCGAGCCTACGGCTTCTTCGTCAGCTGCCAATTGCCGACGCCGCTCTCGGCGCTGCTGCGGCCCCAAGTACCCTTGACCTTGCCAGCCGTGTCCGCGCGCCAGAGCCCGCGTCCGGTACCACCCGGCTCGGTCCACTTGAAGCTCACGACGGGATCCGCCGTCTTCGTGGCGCGCGCTGCGCGCCTGCGGCGTTGTCAGACCCGCGGACGATCGACTGCCGGGCGTACATTCGCTGTGTCTCCAGTCCAGGATGCAGCGGCGACCGGGGAAGTGTACATCCGGCCCCGCGAAATGGGTCGAGAACAACCCACCCCGGCGACCCGCTTCGCGGGTCGCTCGCGACCCAGCCGAGCCCGCCCGGCGCGACAACCGCTTGAAATCTGCGGTGTCATCGGTTTGGCAAGAGTTTTGCTCCGGAGCTTGTTGCGCGTAACCACGCGAGGGGAACCGGGCAACGGGATGGCGAGCTTCGCCGCAATTGCGGCGGCCGGCGCGAGTATCGAGAGATACCTGACGGCCGCCTTCACCCAGGCGCAGCCGATCGACGGCCGCAACACGCGTGCCGTGTTGGCGACCACGACGGACTTCGAGGAGGGCGGCGTCGCGTCGCTGATCGCGGCGCCGGCCGTGTCGGTGTTTCTCTATCGCGTCGACTTCAACAAAACGATGCGCGCCGCATGGTCGGCCGTCGGCTCCTACGAAGGCCGCGGCCGTCTGCCCCTCGATCTGCACTACCTGCTGACCGCGTGGGCCGACAACGCGGAGCACGAGCAGCGCATCCTTGGCCGCGCGCTGCAGGCGCTCGAGACCACGCCGATGTTGGCCGGCCCGTTGCTGCATCCCTCGGGGGGATGGGCGCCGAACGAATGTGTGCAACTAGGGCTGGAGGACGTGCCCACCGAGGCGCTGATGCGCACGTTCGACTCGTTGCCCGTCAAGTATCGGCTGAGCGTGCCGTACGTGGCGCGCATCGTGCGGATCGACAGTCTGGTCGCACGGCCCGATGTGCCCGTCGCCACCGTCATCGTGGGCGCGACAGCGTCCCCCGAGGTCTGAGGCGCGAGGAGCTCGATGGCCAACCGCCTTCTACCGTCCCGTTACGTCGAGGTCGTCCACCGGTTGGCGCTGGGCATCGAGGCCGTGGATGCGTTGCGCGCCGGCCGCATCGCGCCCGCGATCCGCATCACGTTCGACGAGATTCCGTTGGGTTTGAAGCGGTCCGAGATCATGCGGCACGACTCCGCGGTCTTCGCGCTGCTCTACGACGCGTCGATCGAGGACACGATCGTGGTCCGGCTTTTCGACGGGTCGGATGCCCGGTGGAGCCCCAAGACCGACAGGCGCCGGTTCGTGCCGCGCCGGCTGCGCGTCCCGCTGTTGGCCGTGGACGAAGCCGACGACCAGCCCGTCGCGAGGCGTGCGCGACGACCGGCGCTGTTTCCCGGCGCCGCCTACGACGTCGCTGATTGCGTCACCGGGATGCGCGGCTCGGTGGTCGCGGCCGGTGAGCCGCTCCGCTGGGCGCGCGTGCAGGCCGTCGAGCCCGTGAGCGGTGCTACGGTCGGGCGCGCGCATTGCGACGATCGCGGCGAGTTCCTGCTGCTGATCGACTCGGCGGCCAGCGGCCTGGCCGAGCTCAGCGATCCGCTGGAGCTCGACCTGCGCGTGCACGTGCCGATCGTGCCGGTCGTGAGCCCGGCGGTCCGAGACCAGGACGCGCTCTTCGACCTGCCCATCGAAGACTTACCGGCGCCCGGCGCCGCCGATTCCGTCTCACCCGGCGAGCTGCCCTGGCCGCAGTGGACGCCCGGAGCGACGACCCCGGTCGCGTTCCCGCTCGGAACGATTTTGCGCGGCCACGCGCCGCTCGCCGCATGAGATTCGTTTACACATGCTGAAGGAGCCCTGCCATGCCTGAGTATCTAGCGCCTGGCGTTTACGTCGAGGAAGTAAGCTTTCGCTCGAAGAGTATCGAGGGCGTGCCAACCAGCACGACCGGAATGGCGGGGCTCACCCACTTCGGCCCGGTGCAATACCCGAACGCGCCGAGCCAACGCGAGCCGCGGCTGGTGACGAGCTTCACCGAGTTCGAACGGGTGTACGGCGGCTTGACGGAGCTCGGCATCGACGGCGGGCGCACGGCGTTCCTCGCGCACGCCGCGCGCGCATTTTTCGCGAACGGCGGCAAGCGGCTGTACGTCTCGCGCGTGTTTGCGGCGCGCGACGCCGTGAACAACACGGGAATCGCGTCGCGCGCGGTCACCGACGGCGCGAACACGACGACGTGGACCGCGCGCTGGCCTGGCGCGATGGGCAACGTGTGGGTCGAGGCACGGCCGATGCGCACGCGCGTCATCGCGCTCGACCACGGGGGAGGCATTCGCGTGCAGCGCGTCCGTAACGGCGCCGTGATCGAGGTGCTGGCCGCGAACACCACGCCGCCGAAGACGGACGACCCGCTCAGTTTGGCGAACCTCGCCGTCGTGACGATCGACGAGGACGACAACCAGACGTTCACGGGCAATGCCCCCACGGCGCTCGGCCAGGTGATCCATCTCGTGGAGCTCGTGGTGACCGTGTACGTAGACAACGAGCGGATCGACCAGTACGCGGAGCTCGCCACGCATCCGGCGCAGACGCGCTACGTCGGCAAGGTGCTCGAGCTCGACGATCCGGCCGACGAGAATGCCGTCGTGTGGCTCGACTGGACCCCGCCGGCCGGCGCCGCGGCCGGCGCTGCCCAATTGGCGACGCTGCTGAGTGCGACGACGTCCGCGGGTCGTCTCACCGGCGGCAACGACGGCGATCTGCCGGCCGCGACGGACTTCGAAGGACAGGAGGCGGATCCGGACGATGCCGACATGAAAGCCACGGGTCTCGCTGCGCTCGGCGAGGTCGACGACGTCGCGATCGTCGCCATGCCCGACGCCGCCACGCTGCCCACCGAGGACGAAATCTTCACCGCCACGCAAGCGCTCGTGACGCACGCGGAGAATCTTCGCTACCGGATCGCAGTCGTGGACGGGCCGGAGGCGAGCTCGCTGAACGAGATCCGTCACTTCAGGGGCAGATTCGACAGCAAGTACGCGGCGCTCTATCACCCGTGGATAGAGATACTCGATCCGAACGAACGCCCCGCGCAAGGCAGGCCGCCGCGCCGCCTGCTGCTGCCGCCGAGCGGCTTCGTCGCGGGCATCTATGCGCGCACGGACATCGAGCGCGGCGTGCACAAGGCTCCGGCGAACGAAGTCGTGCGGGGGCTCACGCGCTTCGAGGCGAACATCAACAAGCCGCGGCAAGACGTGCTCAATCCCGAGGGCATCAACGCGCTGCGCTTTTTCGAAGGTCGCGGCAATCGCGTCTGGGGAGCGCGCACGATGAGCTCGGATCCCGAGTGGAAGTACGTCAACGTCCGCCGGCTGTTCATCTACATCGAGCACTCGGTCGACAAAGGCACGCAATGGGCGGTGTTCGAGCCGAACAACAGCCGGCTCTGGGCGAACATCCGTCAGACGGTCGAAGACTTCCTGCTCGTCCTGTGGCGCGACGGCGCGCTCCTGGGCGACAAACCGGAGGACGCGTACTTCGTGCGCTGCGATCGCACGACGATGACGCAAAACGATCTGGACAACGGCCGGCTCATCTGTCTGATCGGCGTCGCTCCCGTAAAGCCCGCGGAGTTCGTGATCTTCCGCATCGGCCAGTGGACCGCGGACGCGAAGGTTTAAGGCAACGAACGGAAATCCCACGAGGACAACGGCATGGCAACTCAACGCGACAATCCGTACGGCGCTTTCAATTTCATCGTCGCCCTGGGCGGCTCTCAGGGCGATGGCAACGAGGGCAGCATCGTAGGAGGGTTCTCCGACTGCAGCGGCATCGGCACGGACATCAACTACGCCGAGTACCGCAACGGCAACGAGAAATTCAACACGGTTCGTAAGGTCCCGAATACACACAAGGTCGATGACATCACCCTCAAGCGTGGGCTCGTCGGTTCCACGGATCTGTTCGACTGGATCAAGACGGTCCGTGACGGCGTGGCCGATCCCCGCAACGTGACGATCACGATGCTCGACGAGGCGCGCTCGCCGGTCGCGATCTTCACACTGCGTAACGCGCAGCCGAAGAAGTACACGGGACCGACGCTCGCGGCAAAGGGCGGCGAGGTCGCGATGGAAGAGCTGCACCTCGTGCACGAAGGCATCGAGTACAAGTAGCCCAGGTCGGCTCGGGGCGAGACAGCGATGTTGTCGGTTTCGCGAGTGCCCTTCGCGGCGCCCGGCGTCTACCGCGCGCCGGAGGCGCCGTTGCAGACGTTGACCGGCGTGCGCATGGACGTTTGCGGCTTCGCGGGCGTAGCTGCGCGCGGGCCCGCGCGCCGACCCGTCTGCGACGAGCAGTGGCCCGACACGCGCCCGTGCACCGAGCGGCGGCGGCCGCGGCTGCGCAGCGTGGCGGTGGCGGTCGAGTCGTTCGACGAGTACCGGCGGTGGTACGGCGGCTTCGAGGGCCCGGGTCTCATGCCCTATGCCGTCGCGTCTTTCTTCGAGCAGGGCGGCCGGCGCGCTTGGATTGCGCGCATCGTGCACGACTACGACGACGAGGCGAGCAACGCCGCCGGCGTCGCGACCGGCGTGCTGCCGGGCGTGGCGCCGGCCGCGGCGCTGCGCGCCCGGAACGAAGGTGCGTGGGGAAACGCGCTGCGCGCGACGCTCGAGCTCGGTGCCGCGCCGGCCGCGTTCGTGACGGCGGCGCTCGATCATCTCGTGTTGTCGTCAACGGCTGAACTGGGAGCCGGCAGCCTGCTCAGGCTCGCGCTAGCGGACGGATCGCGGGTGTTTCGGTTTGTCGATCTCGTCGAGTGTGGCGAGGACGCGCTTGCGCCGCGCACGTTGTATCGGGCGTATTTCGACGCCGCGGTCGCGTCCGTGCCCGATTCGGTCGAGTGCGTTGAGGCGGCCGTCGACATCGACGACGGCGACGGCCGGCACGAGCGGCTCGAGCGTGTGGGTCTGCACCATGCGCATCCCCGTTGGTTGGCGCAGGTATTGTGCTACGAGACGCAGCTCGCGTGGCCGGATCCGAGCTGGGCCGACGACCGGCTCACGCCGGAGAGCATCGAGCTCGTGCTGCCCGCGGCGCCGACTCCGCAGTTCCGCGGCGGCGAGGACCGGTATGCCGACATCGTGCCGAGCGACGTCGTCGACACGCGATTCCTGCCGGAGGACGAGCCGGGCGACGGTGTCAACTGCTTCGCGGCAGTCGGCGAGCTCTCGACGTTGTGCATACCGGATCTCTACTCGCCCGCGCCGCTGCCCGGATTCGAACCGATTCTCGATCCGCCATCCGTCGCGGGCGCGACGTTCGAGCGTTGCGTGGACCTGCCGCCGCCCGTGCGGCAGGCGAAGGCGACCTACGACCTCGCGGGGCTGCGGCGCGATCCGCGGCTGCCGTCCGATCTCAAGGAGATCGTGCAGCTCCAACAGGATGCGCTCGAACGGACCGAGCGGCTGTCGCACGTCGTGTTGCTACTCGACGTTCCGCCGGGGTTGAGCCAGCGAGAGATGCTCGCGTGGCGCGCGCACTTCGACTCGGCGTATGCCGCCGCCTACCATCCGTGGCTCACAGTGGCGCGCCGCGACGATTCGCGCGATCCGCTGATCCACGTGCCCCCCTCGGCGATCGCCGCGGGAATTATCGCGCGCACCGAGATCCTCTTCGGCGTGCCGCACGGGCCCGCGAACGCGCTCGCCTATGAAGTCGTGAGCGTCGACGATCGCGTGTCGTCCGAGCGTCACGACGAGCTGCATCCGTTCGGCATCAACGTCTACCTGCAGGAGCGCGACGGCGTGCGGCTCACGGCGGCGCGAACGCTGTCGCGCGATCCGCAGTGGCGGCAGCTCAGCGTGCGCCGCTTGGTGAGCATGCTCGCGCGTTCGCTCGAGCGGCAAATGCAGTGGTCCGTGTTCGAGCCCAACGGAGCTCGGCTGCGGTTGACGCTCACGCTGTTGCTGCGGGGCTTTCTGCGGCGGCTGTTCGCGGCGGGTGCCTTCAAGGGGGCGACCGAGGACGAGGCGTTCTTCGTGGACTGCGACGCCGTGTTGAACGCCCCGCCGGTCGTGGACGCCGGTCGGGTCATCGCCGAGATCGGTGTCGCCCCGGCGGAGCCCGTCGAATTCATCGTGCTCCGACTCTCGCGGGACGGCGACGGCACGCTGACCGTCGAGGAGTAGCCGTGGCGAATTCTCTGTTACGCGCCTTCCGCTTCAACGTGCAGCTCTGCCGCAGCCCGCAGGCCGAGTCGGGTGCGTCGGGGAGCGGCGCGGCGTCGGGCGCGACGCCCGGGGGCGAGACCTTGGGCGACGGCGGCTTCCAAGAGGTCTCCGGGCTCGAGATCGAGCTCGACGTGCAGGAGCACCTCGAAGGCGGCCGCAACAACGGCGCGATCCGGCGCGTCGGCCGCGCGAAGTATCAACCCGTGGTGCTCAAGCGCGGCATGTTCTACGGCGACTCGGGACGAGCGAATCGAGATCTCTGGCTCTGGCTGCAAGGCGTTGCCGACGGAGTGCGCCCCGTCGTGCGCTACGACGGGATCGTCGAGGTCATGAGCGTGAACGACGACGTCGCCGCCGTTTGGACGTTCGACCGCGGCCTGCCGGCAAGGGTGCGCGGACCGGCGCTGAACGCGAAGACGGGCGATATCTCCATCGAGGAGCTGCACATCGCCCACGAGGGTTTGCGATTGGCGAGCGCGTGACGCGCCGCGCCGGAGGTATCGGATCGAATGGAGCTCGCGAAGGCCAAATTGCAGCAGATCAGCAGTGACGACCCGCCGCGCGAGCTCGGGCCCGCCGTTGCCGTTCAATTCAATCCCACGACGCTGCGTCTCCAGCTCTCCAATCAAGTGGAGGGCGGCAACAGTCGCGGCGCGCAAGTGCGCCAGTTCATCGGCTCGAGCTCCACTCAGCTCACGCTCGATCTGATTTTCGACACGGCCGACGAAGGCACGACGGACGCGCCACGCTCCGTGCGAGAAAAAACAGCGCTCGTGGAGCGGTTCGTGCTGCCGCGCGCCGAAGGCAAGAAGAAGCAAGCGCCGCCGAAGGTGCGCTTCATTTGGGGCCACCTCGTCATCGACGGCGTCGTGGACAGCGTGAGCATCGACTTCGATTTGTTTGCCGCCGATGGCACTCCGCTGCGTGCGAAGCTGGGGCTCACGATCAAGGAGCAGAACAGCAAGTATCAGTTCCTACAGGCGGGCCCCGGTGCGAACACCGCCGGCAGTCCGCCCGTTCCCGGGGCGCCCACTGCCGCCGCGCCGGGCAGCAGCGGCGCCGGAGGCGACCGCAGCGCGCTCGCGCTCGCCGGCGAAAGCGCGGCGGACTTCGCCGCGCGCGCCGGTGTGGACCCCGCGGCGTGGCGCGGGCTCGCCGACGGGCTCCCGACCACCCTGTCGCTCGAGGCCGGTGCGGAGATCGATTTCTCCGCGAGCTTGAACGCGGGCGTCGGTGTCGGTGTCTCCGTGGGCGTGCAGGCCGACGTGTCGGCATCGCTCGAAGCGAGCCTCGGTCTCGCGGGCCGCGCCGACTCGGGCGGCGGGGCCGCGACCGGCAA
The DNA here is from genome assembly GCA_035644475.1 of Gammaproteobacteria bacterium. GTDB lineage: Bacteria > Pseudomonadota > Gammaproteobacteria > Steroidobacterales > Rariloculaceae > FEN-1219. Next base: position 18,839 of record DASQOL010000063.1, on the reverse strand, counting down.
CGCCGGCTTCACGCTCGCCGCCGCGGGCGGCGTCGGGGCCGCGGTCGAGTCCGTCAAGATCGCGCGCGCGGCGGACGCCATCGAGCAAACGCGGCAAGCCTTCCAGCAACCGAGCGCGGGCGGGAGCGCGAGCGCCGGCGCGCGTTCGACGCGCGAGCCTGCCGAGCAGGGGCGCGCGCCGCTCGCGCGCGAGGACCGCTTCGCGGCGGCGAGCGCCGCGCAGTCCGCGCCCGCGCCCGCGCCGCCGCGCGCGGATCCGCGCGCCGTCACGTATGCGCTCGGTGTGCCGCTGCGTTCGACGGTCGGCGGCGCGCTCGCGTCGGCCGAGCCCCCCGCCACCTTCGACCCCACGACGCCGCGCTGGGAAGCGCTTCCGCAGCGGCCGCTCGTGCGTAACCCCGTCGACCGCCGGCGCGGCCATGCGCGCCCGTGCGGCTGCGGTTGCTGCGGTCGCTGAGGGCGTCGCGCATGACGGTGCAGATTGGAGAGATGGTGTCCGAGGTCAGCGTCGAAGCGGCGCCCACGGCGGCGACCGCCGCGCCGCCCACCGAGTGGCAGGAGCTCGCGAGGCTACGCGATGCGCGCGCGCAGCTTGCACGCGACGCGTGGCGCACGGCCGCGGAGGGCTTCGATGACTGAGGCCTTGTTCGTAGCCACTGCGCCGGTGTTCAAGGTGGACGGCGAGGTCAAAGGCGAGCTCGCCCGCGATCTGCTGCGCCTCGAAGTCGAAGAAGACACCGCGGGGCTCAAACGGCTGTCGGCCCGCTTCATCGCGCAGGGTCCGCAGCCGGGCGAGGCGGACGAGACGTTGCTCTACCTCGACGGCCGCGTGGTGGATTTCGGCAAGTCGCTGGAAGTGTCGATTGGGCCGGCCGACGACGCACGCACGATCTTTAGCGGCACGATGAGCGCGATCGATGCGGAGTTTCGCGAAGGCAGGCAGCCGGAGGTGCTGGTTTTCGCCGAAGACCGACTCATGCAGCTGCGTCTCACGCGGCGCTCGAAGACCTATCGACAGATGAGCGACGCGGACATCGCGGGAGAGATCGCGAGCCAGCACGGCCTGTCCGCCGACGCCACGGCTGAAGGGCCCACCTACGACGTCGTTCAACAGTGGAATCAGTCGGACCTCGCGTTCCTGCGGGAGCGAGCGCGGTTGATCCAGGCCGAGGTGTGGGTCTCCGACAAGCAGTTGTGCTTCAAGAGCCGCGGCCAACGTACCGCGACGGACCTCGTTCTCGTTCAAGGCAACCAGATCCTCGCGCTCAGCGCGCGCGCCGATCTCGCGCACCAGCGCACTAAGGTCGAGGTGAGCGGCTACGATGCGCAGAGCCGCGACGCGATCGTGGAAGAGGCGGGCGAGGACGCGATCGGCGCTGAGACCTCGGGCGGCCGCAACGGCGTCGCGCTCGCGAAACAGGTGTTCGGCGACCTGCCGTCGTACCGAGTGCGCAGCATCGCGATCACCGGCGACGAGGCGCGCGAATATGCGCGCGCGGAGCTGCTGCGGCGCGCGCGCGCTTTCGTCACGGTGGCCGGCGTTACGCGCGGCACGCCGGATTTGACAGTCGGTACCAAGCTCTCGCTCGAACGCGTCGGGGCGCCGTTCGAAGGCGGCGGGTATTACGTCACGCGCGTATGCCATACCTACGATCTCGCGCAAGGTCATCGGACGCGCTTCGAGGCGGAGCGCGCGACGGTCGGAGCGAGCTCATGATCAGCGCGTTCGTGCCGGACGGTCAGGCGCCACGCTACTTCGGCGTGTATCCCGCGGTCGTGACCGACCTCGTCGACAGCGACGCGCTCGGGCGCATCGAGGTCAAGTTCCCGTGGCTCGGCGACGCCGGCGCGGACGTGCGCGCATGGGCCACGTTGCTGACGCCCTATGCGGACGACGACCAGGGCTTCGAGGTATTGCCCGAGGTAGACACGCAGGTGGTCGTCGCGTTCGAGGCCGGCGACTTGCGTAGGCCCTACATCGTGGGGTCGTGCTGGAACGGCAAGGAATCGTTGCCCGAGGCGGCGGCGGCGGCCAACAACAAGCGGCTCATCAAGACGCGCTCGGGCTCGCTGCTCGAGTTCGACGACACGGAAGGGGCCGCGCAAGTCACGCTGTCGATGAAGAGCGGCCACAAGCTCGAGCTGAGCGACAGCAGCCAAGAGGTGAAGCTCACGCACTCGAACGGCTGCGTGATCACGTTCACCGCCGGCGGCCAAATCAATATGCAGGCGAACAGCACCGTCGAGGTGACGGCCTCCGCCGTCAACGTGCACGCCGCGATGGCGAAATTCGACGGCGTGGTGAAGTGCGAGACCCTGATCACCAACTCAGTGATCTCGTCCTCGTACACGCCGGGGGCGGGCAACGTATGGTGAGCCAGCCCAAGCCGAAGCACCCCTGGAGGCTCGTGGGCCCGTGGTACCGCTGGCCCCGCGCCGGCGTTCCGAGCGACGGTCGCAGCGCGCCGCCGGCGATTCAGAAATTCTCAAGCGACGACTTCGTCAACGAGTTCATCAAGGAGCCTCAGCGCTCGCTCAAGTTCGACGACGACGTCGATCGCGTGTATGCCGTGCAATACGAGCCCGCGACACTGTCGACGGGTCCGCTCAAGGACAAGCTCGTAACGCTGTTCCCTCAGGACGCGAACGGCAAGCCGAATCCGAGCCGCACGAAGCTCGTCTCTACGCAGGTGCGCAAGCTGTTCTTGCCGACGCACAGCCGTCACTACCTCGTCGTCTGCGAGTTGCATTGCGACATGCCGGGGTTGCCGAGCGTGAGGCGCGCGGAGACGTGCCAGGCTGGATTCGTCGTGCGCAGGAAACATTTGAGCTATCCCGAGTCCGCTCGACCCTTCGCCGTGAACCAGATCCGGGAGATCGTCGGTCTCCAGGCCCGGCTCGCCGAGCTCGACGAGAGCTCCCCCCTGCGGCCGCGCGCGGCCAAACGCCGCCAGCAGCGCATCGCGAAGATGAAGGACGACGGTACTTTCGTCGCCAGGCGCGCCGAGCTCGTGACCGCCCTCGGCGACGCGCGCCGTACGCTCGAGCAGTGGAAGACGGACAACGGCGTGCGCTCGATCCACCAAGGGTGGGTGCCGGGCGAGCACGAACGGATCGGCGCGTGGCAGATCGTTGAAGACGAGCCACAGACGCTCACCGAGGCCGTCTACCCGCTGTTCCCCCTCGTCGCCGATCCGAACGCGCCCGAGCACGACGCGGCCGGCCGCACGATGTTCTTCGGGCTGATTCCGGCGTCGAGCTTCGACACCGACGCCGGCAAGTCGCGCTACGACGACGAGTCGATCTACGAAATTCGCTGCTTCGTCCGCCGTCACGACGAGCGCTGTCCGCGCAAAGTGGACGCCGTCCCCGACTGCTGCGGGGAGCTCGTGTGGAGCCTCGCCAGCGAGCGCTATCAGCTCGCGGCGCAGTTCGACGTCGAGGGCACGGCTAATCGGCCGATCACGATCAAGATGCCGAATCTCGCGGCGCTCGCGGCGCTCGCGGCAAAGCGCCCGTTCGGCAAATTCTCGCCCGTCAAGGTGATTCAGCCGCAGAGCTTGAAGCCGAAGACCGACGGGACGTCGTTGAGCGGGGGTGCGATGGGCGGAGTCGAGATCTGCTTTTTCTCGATTCCGCTGATCACGATCGTGGCGATGTTCGTGCTCAACATTTTTCTGCCGATCGTCGTTCTCGTGTTCGGCCTGTGGTTCCTGCTGGCGTTCAAGTTTTGCATTCCGCCGAGCATCGCGGTCGACGCGGGCATCCAGGCGGAGCTCGACGCCGTGGGCGCGGCCGGCGTGGACATCGACACGGGCTTCAGCCTCGCGGTCGACTTCCAAGGCCCGAACCTCACGACGGCGCAGGTCAACGCCGACCTGAGCGCGCAGGTCAGCGCCGACATCGCCGTAACGCATCAGCTCCCCGCGGGCGACGTCTCCGCGGGCATCGACGACCTCGCAAATTCGCCGCTGAGCGACCTGAACGCCATCAACGTGGAGACGGCGAGCCTGCCGAGCGACGCCGCGAACGACCCGCCGATCGTCGACTTAAGCGCCGGCCTCGAATACGAGGACCATCGTGTCGTCGGCGAGGGAGCTGCGGCATGAGCACGAAGGCGCGGCTCGGCCGAGGTTGGGACGCGCGGCTCGCGCCGCAGCGTGCGGCGCCGGACGGCGGTGGCTCGCTCGCGTATGCCGACGGGCCCGAGAAGGTGCGGCAGTCGATGCTCATCATCCTCGACACCGAGCCCGGCGAGCGCGTGATGCGTCCCACGTTCGGCTGCGGCCTGCGCCGCTATCTCATGAAGCCCAACACCACTGCGACGCGCGCGCTGATCCAGCACGACGTCGAACGTGCGCTGTCCACGTGGGAGCCGCGCATCACTCTGGAACGAATCACCGTGGACCCCGGCGACGACGCGGCGATGGTGCTGATTCAAGTCGCGTACGTCCACGAGCGCACGGGGCGCAAGGACAACCTCGTCTACCCGTTCTATCTGCAATGAGAGCTCGCCATGGCATTGCCTAGCCCGATTCTCGACGATCGCTCTTACCAACAGCTGCGCGACGAGCTGGTCCGCCGCATTCCGGTCTATGCGCCGGAGTGGACCGACCACAACGCGTCCGATCCCGGCATCACGCTGATCGAGTTGTTCGCGTTCCTCGCTGAGAACCTGCTCTATCGGTTCAACCAGATCCCCGAGGCGACGAAGCTCGCGTTCCTCAATCGGTTGCAGTTGCCGCTGCGGCCGGCCGTGCCGGCGCGAGCCATGCTCGCGCTCACCACGGAGCAGCCGGCGGGAGTGCTCGTGCCGCTCAGAACCGAGGCGCGCGCCGGCAGCGTTCCGTTCGAGACGCTGAACGAGGTGCACGCATGGCCGGTGTCGGCGACGGCCGTTGCGCGCATGCGGTCGGCGGAGCCCGATCCCACGCTCGAGCCCGAGGTCTACGAATTCGCAGTCCGCGCGATGGACGCGCTGCGCCCATTGCCGGCGGAGAAGTTGCCCGAGTACTACGAGAATCGATCGGTCTCGGCCGACGGCAGCGGCGATCCCGTCGATTTTGGCGCGACCGTCGACCGCACGCTATGGGTGGGTGTGCTCGCCGAGAAGGGGGCCGACCTCGCCGAGATGGAAGAGACGACGCTCACGATCGGGTTCGTGCCCGATCCGGTCGTCGCGACCATGGACGACGTCCGCGCCTGCCCCGGCGCCGGCGTGACGTCGGGCGGGCCCGGCGTCGAGTGGCAGATCTCGTTGCGCACGCTGCGCGGCGGCGAGCCCGTGTACCGCCGGTTGAGGCTGGTCGGCGACACGACGCGGGGTCTCACTCAGCTCGGCATGGTGCAGCTCAAGCTGCCGGGCGATCTGGCGGACGTCGGCCCGCCGCTGGTCGACGCCGACCTCGCGGGCACGGGCGACTTCTCGCCCGCGCTCGACGACGAGACGAGTGCGCGAGTGCTGTTCTGGCTGCGCGCGTTTCGCACCGACGCGAGCAGCTTGCCGCGCGTGAAGCTCGTGATCGTCAATGCAGCGGAAGCGTGCCAAGAGAGGAGCGCGCGGCCCGAGTTCCTCGGCACGGGTGACGGGCAGCCCGGCCGCGAGTACGCGCTCGCGCATTCGCAGGTGCTGCCCGCCAGTCTCGAGCTCCAGGTGGAGGAGGCCGGCGGCTGGACTTCTTGGACCGAGGTCGCGGATTTCGACGCAAGCGGTCCCGACTCGCGGCACTTCGGCCTCGACGCTGAAGCCGGCACTGTGCGCTTCGGCGACGGGGAGCGAGGCCGCCCGCCGCAGATCGGCGAACGCATTCGCGCGCTGTCGTATCGCTACGGCGGCGGCGCGCAGGGCAACGTGCCTGCGCGGGCGATCAGCAAGATCTCCGTCGGCGGCCTCAAGGTCGCGAACCCGCTCGCGGCGATCGGCGGCGCGGAGCAGGAAACGATCGAGGCCGCGCTCGAGCGGATCCCGGGTGAGCTGCGCCGCCGCGACCGCGCGGTGACCGCCGACGATTTCAGGGAGCTTGCGCTGCAAGCGCCGGGCGCCCAAGTCGGCCGCGCCGAATGCCTCCCGCGTTTCTATCCGCCGACGCGCGAATCGGAGAAGCCGGGGATCGTCACCGTCGTCGTCTGGCCGAAGGAGGACGCGCTTCACCCGGATGCGCCGCTGCCCGACGCCAACTTGCTGAGGACCGTGTGTGCCTGGCTCGACGAACGTCGTCTCGTCACGACGGAGCTCTACGTGATTCCGCCGACGTATCGCAAAGTCGCGGTGTCGGTGGCGCTCGAGGTGAAGCCGGGTTACGGGGCCGAAGCCGTGCGGCGCTGGGTCGAGCTCGTGCTGCGCCAGTATCTCGCGCCGCTGCCGCCCTACGGTCCGAGCGGATCCGGCTGGCCGCTCGGCCGCCGAGTCTACGGCCCCGAGCTCCAGGCGGCGGCGTTGCAAGTCGAGGGAGTGGAGTTCCTCGAGCAGCTCGAAGTTGCCGGCTGGGACGCAAGGAGCGATGCGTGGGTGCCGGGCACGGTCAACCTCGCGCCCTACGAGGTCGTGGAGGTTACCGAGATCGTGGTGGTCGAGGGCACGACTGCGCCGCCGCCGGGCTCGGCTCTCACGCCGCCCGCGACGACGACGCCGGTTCCGGTGCCCGTGCTTCGCGAGGAGTGCTAGAGCATGCCCGCCACGCCGCGGTTCGCTCTCGTCCGCGGCGCGGACCAGTGGCAGCGCGCGGCGTTCATCGACACGGCGCTCGTCGACGGTGACGCGCAATTGGCGTGGGAGACGCCGCCGGCCGATGCGACGCCAGCCGAGCCGCAGAGCGGCGCCGGACTGGCGTTCGACGCGAGCTGCCGGCTGTATCGCAGCTTGCCGGAGCAAGGCGACGTCGAACGCATCCTGTGGTCGGCCGAGGATCCGCTCCGGCCGCAAGGCTCGCCGGAGCCGCTGCGTCTGTTCGGCGGTGCTCGCACGCCGCTCGCGGGCGACTTCGCGTTCAGCGACGCGAGCGCGGCGTATCTGTTGCGCACGCCGCGCGCGCTCGCGGTCGACGCCGAGGAGCGTCTATTCATTGCCGCGAGCGGCGGGCGCGAAGTCGTGGTCTTCGATCTTTGGTCGCGGCGCCTGTTGCGGCGTGTTCCACTGCCGGGCGAGCCCGTCGACCTGGCGTGCGACGGCGAGCATGCGTACGTACTGCTCGCGAACCCGACCGCCCTCTACAAGCTCGGTGCGCGAGCGAGCCCTCGACGGCAACCGCTCGCCGCGGCGGTGACCGAGCCGTCGCGACTGTCGATCTGGGAGGGCAGCCGCGTGCTCGTGCTGAACGCCGCCGGCACGGCGACCAGCCAGGTGCTCGACGCGCGAACCGGTGCCGTCGTCGTCGACCGCGACGTTTGCGCCCACGCGAGCGACATCGAAAACTATCGCCCGCGCGATGCCGCGCAATCGGCGCTCGTGATCTCGCGCCGCGGCGGCGAAGACTTCGCGCGCGTCGAGCTGCCGAGCGGCGCCGCCGTCTCGATCTTGCCGCTCACGGCGCGCAGCTACGACGGCCGCGGCATCGTGCGCACACCGGATCAACGTATCGCGTACTGGACGGCGCACGGGCTGCGGTATGCCGTTGCCGCCAAACCGCGCTACGCGCGCCGCGGCGAAGTCATCGGTTTTCGCCTCGATAGCGGCGAGTTCCAGACGTCCTGGGGACGACTGTTCGTCGACGGGTGTATTCCCCGCGATTCCACTGTGAGCGTGCGCTGCATCGCGACCGACGAGCCTCCCGACTCGGGGCTCGTGCCACGCACGCCGCCCGTCAACGCGCAGAGCCTCGTGATCGGGCACCCCGAGCTCTCTCCGCCGCTGCCCGCGAAGTGGATGGTCGACGCCGCCGGCCCCGCGCGACCGTTGCATCGGAGGCCCGGCTCGGAGCTCGCGTGGTTGCGCCGTCGAGCCGACGACGAGTTCGTGACCTACGAGGCGCCGATCATGGCGAACCCGGGCCGCTACTTGTGGGTGCTGCTCGAGCTCGCCGGCAACAGCGTGGCGACCCCGCGGATTCGCGCGTTGCGCGCCGAGCACCCGGGCCACGACTACCTACAGCGGCTTCCGCGCACGCTGTCGACCGACACCGCCGCGGCGAGCTTCCTGCGGCGCTATCTCGCGATGTTCGCGGGCCAGCTCGGCGAAATGGACGAGCGAGCCCGACGCCGCCACGTGCTGCTCGATCCGTTCGCCGTTCAGACCGACGCGCTGCCGTGGCTCGCGAGCTGCCTCGGGATGCCGCTCGACGAGCGCTGGAGCGAGATGGCGAAGCGGACCGCGATCGCCGAAGCCATCGGTCTCTTCAAGACACGCGGGACGATCGCGGGATTGTCGCGATTCATCGAGATCGCCGCGGGCGTGCGGCCGATCATCATCGAGAAGTATCGACTGCGCGGCGGCGGAAGCGTCGGCGGAGAGGCGCCGCAGTCTTCGAATGCCATTCTCGGCGCGGGTTTCCGCGTCGGCGGCGCCGTGGGCACGGTTGGGACGACGCCGCTCGAGACGACCGCCGCAGACGCGTTCGCGACTCACGCGCATCGCTTCACCGTGCTCGTGCCGAGCGCTTTGCGCGAGGAAGACGTCGCGATGCTCGGCGACCTGCTCGACAAGCATCGGCCCGCGCACACGCTCTACGACCTTTGCACGATCGGTAGCGGTATGCGCGTGGGCCGCGGATTGCACGTGGGGCTGAGCTCCGCGATCGGCCGCGGCGGCGGCTTCTCGCAGCTGCAGGTCGGCGGCAGCGCGCTCGGCCGGGGCGCGGTAGTCGGTCGCGCGCAGCCTGGGATTCGCCCGGGAGCGACGCGTTTGCCGGGCGCGTTGGGAAGCGGCTCCGACAGCCGAGTCGGTTGAAACGAATGAACGCCGTGAGCATCCAGCATCTGCGCCGCCGCACCGAGATTCGTGGGGCCGGAGCCGCCGCGCTGCGCGAACGCGTTGACGTCGCGTTCGCGGCCGTGCTCGACGACGGCCTGGAGGTCGCGTTCCATGCGCACGGCATCGGGCTCGACGAGGACATCTGCATCCGCAGGCTGCACACGCGCAACCGCCTGCAGCCCGGCCGCTCCGATGCGCAGTGGGCGGCCGATCTCTCCCTCACCTGGATTGAGGAGGTTCGGCGGATGCTCGCGCGCGGCGGCCCCGATGTCGTGCGCTATCGGTCGCGCTTGCATGCCCTCGTGGACATCGCGGTGAGCGTGCAGCGTGGCGACCGCTCGCGCGAGTGGGCTTGGCGGCAGCTCCGCGAGTGGCGCGAGGAGCACGTCGACGCGGCTCAGGCGATCGAGGCGCTCGTGGATACGCTGACCTGCCACGAAACGGCCGTTGTGCCGGTGCTTGCGGTGCTCGCGGCGCGCGGCGCGCTCGCCCCGCTCGCGGCGCGCCTCAACGAACCTCAGGTCGTGGCGCTCGCGCTCGCCGCGCTCGCGGCTGCGGGTGCGCCGCGCGAGTTGCTCGGCGCCGCCGCTTCGGCGTCGGACGCGGAGACCGAACAAGTCGAACGGCAGGCGGCGCGAGCGCTCGCCGCGTCGCCGCTCGCGCCCGCAATCGCCACCCACGCGCCGCCGGGTGCAGGCGAAGCAGCCGCCGTGCTCGTGCTGTTGGGCGCGGAGCCGGCGGTCCTGCGCGGCCGCGACGCTCGTCGCATCGTCGTTGCCGGCGCGCGCCGACTGCGCGCGGCGCGCTCCGTCGCGGCGCCCGCGCCGAACCAGCCGGCCGGGCGTGAGCAACTAGCGCGCCGGCCTCCCGCGCCGAGCACGGCGCCGACGGACGCCGACGCACCGCAACGCGACCCGACCGAGGCGCGGCTGACGGTCGCCGGTGCGAGTGACGGCCCGCCGCAGCCCGTCGACGGCGCCGCGCCCGCGCTTCGCGGCCGCTCGGCGGAGCCGGTGGCATCAGCCGTCGACGCGGCGGACGATGCGGGCGCAACGACCGGATGGGGCGGACTGCTGCTGCTGCTGCCGCTCGTCGAGCCGAGCGGTGTGCTCGAGCTCGCGACCACCGACGATGCGCTGCAATCGCGAGGTCTACCGTGGACGTTGCATCGGCTCGCGACGTTGCTCGCGCCGATCCCGCTGGATGACCCGGCCGCGCTCGCGTTTGCGGGCGTCGCGGCCAGCGCTGCGCCCCCGCTGCTTGGCTCAGAGGCGCCGACGGTCGCCGAGCAGGACGCGCTCGCGCATCTCGGCGACACGCTTGTCGTCGCGCTGCGCGAGCGGCTCGGCGACGTCGGCGCCGCGACACACCCCGGGTCGCTCGGTCTGGCGCCGCGGCTCGAGCTCGCACAGGATCTGCTGCTTCACACGATCTGCCGGCGCGCCGCCCGCATCCGGTTCGACCCGGGGTGGATCGAAGTGCGCTTCCGGCTCGCGGACGTGTCGATCGCCATTCGCCGCTGCGGCCTCGATCGCAACCCCGATTGGCTGCCCTGGCTCGGCGCGGTCGTGAGGTACGTCTATGAGTAGCGAGCTCGTCGCGGAATGCATGCGCGTCGAGACGGGCCTCATGGCCGCGAAGCTTCTGCGCCTGCTCGAGTCGACGCTGCCCGGCGCCGACGGCGCCTTGGCGGACGGCGCCGCGTTCTTGCGCGCCCGTTCGGTCGGCGCGGCGGAGGCGCGCGCCGCCGAAGCCGTGCGCGAGCAGGCGACGGATGCGCCGCCGCTGCCGCTCGATCGGTTGGTCGCGGGCTTCGGTCTGCGGCAGCTCGAGGCCGCGTTGCTCGTTCTCGCCGGATTGCCCGACGAGCACGAAGGCTATGCGGCCCTGTTGCGCGCGCTGCATCCCCGCAACGAGCCGTGGGCGACCGTCGGGCTCGCGGCGAGGCTGCTTGTGCAGGAGCACGAGCGCCACCGCCTGCGGGACCTGCTGACCGGCGGCGCGGCCGTGACGCGCGGCATACTGCGGCTCGAGGGCGAGGCGCCGTTCTTCGAGCGCTCGCTGTGTCTACCCAGATCGCTTTGGGCGGCGCTGCACGGTGTCGAGCGTTGGCCGTCGGGGATCGAGATTTGGCCGCGGCAGCCGTCGGGCGCGCACGGCCTCGAGGCGTGGCTTGCGAAGCCCGCGTCGGTGCGCGCGCTGACGGCGCTTCGCGAGCGTCTCTCGGCGACGATCCTGGTGAGCGGCGAGAGCGACGACGCGCTGATGTGGCGTGCCTTGGCGCTCGTCGCGCGCGCCGAGCGCAAGGCCGTCGGCATCCTCTGCGCGGCCGCGCCCGATGCTTCACAGCAGCAGCTGATCCAGATTCACGCCGTGGTGAGCGGCAGCGTGCCTGTCGTGTCGCTGCCCGAAAGCGAAACGGCCGGCCCGCAGACCGCGGCGGCGGGCGCCCTGTGGACGATGCCCGACACGGTCGTGCTCTGCACGCGCAGCGGTCAGATGCGCTGGAACGCGCCGCGGCCGCTGATCGCGTTGCCCGCCGAGCCGCTCGACGCGCCGGCGCGCCGCTCGATGTGGGAGCGAATCTTACCGGGCATGAGCTCGCACGCGGCGTTCTTGGCGGCCCGCTTCCCGATGGAGCCCGCGAGCGCCGACCAAATCGCGACGGATTTGCGGGCGCTCGAGCGCATCGAACGGCGCGGCCCGACTCTCGACGACTTCCTGCTGGGCATGCGCTCGCGCGCCTCGTTGCATTTGTCGGGCTCGATCAAGTTGGTGAAGCCGGCGGCCGGATGGGACGACCTCGTGTTGCCGGCCACGCGTCTCGAGCAACTGCGCGAGGCAGTGAACCGCCTGCAGAATCAGCTGCGGGTGCTCGACGAGTGGGGTTTCCTGAAGGGACGCACCGGGTCGCGCGGCGTGCGCATGCTGTTCTCCGGCTCGCCGGGCACCGGCAAGACACTGTCGGCGGAGGTGATGGCGCACGCGCTCGCCGTCGACCTGCTCGTGGTCGATCTCTCGCGCGTCGTCTCCAAGTGGATCGGCGAGACGGAGAAGAACCTATCGACGGTGTTCGATAGCGCGGAGCGCGCGCAGGCGGTGCTGTTCTTCGACGAGGCCGACGCCTTGTTCGGCAAGCGCACGGAGGTGTCCGACGCTCACGATCGCTACGCCAACCTCGAAACGGCGTACCTGCTGCAGCGGCTCGAGCGTTTCGAGGGGCTCGCGATCCTCGCCACGAATCTGCGCCAGAACATTGACACCGCGTTCACGCGCCGGCTCGAGTTCGCGATCGAGTTCGACGAGCCGGATCGGCAGCAGCGGCACCGTTTGTGGCGAACGCACATTCCGTCGGGCGCGCCCCTCGCACCGGATGTGAATCTTCTCGAGCTCGCCGCGCTGTACCCCGTGACGGGCGGCGTCGTGCGCAACGCCGCGGTGTCCGCGGCGTTCCTCGCGGCCGCCGATGGCACCGACATTACGCGCCAGCACTTGGTGCGGGCCGTGCGGCGCGAGTACGAGAAGGCCGGGCGCGCATTTCCGGGCGCCCCGGCGGGGACGGTCTCGTGAGCCCCGGGCGCCGGCGCTCGGGCTACGCAGCGATATCGATAAGGAGCAGGATCATGGCGACGACGACGTTATTGGAGCTTGCCGCGCAACGGGTCGCGGCTGCGCAAGCGGAGAAGACCGCCGCGCAAGATGCGCTGCTCACGGCTCAGAACGCGCTCACGAGCGGTCAAAACGCGCTCGAGACGGGCAGCCGCGCGGTCAAGGCACAGAACGACGCAATTGCAGCCGATCGCGCCGCGCTCGCCGCGATCGCAACGCCGGCCGACGCCGCCCCGATTCTTGTGCGGTTGCGAACGGAGACGATCGCGCATCGCACCGCGTCGGGTGCGGTGGTCGCCGCCACGGTGGCCGTGGCGCAGGCGCGCGTGGCGCTCGAGCAGGCGCGCGCGCGTCTGCGCGACGCGGACGCCGCGCTGGCCGCGGCGGACGCGGACATCGAGTCCGTGCGCGCGGCGCACGACAAGCGCGCTGCCGCGACGCAATCGATGGCGGAGTCGCCCGTCGCCGACGTTGCGGTGCGCGCGACGGGCGCGCTCGCAAGCCCGCAGTTCGCCGCCGCGAAGCAACGGGTCGAGATCGATTTCCCGGCCGCGTTGCGCGACCGCGCGCGCGACAGAGCCGCCACGGCGCTGAACCGTGTGAAGCGGGCGCGCCAGACCGCCGCAGGCGTCGTGGAGCTCGTCGACGCGCACTTTGCCGGGGGCAGGGCGGCCGACCGGATCGAGGCGGCCGCGCGCGTGTTGGCCGAGAAGGACGCCGAGCTCTTCGACTTCGTCGCGCGCGGGCCGAGCCGCGTCGTCGCGGCCGAAGCCGCGCTCGCGCGGGTCGCGTCCACAGACAACCCGCCGCTGACCGCCGAGGAGCACGCCGCGATCGACGACGCGGCCCGCAAGGCGGCGCGCGAGGCCGCGGCGACGCTCGAAGGCGAGCGCGACACCGCGCGCGACGCCTTCGAGAAGGCGCGCGCCGACTATGACCTCGAGGGCGTCGCAGTGCTCGCGACCGACGGGCCCGACGGAGTGACGGCGGCGCTAGCCGACGCGACCACCGATCTCGCCAAGGCTAAGAAGGCGTTGGACGACGCAAGCGACGAGCTGCAGGACAAGGAAACGGACTTCGACGCGGCGGCGCGGCAGACGATCAAGGAATGGGCCGCCGCCGTCCCGGATTCCGCGTGGCGCGATCTCGTCGACTTCGACGCGGCGGCTGCGACGCTCGATGAGCTCGACGGCGGACCGGGCACCCTGGTCGCGGACGTTGCAGCCGCCGAAACCGCATTGATCGAGGCACTCACGGAAGCGGACGAGGAGGCATTCGTGCTGCGCGCGTTGCAGGGAACGGCGGCCGCGGATGCGGTCGCCGCCGACGTCGCCGCCGCGAATGTCGAGCGCACCGGCTTCGTGGCGCTGCGCGGCGACAACTAACAGACCGACCGACGAGGACCTCAGCATGGCGAACACACCCGACAGCGCCGCGTGCCTGGAAGACGGCGAGCGAACGCTGACACCGATCAGTCCGTTTCTCGGGCTCAACTACCACTTCGGCATGTTGCTCGGCGTCGACGACTTCTCGACCGAGCAGGCCTATCACCGCGGCAAGATCAGGCTGCACAACGCGTGGCTGCATCGCGAAGGCGTCGTATGGGGCCTCGAGGTTCGGCTCGACACGCCGAAGTCCGAGGTCCGCGTGCGGCCCGGGTTCGCTCTTGACGGTGCGGGTCACGAGCTGCGCCTCGAGGCGGAGGCCTGCGTGGCGCTCGGCGCGTGGTTCGCGGAGCATCGCGAAGACGCTGATTTCAGCGTCGAGGCGGAAGGCGACGAGGTCAGGTTCGACGCGTACGTGACGATCGCGCACAAGGCTTGCTTGACGCGCCAGGTGCCGGCTCTGAGCGAGCCTTGCGACGCCGCCCGCACGGACACGGCCTACTCGCGCGTGTTCGAGACCGTCGAGCTCAGGCTCGTGCCGGGACGCGCGCCGCAACCCCCTCCGCCGCCCTACCACGGTTTGCGCGTGCTGTTCGGTCTCGACGTCGCGCGAACTCTCGAAGACGGCACCGTCGAGCCCGGCGATCAGGAGATCCTCGACGCGCGCGCAGCCGTGGCCGCGTTGCCGCGCGAGCAGCAACGTCAGGCGTGGCTCGACCTGTTCCGCCGCACGGCCGCCGCCGACGAGATCGCGCTCGCGCCCGCGACCGATCCCGACACCGGCGAGGCGCTGCTCTTCCCGACGCCCGAACGCGAGCCTGTGGTGCTCGCCGAGTTGCGCGGCATCGTGCTCGAGAAGACGGGCGACGGCTGGACCGCGAGCGGCGGCACGGTAAGCAACGACGTGCGTCCCTCGCACGTCGCGACGCGCACCATTCAGGAATTGTTGTGCGCGTGCCTGCACAACCCAGCGAGTCCTCTCGCCGACGCCGGCGGACCGCGCATCGACCGCGCGAGCGTGGCCGTGAACGGCGTCGAGATCTCGTTCACCGTAGATCGCGACCTGCACGAGGCGAGCGTGCGGCCGGCTGCTTTCGCCGTGAGCAGCTTCGACGACGCCACCGGCTGGCAGCGCGCGACCATCGACGAGGCCGAATACGACGCCGCGACGAAGACGACCACGCTGACGCTCGACGAGGCGCTCGGCGGCGAGTTGCAGCGAGTGATTGCGTTCGGCACGGGCGACAGCCCGCTGCTCGGCGCCGATCTGGTGCCGCTGGCCGGCGCTACGGGCGATCCGGCCGCGATCGCCTACAACGGCCGGGACTTCGTCTATATGCGCAAGGTTTCCTAGAGGCAGCGGAGCACATCATGGCAATCACCAAACTCGACGCCAACACGCCGCTCGTTCTGGTCGGACAGCAGACGGGCCTCACGATCATTCCGGCGCAGACGCCGCTCACGAGGCTCAACTACTTCGACGGCAAGTTCCTGCGTGCGCAGGACTTGCAGGCGGAGCAGGAGTACCTGCGCCAGTTGACGCAGCTCTCGAACCAGGCCAACGGCTTCGGCCTCGTGAACGGCTTCGATCTGTCGCTCGGCGGCGGCGACCAGCTGACCTTGAGCCCGGGTCTCGCGATCGATCCGCGCGGCCGGGTGTTGCTGCTCGGTCAGGAGCAGCGCGTCTCGATAGCGGAGCTGATCGCGAAGTCTCGCGAGCTCTTCAAGCTGCTGCAGTCCTCGACGCTCAAGTCTACCGGCGGATTCGCGAACTGCGAGGTGGTGAGCGCGGCGCCGACGACCGCCGTCGCGGGCCGCGACTGGTATCTGATCACGATCTCGCACGCGGAAGCGCTGTGCGGCGAGGAGGACGTGTACGGCAAGCTTTGCGAGGAAGCCTGCGTCACCAGCACCGATCGGCCGTATCGGATCGAGGGCGTGGTGCTGCGCGCGCTTCCTTTGCTGCTGGGCACGCCGCTCGCGCAGTCGACGGCGGTGAAGCTGGACCGCACGCACCTGCGCTCGCTGATCGCGTCGGCCTTCTACGCCGACGAGGCGAAGCGGGTGGGCGATCTGATCTCGCGCGCGGGGCTTGCTTCCACCACGTGGTGCAACGGCGCCGTTGGCGTCGGCGGCAACGACGTCGCGCTCGGCGTGCTGGTGCGCGACGGTAATAGCGCGCTGTTTCTCGACGACTGGATCGCCCGGCGCGAGCTCATCGAGACCTCGCCGCGCCGCTATTGGCAGTGGCGCATGGCGATGCGGCCCTGGGACGTCTACGTCGCACAGATACTCCAGTTCCAGTGTCATCTTCATCACCGCTTTGCCGACGCGCCGCCGGACGCGGTCGCGGACGATCCGTGCGCGGAGGCCAAGGAGCTGGTGGGGGAGGCGGCAAAGCACTTCAAGGCGCTCAGCGCCTTCTACGAGCAGACCACGTCGCGCCTTCAGAAGGTGTCGAAGAAGGTGCGCGAGAGCGTGCTCGAGGAAGGGGCGGCGCCGGAGCTGTTTCAGAACAAGGCTCAGCTGGCGGCGTTCGACGCGCGCCTCCAGAAGGCGAGCGAGCAGCTCGCGCTGCTTCCGCAGAACCGGCTGCTGATTCGACTCGGGATCGTCGAGACGCCGAGCGCCGGTTACCTCCCGGTGATTCCCGGCAACACGCTCAGCGTCAACTCACAAGTGCGGCGGCTCATGGGAGAGGGCGTCGACCTGCGCTTCTGCGTGGTGCGGCCCGATTTCGTTCCGCATGCGCTCGAGGAGGCGCAGCACATGGAGCGGATCTCGCTGCTCCAGGGGCTCGACGATCCGAACAACTGCCCTCACGTCGACGTGCTCGTGCCGAACGGCACGATCGCGCGGGATCGGTCCGAGACCGGTCGCTTCTACGAAATGCGGCTCAACTTGATTCCGGAGAACCTAGAGCTGCTCGCTCTCGCGACGCAGCTCGCGGCCGAGCTCCGCGACAAGCGCACCGCCGACGGACGCGAAGCGTGGACACACTATCTCGCCATGCTCGGGCGGGCCGAGGGCAAGGCGCCGGACACGTTCGAGTACAACGGTGCGGCGCGGGCCGAGGCCGGGACGGGCGGCTTGCAGTTCTACTACGCGGGCGTCACGAAGACCGGGAGCGTCGAGCTGCCGAAGGCGGAGACGGCGCCGGCCCCCCTCACCGCCGCGGAGGCGGCCGCCACGGGCGCCACGATCGAAACCACGACGCGCACATTGCGGAGCGCTTCCGTTCTTCCGCGCACGCTGGCGGGCATGGTGCGCGCCGAGCCCGCGCTCGCGGAGCGCGACGTGGACCGGCGCTCGGCCGTGTGGCTGTCGCTCACGATGGCCGACGACCCCGCGGAGCTCGCGCGCGGCCGCTCGACGGCCGTCAAGGCGGAGTGTTTCCTGCTGATGACTCTGCAGCTGCCGCCGCAGAAGACGGTGGGGGCGCGCGAGCTCGCTGCCGTGACGGTGCGCGGCCTGGTGACGACGCTGCTGCGCGCCACGTTCACCGGCGAGCTCAGCGTCGACAGTGTTGCGGCGCGCTCGGACCTCGTCGAGGTCCGCGGCACGCTGTCCGGGGAGCTCACGCTCTCGATGCGCGTGGCTGGGCTCACGGGCAGCGCGACCGCCGACAGCGGCGACCAGGGAAACTTTAGTCTCTACCTCTCCGAGCCCGTGGAGGTCCAGCGAACGACGGGGCCCTTCGGCTGGGCATACAAGATCCTCGGGCCCAATTGGTCGTTCCTGCAACCCGCTG
This sequence comes from Gammaproteobacteria bacterium, assembly GCA_035644475.1. Taxonomy (GTDB): domain Bacteria; phylum Pseudomonadota; class Gammaproteobacteria; order Steroidobacterales; family Rariloculaceae; genus FEN-1219. The sequence goes on along the minus strand of DASQOL010000063.1, from coordinate 1,189 downwards.
TGGACGACGTCGAGATCGAGCGGAAGTGGACCGCCGCGGAGAAGGCGGAAGCGCTCGGCCTCGTCGAGTTCGTGGTACCGGCGAGCATCGCGTTGCGTCAGGCGATCGCGGCCAAGACCGTCCGGCGGCAGATGTTCCGCGCGTGGCAATCGATCAACGCGAACGTCCGCGAGCCGCAGCATCCGGCTCACGAGGATTCGATCCGGGCCCTGCGCAGCATTGCCGTGGCGCTCGGGAGCCCGAAGTTCGCCGATCTCGGCGCACAGCGGCTGTTCCCTGCGCCGCCGCCCGACACCAGCGCGCTCAACGTTTTCGCAACGCTCGACTGGGTTTTGTTCCACCGCCGCCGCGAGAAGAAGTGCGAGCTCGACAAGCCCGTCGTGCCGATCGCGACGCGCACCTACGCGCTCTATCGCGCGCAGCTAGACGGCGATCAGAGGGTCGCCGATCTGCGCAGGCTGTTGGAGCGCACGGCCGCGAACGCGAAGCTGCCGGCGCTCGACTTCGTACAGCTCGTGGAATTCGGCGCCGGCATCCATGCGGTGCTGTCGCCGCACTCGCAGGTGCAAGCGAGCTGGCGGCAGGACGTCGGCGACGACGCGGGCCCGCTCGCCGGAGGCTTGATCGCGAGCAGCGGCGTCGCGGCCGGCGAAGGTGAGCGTCTCGCGGCGGAGCGCCTCGAATCGCTGGCCGACGTGATCGAACCGTTGCCGCAGCCGGGCATCGCGCGTGATTTCCAGGTCCTCGCGCGGGTGCCCGACGCGCTCAACGCGGCCGGTGCGGACGGCGTGGTCATTCTGGCCACCGCAGCGCGCCCGCAGGTGAAGAACACGTTGCTCGCCGTGTACTTCTACGGTGCGGACCACCAGCAGGAGTTCGTCCAGGTGCTCGCGGCCGCTCAGGAAGACAACGCGGACCGGTTCCGGGGCATGTTGAAGATCGGCACGCCGGTCGGGCTCGTCGAGTTCAAGGGCGCGACGACGGAGCCCGCGGACCCGCGCGCGCTCGACGATCTGCTGCAGAAATGGCAGGGCGTATCCGCCGTGCCGCCACTGCGCGTCGAGATCATCTACCCGAGGCGGCTCGACCCCACCGTGCCGGGCGGAGTGCCCTATGAGCAGGGACTGAGGATGCTCGTCGACGAGTCCGTCGCCATCACCAACAAGCTCGGCTTCGGCGCCGGCCAAGC